>JAYEPA010000253.1:5192-26931 GCA_034723545.1 Thermodesulfobacteriota bacterium | reverse complement strand
TTCTGGATCGAAGTCTGCGCTTATCTCCGGCTAAAAACATGCCGGAATGACGTGAGTGGCAATTTCAACTTATCGTGCTGATTCTGCGTTTTTTATACAGGATACTGAGAGTCTTGTTACTTAGAAGGCTGTAGGCTAAAGGCTATTAGTTTTGAAAGTCGGTCTATGCCCAGTTTTAAGAGTATTTCTCGTTACACCGTTCTGCGATGAAACTGCTTATCTTTCCTTCAGTCTAAATGCCTACAGCCTATTGACCTGAACAGTTACGGTTTATTTTAATTATATGGAATTAACTAAATCTTGACAAATAACCCCCGATCATTTAAAAATGTTTCCCACACCGCAGGCCCCATCGTCTAGCGGTTAGGACGTCGGCCTCTCACGCCGAAAGCAGGGGTTCGATTCCCCTTGGGGTCACCAAGAGAGATACAAGGACTTAGCCAATTTTGGTTAAGTCCTTTTTTTGTTTCAGGGTGCGGTTGGGTGTAAAAGGGTGTCAAATTGGGGGGAATGCACAACAATGGATATCTTGGCAAAAGATCTGGATGATTTGAAATATGCAAAATACTTGCTGGAGAATCCCGGGTTAGCAGCAAAAATTACCAATGCACTCGGGGTTCCTATTGAGAAAGGTTTTGATCTCCTTCCTAAAGGTTGGTCTAAAGTCGTATCATCAAGTACACAGAAAGCATTGCGGGCAGCAGTTCATTCAGCAATGCTGACGATGAATAAAAAGAAGGAGATGGCTTCTGCCAACACTTTTCATAAAATCCTGGTTGCGGGTTCCGGAGCAGCTGGTGGTCTTTTTGGCCTTCCTGCATTGCCTGTAGAGCTTCCCATTTCAACGACCATTATGATGAGATCCATAGCTGATATCGCCAGGAGCGAAGATCAGTTAATTTCCGATCCCCAAGTAAAGATAGCGTGTATAGAAGTCTTTGCCTTGGGTGGACCAGGTAAAAGTGATGATGCAGTTGAAACAGGTTATTTTGCCACCCGCACAGGTCTGGCGAAAGCCGTGAGCGATGCCGCAAAACATATTGCCAAGAAAGGTTTAAGCGAGAAAAGCGCCCCTGTAATCATCAAACTTATCTCACAAATTTCTTCTCGCTTTGGCATTCAAGTTTCAGAGAAGATAGCTGCACAAGCAATTCCTGTAATTGGTGCCGCTACCGGCGCTATTATAAACACACTGTTTATTGATCATTTTCAAAATTTGGCTCGTGGCCATTTTATTGTTTTACGGCTTGAGAAAAAATATAGTTTTGATGTAATAAAACAAGTATATGTGACGTTGTGAATGAAGAACATTGGTAACTTTTTTGGGTATTTTTGATTCAGCGAGTTTTTTTGAGTCTCAAAATACAAATGAATGCCTTTAGAATGAACTGAGCTCACAGCTCAAAATATGGATTTTTCAAGATCGACTAATGACACTGGGTGTCGTCGACACAATGTCCTTATTTTTAATTTTCTGAATATTTAAAGGATTTCCATCATGAAAAAAAAATTCTTATACAATGCTTTTTTGATAGTACTTTGCTTCGTCCTTACTTCCTGTGGTTCAAAAATGAAGATGCTCCATTCCTGGACGGATGATTCGCTGAAAGGTTATTCTGTTGACGATGTCCTGGTCATCGGTTTCACCCGGGACCATACCAGTCAGCGTCTGTTTGAGGACTCCTTTGTTGAAGGGTTTGTCGCAGAAAATATTACGGCAGTTCAAAGTTATAAAACATCGGGATGGGAAACCAAGCCGGATAAGGAAAAAGTTAGAGAGGCGATTGAGAAATCCGGTGCTAAAACCGTTCTTATGACTATATTGATTGATAAAAAAACAAAAATCAACAGATATGCCGGTATGGGATCACTTGAATATGTTTCTACTGCCTATTATTCCGGCATGTATAGTTTTTATGGCTCTTGTGTTATGGCCGTTCCGATAACCACAACGACTGGGAAAACACTCTATCTGGAAAGTAATTTGTATGATGTTGCCAGCGAAAAATTAATCTGGACGGGGCTGACAGAGGCTAAAAACCCAACGAGAATAAAAACAGATTTTCAGAAATTCGCAAAGGTGCTGATGGACGATCTTCGCCAACAGAATATACTCTCACCCTAGAAAACAGGGTATAAACTACGAATTTAAGGCAACCGGGAGACTGACTTCCGGTTGTTACGCGGAATAGTTACATTGTTTTTTATCGGATCCATCCTCCTGAAAATCGATTTTTTTATCATCTGCGATACCCTTCAAACTTCGGCACACACTTCATCCAATACATAAGGACGTAAGTCCCTTTTCTGGTTTCACAGATTTTGCCGGCAATAAAGTTCCCCGGAGCAGGATCCAGCCATTTCCGCACTAAAAAAGTAAAATAATACTGCCCGCCACAGTGAGCAGGACATTGGCAAAGGCGTAAGCGCCGGTGTAGCCCAGGGCAGGGACCGGGCTGTTGGCAGCCTTGGTGACCACGCTGAGGGAAGCGCCACTTGTCATGGATCCGGTGATGGCGCCAAAAAGGAGGACAGGAGGTATTTTGAGGATTTTTCGGCCAAAGATATAGCCGAGCAAGACCGGTATGATGGTAACAAAAATACCGGCTAAAATGAGTTTTGGACCTGCCTGGAGGAATGTCTCGATGATGTCGCTTCCGGCACGCAGGCCCACTCCGGTCATGAAAAGAAGCAAGCCGAATTCCATGAAGATCCAGCGGGCGGCATCCGGCAGTCTGCCGAAAGTAGGGCGGACAGAGCGCAGAAAACCTATGATAAGACCGGAGGAGAGCAGTCCTCCGGCTGAACCGAGGCCAACAGATACCCCGGCAATTTTAATTGAAAATAAACCAAGTACCACGCCGGCGGCAATGCCGAAGGCAAAGGTGACCATGTCGGTTTCCGCCACATCGCGTTCAACAAAACCCAGTTCCCGGCCTAGCAGGTCAATGTGGGTTGCCGGACCTGTTACTGAGAGGATATCCCCTTTGCGCAGTTTTATATCGCTGCTTCTCGGTATATCAATACGCATGCGTTTGACTCCCAGAAGCAATACGCCAAATGTACGGGCAATATAAAGTTCACCAAGGGTCTTGCCGACAATTTTTGAATTGGAAACGATGATCTGGGCGGTGTCGGAAATGTTTGGGGTGTTTTTTTCTGCCGTGATTTCTTTCCCGATCTTGACAAGGTCACTGCTGAAAAACTTTATGTTTCCCAGAACCATAACTTCATCGTCTATTTGCAGAAAATCATCCCGCCGGGGTGAAATGATTTTATCGTCACGTTTTATTTTTACCACGGCAAAACCGTCCCAGTACTTGTCTCGCAGTTCCGCCAGTGGTATCTTGGTAAACTCTTTGTTGGTGACCCGGTAGGCCCGGGCAGTAACATTGGAGGATAAAGGCCCGGATCCCTGGTTGTTTTCTTTTCCTTCTATGATTTTGGCTTCCTTGACCAGGTCAATACCGAGAATGCCGGGTAAAATTTTGATAATGGTGATGAGTCCGATCAGGCCGAAGATGTAGGTAATGGCATATCCTGTTGTGATGTTGCCGATTACGTCCTCGGCGGACCAGCCCTCCGGCGGCGCCACGCTCCCTGCCCGGATCGCCTCTTGGGCAGCCGCCAGGGTAGGGGAGCTTGTCAGGCCTCCGGCAAGCAGTCCTGCCGAGGTTCCCGGTTCAAGTTTGAACAGGATAGTGGCAACGGTGGCGATTGAGAAGCCTGTGAGGGCGACGAACAGGGCCAAAAGGAAATATTTCAGGCCGTCGGTCATCAAAACGTCAAAAAAACGTGGTCCTGCCTGGTACCCTACCGAGAAAATGAACAGAGCAAAGCCGACGGATTGAGCACCTGGGGACATGGTAAAACCGTAGTGGCCGAAAAAAAGTCCGGCAAACAATACCCCGGCCACAGGACCAAGTGAAAAACTGCCGATACGAATGTTTCCGATCAGGTATCCCATGCCAAGGATAAGAAAGAGGGTCAGCACTGGCTGATTCTGTAAAATATGGTAAAAGGTAACAAGCATCATCGGTCTCCACAAATAGATATTTTTTTCAAAAAGATGTATCTTTTTTACCAGCAAATCGAACCCATAACAAGTTGTTGTTTTTTCTTTAACTAATGAATTGCTTTAAATTTTTATGTGCAGTTGATAATGACATGGCCGTGAGGCCGGACTGCAGGTTACTACGCTTATGATGAAATACTGGTTGAAAATTATATTCTCACTCATGCTGGGCACGATTATTCTCTTCGTTGCCGCTCTGGGTTATGTTCTTGCCACCTTTGATGAAGAAGATTACCGGGGAGCCCTGACCGGCTCAGTGGCCCGTTTCACGGATTATCAGTTGATTATTGATGGCTCCTTTAAGGCCAATCTGTCCCTGACACCATCTGTTACGATCACATCCGTCAAACTGATGTCCGATGATTCCACTGATGTTTTTGCCTTTGATCATCTCACGTTTCAACTGTCACTCCGTCCTCTTTTAAATGGAATCTTGCAGGTGAACCGTCTGGTCGCTGATGGCGGAAAGATCCATGTGGAGACAAAGGACGAACCGGATGATGATTCCCATTTTGAACAGGAGGACATTGAACTTTTTCAAAATCTGGTTTTGCAAAGTGTCACGTTGAAAAATATCGATATTGTGGTGAAAAATGGTGTTGATGGAGAGTTGATCAAGGCCCGTTTGGACGATGTCACCATCAGTGATGTGACAAATCACCGCCCCCTGTCTATCAAGGGTAAGGGTACTTTTTCAGGAACGGATATTTCTGTTAAGGCCCAGTTTGGCAGTCTTGACGTGCTGACAACTCAAGAGGTGGCGTACCCGGTAGATCTGGAAGTACACAGCAAACCAGTTAATTTTTCACTGAGCGGGACGGTGGATGATCCCGGGCGCTGGCAGGGGCTGGATCTGCAGGTCAAGGCAGATGTGGCGAGTATGTCCTGGCTGCTGGAATTGCTCAAAGTTGAAATGCCTGACTTGGGACGTTTGCAGGCAGAGGCCCGGGTGCGGGGAGGATTTGATACATTTTCTTTTGAGGATCTAACCCTGAGTTTAGTCCGGAAAAAGCAGCTTGATCTTCAGGTGTCCGGTTCCGTGGAAGATGTCATGTCCCTGGGCGGGGTGAAAGTCAAGCTGGCAGGTTCCATCAGTGATGAAGCGCTGCTTAAGTGGCTGCTTCCCGTGGATTTGTATGCCATTACTGATTTGACCTTTGACGGCGACCTGTCATCCGGGAGTAAGGGCTGGCTGATCAGCGGATTGACGGCCCATGGTAAAAACTCCAAGGGCTTAAAGGTGGATATGAGTGGCCGAGGCCTGCTCGATGATTTCTCGGCAGATCAACCCTTTGGTGAACTTGATCTGCTGATACACATTGATTCGCCGGATACAGCCAGTGTGCAGGGCTATCTCATTGATGATCTGCCTGAGCTTGGCGGAGCTGTTGGCACGGTGCGTTTGACTGCGCCATCCCATAAGGATCTGGCTGTGGAAGATATTGATGTCCGTCTGGGCCGGGAGGGAGAGCTGCTGGTGATCGGTACGGGCCGCATTGACAAAATTCCCCTGGATCCTAAGACGCGGACTACCGGTATTAAGTTGCAGCTTGAGGCCACTGCTGTTCGCACTGAACGGATGTCTTATCTTTTTGATTATCCGTTGCCTGAAGTGGGGCCGGTTTCTCTGCAGATCCTTTTTTTAGGTTCAACACTGCAGTCCCGGGTATCCGGCCTGCAGCTCAAGGCCGGAACCGAGGGTGAGTTTTTTCTTAAAGCGGAGGGAGGGCTTGAGTTCGGTGATTTCAGTTTGGACGACAATCTGAAACATATTGATCTGACGGTGGATTTTTCTGCCGTTCACACTGAACGGCTGTCCTCTTTTTTTGATTATCCGTTGCCTGAAGTGGGGCCGGTTTCTCTGCAGGCCCGTTTTGTTGGTTCAACTCTGCAGTCCCGGGTATCCGGCCTGCAGCTCAAGGTTGGAACCGAGGGTGAGTTTTTTTTCAAGGCAGAGGGGGGACTGGAGTTCGGTGATTTCAGCTTGGACGACAATCTGAAAGACATTGATCTGACGGTGGATGTTTCTTCCTCACCCGAGGCTCTTGCTTTACTATTGGATCGTGATGTTAAAGGTATTGGCTCGCTGAGGGGGGCAGGGAAACTCACAAGAGATGGTAATAGTGGTGTGTTTGACGGGCAAGTGACTGTCGGGAAGACGGAAATCGCAGCCCATATTACAGGAGCGTTTGGGGGAGAACGGCCTCGGTTGCAGGGTACAATGACTGTTCCTTTTTTGTCCCTGGCTGATTTTGGGCTCACTCCCAGACACGAAGAAGCGGAAAAGAGTGGTGGTGACAAGAAAAAAAGGGCCGAAATTTCCAAAAAATCCAAGAATCCGTCGGTGTTGTTTAGCCGGGAGTCATTTTCCCTGGATTTTTTACATGAGATGGATCTGTCTCTTGCCGTCAAACTGCATGAGATCGAGGAAACGAAAACAGTTCTTGATTCCCTTAAGATCGACCTCGAACTGCAGGGCGGCAAGTTGAAGTGTGATCCTGCATTTTTTGTTTTTCAGGGAGGTTCCGTGAAAGCTGATTTCTTATTGGATGTCAGTGTTTCTCCTCCGCAAATGGCCCTCGTGATGAGTGCTGACGATGTTGACCTTACTAAAACGTTGGCCTACTTGGCTACTACAACCCCGCTGGAGGGGAATTTAAATATTTATATGGATGTCCACAGCAGCGGGGTCTCACCCCATGAGCTGGCTGCAAATTTAAATGGCGATATCAATATGATCCTTGAGAACGGCCGGGTTCCCCGCCATGTTCTTGATCTGTTGGCCATGGATCTGTTGGGCTGGAGTGTCAGCCGATCGATTCGAAGAGAGAAGTATGCAACTATAAGCTGTGGTATTGTCAGTCTGCAGGTTGACAGTGGACTGGTGCAGAGCAATGCCCTTCTCATGGATTCACCACGTCTCAGTCTCAATGGCCAAGGAACAGTTGATCTAGGCGCCGAAACCATTGATTTAAAACTCTATCCGAAGAAAAAAAAGAAGTTCTGGGCCAGTGTGACGCCGGTGCATATTAAGGGCCCATTGGCTGATCCATCTGTCAGGGCGATTCCGTCAAAGTCGGCAGGAATAGTCGCCGGCGGCGCTATCCTGGCACCCTTTATTTTCCTGCCCGCCGCCGGCCTGAATTATTTATGGGAAACAATGTCCAAAGATAAGGATAAAGACGGTAAGAGCCCGTGTATGCAGAAGGCACAAGAAGTACTCAAGCAAGGGAATGATGCCCCAACGCCTTAACTTTGCAGGTTTGAGACCGTTTCTTCATCAATGAGTCTTTTTTCTAGGGGCGAGTTTGATAGCATTGGCGTCGATGGTGATAAGCCTTTTTTTGTAGAGTGCGCCTATTGCCTTTTTGAATATTTTTTTACTTACCCCAAACCGGGAGTAGATATCTTCCGGTGGGCTTTTGTCAGTAATTGCAATACTGCCGCCAAGCTCTTTTATTGTTGTTAGAATGCTCTGGGAAATTTTATCAACTCTTTGATAGCCTGGTCGTTGCAGTCTTATGTCAATTTTGAGGTCTTCACGTATTGTTTTTATGTAGCCTTTAAGCTGTTGGCCGATGTGAAGCTTCTGAAATATTTCGTTTTTAAAGACCATGCCCCAATGAGAATTGTTAACAACCACTTTGTAACCTAAGTCTGTCTTGGCACATATTATTAGATCGACCTCTTCGCCCACATTGTAGTTCGGTGACTGAAAGCTAATAAAGTTGTTCAGTTTGGAAGATGCTGTAATGCGGTTGTTTTTTTTATCAAGAAAGATAAATACGATATATGATTTGCCTTCCTCCATTTTGGACTGCTGCTCTCTCTTTGGTGCAAATAGATTTTTTTGAAGGCCCCAGTCCAGGTAGGAGCCCGACGATGTGTTTTCCACCACTCGCAGTTTGGCAAACTGACCGATTGTTGCATAGGGCTGTTGGGTTGTTGCCCGCAGACGCTTTTCACTGGTTACATAAACAAAGACCTCAACTTCATCTCCTGGCTGAGACTTGCGCGGAACATACTTTTTCGGCAGGAGAATATCCCCTGACTCACCACCATCAAGCTGGGCGCCATAGTCCATATTTCTTTTTATTGTAAGCTTATTTATCTTGCCGATCTCTACCATTTTAGCCCCCTTTTCTTCTCTATAAGTCATTTATTCCTTTTGCTTCGGATCGTTGCATCACTGTTCACGAAGGGAGAGGGCGATCCGTTTCCTCTGTCGGTCCACCTCAAGGACCCGGACCATGACCTGCTGCCCCACCTTAACCACCTCGGCGGGATTTTTTACAAATCTATCGGCCAACTGGCTGATATGCACCAGACCATCCTGATGAACCCCGATATCGACAAAGGCGCCAAAACGGGTGACATTGGTTACAATACCAGGCAGCCTCATTTCAGAGATCAGGTCGTCAATGCTGTTCACATTCTTGTCAAAGGCAAAGATTTTGAACTCTTGGCGCGGATCACGACCAGGCTTGGCGAGTTCTCCAAGAATATCATGCAGGGTCGGCAGCCCAAGCGTTTCAGAGACATACCTTTTAAGATTGATCTTTTCCCTGAGTTCCTGCCTGCCCATCAGGTCGCTGATTGTACAGCTGAGATCCTCGACCATTTTCAGCACGGTTTTATAACGTTCCGGATGGACCGCAGAATCGTCCAGCGGGTTTTCGGCACCATGGATGCGTAGGAATCCGGCACACTGTTCAAATGCCTTTGCCCCCAGCCTGGGGACCTTCAGCAGTTCTTTTCTGCTGGCAAACGGTCCATGCTCGTCGCGGTAGGCGATGATGTTAGCACCAAGAACCGGGCCCAGGCCGGAGACAGCGGTGAACAGTTCACGCGAGGCACTGTTGACCTCCACCCCCACGCTGTTGACACAGCTTACCACCACATCTTCCAATCCCTTTTTCAGTTCTGCCTGGTTGACGTCGTGCTGGTACTGACCCACCCCTATTGATTTGGCATCGAGTTTGACCAGTTCCGCCAGGGGATCCTGGAGACGTCGGCCAATGGAGACAGCACCGCGGACAGTGATATCATGGTCGGGAAACTCCCGACGGGCAACTTCGGAAGCTGAATAGATCGAGGCCCCGCTTTCGTTGACCAGGGTGACAAGAATGTTGCTGTCCAGATCAAGGCTGCGGACAAATTCCTCCGTCTCACGACTGGCCGTACCGTTACCAATGGCAATGGCCTGAATTTGGTGCAATTTGCATAATTCAGAGACTTTTTTTGCCGCCTCATGTTGTTTTCTTTTGCCGTGGGTGGGAAAGATGGTGGTAAAATCAAGCAACTTTCCCTGGCCATCCAGGCAGACCAGTTTGGCGCCGGTACGAAATCCTGGATCAAGGGCCATGACCCGCTTTTGGCCCAGGGCCGGTGCCAGAAGTAACTCTCGAAGGTTGTCGGCAAAGACCTGTATAGCCTCCTGATCAGCCCTCTCCTTAAGACTTGCCCGAAGCTCCTTTTCCAGGGAAGGGCGCAGCAATCTTTTGTAACTGTCTGCCACGGCCATTGTCACCTGCTCACGGAATTTTCCCTGGGGCAGATAATGTCTATTGAGAATGGCCAGAGGCAGATCATCATCCGGCCTGACTGACAACCTCAGAACCTTCTCGCTCTCGCCACGAAACATGGCCAGCAGTCGATGCCCCGGTGCCTTACGGGCCTCTTCCTGCCAGTTGAAATAATCCCGAAATTTTACACCGGCTTCCTGGTTTTTTTTCACCACCGCGGAACAAACTATCGCCTTGTCGGCAAAGACCCGGCGCAGACGCGCCCGCATCCCCGCATCTTCGCTGATCCACTCGGCCATCACATCTCCGGCCCCGGCCAGGGCCTCGTCACGGGAGATCACTCCTTTTTCAGGATGAACAAAGGCCGCGATTTTAACATTGTCACGACCGGCAAAGATTGCCCGAGCCAGGGGTTCCAGGCCCTTTTCCCTGGCCATCATGGCACGGGTTTTTCTTTTCTGCCTGTGTGGCAGGTAGATGTCTTCCAGGGTCGCCAGGTCTTCCGCTCTACGCAAACCAGCCTTCAACTCGTCAGTCAAAAGATCCCTTGTGGAGAGCGAATCCATGATTGTCTGACGACGCTTATCCAGTTCGGTAAGCTTGGCAAGTTGATCCCTAACGGCTGCAACCTGGGTTTCATCAAGGGAACCAGTCACCTCTTTTCGGTATCTGGAGATAAAGGGGACTGTTGCACCTTCTGCCAGGAGCCGGGCTGTGGCTGTCACCTGCTTAACAGAGACCAGCAGGTCTGCGGAGATACGGTTATGATGTTGTTGATTTTTATTCATGGTAGAGGAAAAGTTTTGTAGCAGTTCACCAAGGCTAAATCCTTGGGGGAATTCCGCACTGTAATAGTTTACCAGTGCCTCATCTGTGTGCAGGTAAGCATAGCGTAGCGGAGAATCCGAGCAGGCCAGCGAACTATAGTAGTCCTATGTGAGCCGGCCTGATCGTGCACAGATGAGGTGCTGGTGAACTATTACAAAGTTTTGAATTGATCGGTTCGTAACTATTCAGGCAGGGTTGTAAATTATGTGATTTAAGCTTGTTGCATCAAAAGATGTGATATCTTAGGAAAGAATGATCTTGAATTTTCTTCTACCCTGTATTCGATAAATTGTGAAATCCCGATCTATTGTTGCAATAGTATTGAGATTTAGTTTTTCTGCCAGATAGACAAGACACGAATCAGCGAAATCCATTGGCAGATCTCGGTATTTTTCTGTTAACGCTTTCAACCTGTTAAAGTCATCATTTTCGATGTTATGAATTTCAACTGCTCCTCTATGTACCCATTCAAGAAAGTCTATCTGCGCATTCCGATTAAAATCTAATAGATGTAAAGTTTCAGTAATTGATGCAAGGGTTGTTACCAACGGGTATTTGTTGGTTTTAATAAAATTAATGGTTGAAGTGTGATATTTGTCTGATGAGTCAAAGAGGGCTATTAGTGGGCCGGAATCTATAAGGATCTTTTTCATTATTTTTTTTTAGCCCTGATTTTGTTTTTTATCAGCTCCTTTCTGTTTGTTGACAAATCACCAAGGCCGCTTGAATATTTACCAAATAAATCTTTACCTGTTTCCCACGCATTCGGCTTGTTCAGCGTACCAAGATAATTATGGATGCTTTTACGAATTAATTCGGATTTAGTTAAGCCAAGATTTTTGGCTGTATTATTAACTGCTTGTTCAAGTTTTGGGTCAAGTCTTAATGTGATCATTTTTTTACACCTCGTATTACATAACGTAATGCAACGAGTGAGGGGTGTCAAATTATCTTTTTATAAGGACCTATAGTTTGTGACACTCCGACTTGCAATTGCTATTTTACCCCAGGAAGGTCTATTGAGGAGAAAATTACGATCCATTTCAACATATTTTTACTGCTATTTCAATATGTTGTCTTGATACTATGTAACTTCTCAATAAGTGGTGGTGCTTGTTTGGCGTAGGAGCCCGGCCCTCCGGGCGACTATGGTCGACTGATGCTGCAAACTTCCATTATATCGCCCGGAGGGCCGGGCTCCTACGGATTTCTACACAGCTGGCAATTTCGTAAGCCGTATCTGTTTTGGGAAGATTGCCACCACTTATTGAGAAGTTACGATACTACGCTTTATCCCAGACTGCCGGCCGTAACTACTGCAATGAGGGCATAACGGGCAAATTTCCCAATGAAGACCAATAGGGAGAACAGGATAAAATTAAGACGCAAAGATCCTGCCATCAGGCAGAGCGGATCGCCAATCAATGGGAGCCAGGAGAGCATGAGTGACCAGGAACCGTATTTGCGGAAGATTGCCGCAGCCCTCTCTGTCTGATCTGCATTAATCCGCAATACCCTTTGCATAAAAAAGGCCGACCCCCAGAGCCCGATGCCATAAGTAGTACAGGCCCCGAGATAATTACCGACTGTGGCCACGGCAACGACATTTTCAACATCACAGGACTTAAGGATCAAACCAATCAGCAGCCACTCGGAACCAAGAGGTAAAACGGTTGCGGCCAGGAAACTGAGAACAAAAAGGGCAGGCAGACCGCTATGCAGCAGAAACTCTTCCATACTATGAGAGGCGCCGACTAATTGCTCTTATTCTTATTGCCTCTATACCGATCAAAATTTTCATGATAATCCGCAAAATGTTCTTCAAGCATTTTTTTGTATTCGTCCACGAAGTATTCAAATAACTTTTCTTTGCTTGACGCAAATTCATTTGCCGAATTTGATCCCGACGCAACAAGAAATATATTAAATCTTGCCGCGGCATACAAAAATGTCGCACTGACTTTTCCCTGATCCTTATTCTGACTCTGTTTATTAGCCAAGGCTATAAACTCGTCCGCCATCGCATAAAATTCTTTATCTTTGTCGGTAATACTCATTATTTATCCTGTTGTTAATGTTTAAAGTAACGGTCATCCCGGCCGAACCGGCACAACGAAATAATCTCTCACAGAGGCGCAGAGAACCAGAGAAAAAACTCTGTGAACTCTGTGTCTCTGTGAGAGATTTTTATATAAAGTTGACCGTAAAAGCATAGCAACAAGTGCGGCGTTTTAACGGTCAACTGAAGTGTTTTGATAGTTGTGAAGATCCTTCAGCCTAAGTGTGCGCCTCCTCCGGCCCATCATGAAAGACGATCAGTGCCTCCTTGTCGCGACTGGCAATCTGCCGGGCCGCCTTGGCCGGCACCACCTCGTAGTTGTTGCCGAGTTTGACAATGGCTAGCTGGCCGCGGCTGAGTTGGTCCGTCATCTCGGTAGAGACAAAGATTCTTTTGATCTTGTTCTGTTCTACAAAGTGGTATGGCTCTCCACTATCATCCCTGGCCAGGCGATTAGTCTTAATAAGCTGTTTTGCCTGGGCCCTTTGCTCACGTTGCCGGTTCTCTTCAGCGCGTTGCTGGTTGAGATCCCGGTTACGATTTGCCTGGGATATTTGCTCCTGCCGGGCCTTGTTGACAGCCTCAGTGGGACCGCTATTCCTATTTTGTTGGCGGTTGATGCGTTGTTTGTGTTTGGCCTTTTTTACCTGCTTTTTGTTAACCAGCCCGGCCTTGAGAAGCTGGTCCTGAAACGGGTTTCCCATACTATTTTCCTTACGAGTTCATTTCGCTGCCAGGTAATTGATATTGTTGATAATGGTGAGTCTGTGCACAGTTTTTGCTATTAATATCATTGAGTTGATAAATAATCTGTTAGAGTGTTATGTGCAACTTTATTCTCCCACACGCCGGCATAACCTGCAAAAACCGCCGGGAACAGTGCCGGATGACCAGTAGACCTTTCCCTGTTTATAATCCACAAACCAGTAGCCGGTGGGTTTCCGTCGGGCTGCGACAAAAATAAACGGCTGCTCCTTGGAAAAACAAGGGTGCAGGTGTACTCCTTTTATGTTGGGAACTGTTTCCATGAGTGACATGGCTTCTTCCACGGTGGGCATTCGCCAGTCATGATACCCTGCAAAACCATCTTTGTTTAATTGTTCCATGCTGCGCTTTTGACTTCTGATTGAACCGAGGTCCAGCCCGGTCCGCTGCCACATAATCCCTGTCTGCTCATCAATAACGGTGAGTCCGTCACCGCTGTTCGCCAGTGCATTGGCAAATTTTCCCTGGGGATTCAATCGCGAATCATAAAAATTCCATTGTGTCATGAGCTGGTCAATCTGATCGTCATGAAGAGTGCAATGCTCTGCGGGCAGAATAACCTTGTCTCCACTGAAACCTGTTCCCCCAAGGGGTGGGAGTGGTTCTCCCATATCTTCTTCAACTGCCTTTTCCGGGGTGACAGGAATGAGAAAAGGGCTATCCTCCGATTCAACAACCTCGGCAAGCAGCCAGTCTTTTAAGGCGGAATCAAGGGGGTAATTATCCCGGGAAGATGGGGTGCCGCCCTGGCTTGTAATGCAATCGATCATCATTGCCGGAGGAGCTTTAACCTCTGCCAGGATATTTACATACTTGACGCCGCGTTCCATGAGATAGAGTTTTGGTTCATCGCCCCAGTTATCTATAAAAAAATAACAGACCCTCTCGCTGGTGTTGGTCAGTTCTTTGCGCAGCCCCTTTGCGGAAAACGTACAGAACGCAAGGTCCGGGGTCATTTCCCACTCAATATTTGCAACAGTCGTATCACTCAGCTTTAGTTTTTTAAACATGTCCATAGATAGCTCCTGTTCAGTGAGGGCGAAACGCAGACTACAGACTGTAGCTGTTCAGCGTAACAATCGGGGGCTGCTCTCTATTATAAAAGTAACAAAAGAATTATATCGTCATTCCGGATAAGGAGATGCCGGAATGACGTGATTGGGAAATTTTAGCTTATCGTGTTGATTCTACGATTTTTATACAGGATACTTGAAATGTTGTAACATAGAAGAAAATTTATTCAGCATCAAAAAGCTGACGAAATAAACTTGAGAAAATAATATAGGCACCTATAACCATAATAAAAACCCCCATGAGGAAATTGTTATCATGATTATAATAAAATGGCAGGGCTCCCGTGGCCAGATCAAAGCCTGTTTTCATCACAAGTAGACCGATCAATATTCTGCATAGAATCAAAAAACAGGAAACGATCTGTTTAATTTTAGACGTTTTCTTCATCACCTGTGATTGGTTACATGTAGGCCGCCGATGTGTGAAAAATCAATCAATCCCCATGTTCATAGCCCTGGAAACTGATATCTTTCCGTCTGTTATTGTCCAGAAGTGTAACGCCCTGATCGGACGTGATCCGGCCGACGCGGAAAATTTCACTTCCGGTCTGATCCCGGACCAGGCGGGGGAGGGCAGTGGCGTGTTCGGGGGGTGAGGTAAAAAGGAGTTGATAGTCCTCGCCGCCCCGTAAGGCCAGATCCAGGGGATTGAGATGAAAGGCGGAGGCAGCCTGAAGGAGACTTTCGGAAAAGGGAATATCTTCAGCCCTGATTTCGGCCCCGGTGGAGCTGGCCGTACAGATATGGGCTAGATCCGTGGCAATCCCGTCGGAGACATCCATCATGGAGTTGACCATGTCGCTTTTCGCCAGAATCCGTCCCAGTTTAACTTCAGGCTTTGGATCAAGATGGGCCTTGACCAGGGACGGCCATTTGTCACATTCTTTTTCATGGCTGCGGCAGATTTCCAGGCCGGCCGCCGCCTCTCCAAGAGGGCCGCTGACCCAGACGATATCGTCCTGGCGGGCGCCTGAGCGGTACAGTGCCTGATCCTCGATCATTTCACCAATAATGGTTACGGAAAACATCAGAGCAGGGCTTGAAACCGTATCGCCGCCGATCAAGATCATATTGTGTTCTTCAAGCATGGATTGAAAGCCGGTCATGACCTGATCCAGCCAGTCTTCTTCGGTGGCGGCCGACACTCCCACAGACAACAGGGCAAAACGGGGCTGACCTCCCATGGCGGCAATATCGCTGATGTTTACCGCAGCCGCTTTGCGGCCGAGGAGATACGGAGGATGCCAGGCCGGATCAAAATGAACAGACTCAATCAGGGTGTCGGTGGTCAGTAATGTTGCCTGATCTCGGCTTTTCGCCAGAACAGCGCAGTCATCGCCGATTCCTTTGATCAGGCCGTTCTTTGAGGTTGGCGTGAGGGATTCAATTTGTTTGATAAAATTTCGTTCGGAAAAGGTCATGGATTTGTTTGATTTAGTGCGATAAATTTTTAAAATTTTAGTAACTATTCAGCATCCTAACCGGGATGAAAATCCCGGCGTTTATTATAAGAGTAACAAAGAATTATATCGTCATTCTATCCTGGATTCCGGCTAAAAACATGCCGGAATGACGAGCACGAAGTTTTTTTGTGCCTATCATGCTGTTTTTGCGATATTTATACATAGTGATCAAAATTTTATTACTTAGAAGGAGCACCCCATCTTGTCCCATTTCGGCCTTCTCGAATAACACAACTATGAAAACCACTTAGTGCAGACCATCCAGGAAAAGATCAAGATCGTTCATCATTTCATAAAAATATGGGTGATACGTCAAACGGCGCATAACCCCTTGTTTTTTGTTTTTGCTGGAAATTTCTCCCTGCTCAATCGTGTTATCCTCAAGGCAGATTTTTTTCTCCTCGGATTGGTTTCGATAATGGAGACAGTTGATATAATCACCATCTTTGCCGTAATGGGGATCATCGGGCGGCATGGTCATGGAGAGATGGGAAAAATCATAGATCTTCTCTTGCGGAAGGTGGCTGTTTTTTACGAGAATACGTGGGTCATTCTCGCTGAAATCATCGGGGCTGCTGCTGTAAACCAGCAGAATACTTTTTTTAGAGACGATCTTATTTTTGAAAAAATCTATAAATTCAAGGGGATCAATGACAATATCCTCACTGCTGACTGCAGCGAAAACAGGTATGGAGAGTTTGAGCCCCTTTTCTATTAATTCATCAAGTTCTTGAGTTAAATTATAAATCTGCACGACACTGTTTACGGAAAAAGATTCATATCTGGTGCTGTCGGCGTCATCACAGATCAACAGCCAATCGGTCAGATATTTGACATACGGGGTTAAATGGGCCCAGTTTGTTTTGATGGCAAGGGACGGGGCCAGAAGAAGAAGTCCTTCAATGTCCGTGTGTTGCTGTGCGAGATAAATAGACAGAGCGGCTCCGGTGGAATAGCCGCCAACATAGAGATGGTTGACATCTTTTTGCAGGGAGTTAATGCCATATTCGGCGGCCTTGAGCCATTCTCGGTAGTTGACTTCGGTCAGATCACCGGGGCTGGTGCCATGGCCGGGCAGCAGAATAGCACGAACCATGAATCCTCGAGATTGCAGGTGACGGGCCAGGGGCCGCATGGCATAGGGCGAATCGGCCAGACCATGAATGAGGAGCACACCTTTTTCGAATCGGCCGTCTTCACGACGGGGAAAGAGCTGCTCATCAGGCAGTAGCTCAAAGGGACTGTTGGCGGCGATGATTTTGTAACGATTGTCGTTATTAAGGTCAAAGCGGCCCTGGGCAATGATTTTTTCGCTTTTTTCAATGTAATCCTGAAAGGAGTCTTGGGACTGAAAGGTTGTATTGCGGCCGGATGGTTGGAAACGAGGATGATTCGGTGTGCAGCCGCCGGCGAGGATGACCAGCACAAGAAATAAATACGCCGGTTTTGTCATAATTTTCTGGCAGTCACAAGGAAAATCGGGAAAGATTTTTCTTCTCCATCGATGGATTTGTCGATGGCATGAACGGTTTGAAATTGAATGTCCTGGAAACCGATATCAGCCAGTTTCCGCTGCAGTTTCCGTCGCTCAAAACCGTAATGTTTTTCTCCCGCATCCTGTTCATGGAAGCTGCCGTCTTCTTCATCAAGATCAGCAACAGCCAGATAACCATCCGGATTCAGGGCGGCAAAAAATTCGGTCAGAACCTTATCTACCTTTTCGATATGGTGCAGGGTCATGGAACAGATTACCAGGTCAAACTGCTCGGGAGACGGGGCAAGGGCCAGGTCAAGAAGGCGGGTGGCGACATTGTTTTCAGAAAGCTTCGCAGCTTTTTCCGCGAGAACCGTAAGCATGCCCTCTGAGGTATCCACCCCGGTGAGCCATTTTAATTTCGGCGCCAGGGCAAGACCAACCAGGCCGGTGCCACAGCCATAATCCATGGCCGTCATCTCCCGGTTCAGCGGAAGACGGGCAATGGCTGTGGTAATATCATGGGCCAGCCGGACACGGCGTTGCTTTTTATCCCAGTCGGCCGCAGCCTGATCAAAGCGTTCTGTTGGATTTTGTTTCATTAGAAATACCTTGCAAGATGGTTGATGGATTTGTAAACAGTTTTTTACCACAGAGAACACTGAGATCACAGAGAAATCTTTTTTATTACAATAAGTTGCCTCTGTGGACTCTGTGCGCTCTGTGGTTGGTTTGTAATTTTTACGAGATTATCAACCTTGCAGAGGTATGGAAAATGAATCAGCGCGTCACATTTCTCAAAATATCAAGAATCACTCCGGTGGCCCTGTTGACGAGAACCACGTCCTGGTCAACAATCACCCGCGCATATCTGTCGTCAAGGACAGGCAGCTGTCTTTCAAGATCATAGGGCAGGTCTCTTTTGGCAAGGCCGGGGGGAAGGGTGCCGTTTCTCTCAAGCTGTTTGGCAAGGCCTGGAGGCAGGCTGTCTTTTTTTGCCAGTCCGGGAGGCAGTCCCTTTTTCTTTCCTTTTCCTCCCTTGCCTTTATTTTTATTCTTATTTTTGTGCTTGTGCTTTTTCTTTCCGGAATCGTCGTCATCCTCCCACTCGCGCTCGATGTCATCTCGATCCCGGACTGGATATCTGGCGTAATAATCCCGTATCCTCATGCTCTCGGTTGAGCTGAATACATTTTCGGCGACCTGCTGGAAGACTCCTCCGTCTCTGTTTCCGGCCTGGACAAATCCGGATGAAAAAAACAACCCACCAACAATAATTAAAATAATGAAGTTTCGCATGGCTCCTCCTGTTCTTGATAAAAAATATAGACGAATAGACTGAATATGACTAGCTTAATTGATCCGTATATTTCGTCGATTTTATCACAGTTATGTTGTTGCTGTCACGTAAGAGTTCACCAGCGCCCTATCTGTGTACGATCAAGCCGGCTCACATAGGACTGCGAATAGTTAGTGCTTGAACGAAAAGTCAAATATAACCTTTGTTCAAGATGTTAAGCTCAGATTTAAAAATGAAGATTTTAGCGGTTAGCTGTTAACTGCTAAAAGATAATCGCTAACAGCTTATTGACAAATCTTCGCCACAAAGAATCGCCTGTAAGCCGTGTTAACATTAGGATGGGTACTTAGTTCAAGCACTAGTTAGACACGTAGGAGCTCACCCCTGTGAGCAATAAGGGGCTCTGAGTAAAAGATTTACCCTTTATCGCCCGGAGGGCCGGGCTCCTACCGCACTGTGCCTAATTGTGGCTGAATTTCGTTGGTAATCACAAATTCACTTTTGAATAAAAATGAGATTTATACCATTTAAAATTATTTTATTTTGCTGCGTTACCCTATCGATTCTGCCTGGATGCTCTTCGCATCAATCAACGGCAACATTTTCTTTTCAGCATGCCAATGAGACAACGGCTGAAAATTTCTGGCTGCTGATGGAGGAAGAAATTTCCCGAAACGGAGTACGCAACAGCAGCGCTCCCCTGGTTTCCGGTTTTCCCTACTTGCGGACCAATCGTTTTCTTACGGCCCTGTCCTCAAGGGCGGAATCGGAAAGTGAACAAAAACAGTTCATTGAACAGATGCGGAGGCTGGATCTGGGTGCTCGGTTTCAGGAGGTAAGCTGCCTGCCTGATGAAGCACTGGCCAAGCTCTGCAATGATGCCGGCGGGGCCATGGAGCTTGGACGACTCAAGGCGTATATCAGTAAGGTTTCAGCCCGGATGATGGCTGCCGATATGCAGCATAAGGATTTCTTTGCTCAGGTGGTCAAAGCGCAACAGGTAGAAGATGAATACTCTCTGCTGCTGCGGACAGTGGGCCTTTATCCTCTTACGTCCCTGCCGGTCCTTTATTTGACCAGCAAATCCCGGCAGGAAACCGTTGAGCAGCTTGCCATTCCCTCCGGTCTGCTTGAGACCCAGGGTAACCATGTGCTCTATGCCTATTCCGACCGGAACATGCTGTCGGAAAGAAATCTTGCCATGATTCTCGGACGATCCCTTGCCAACCCGCTTCGTTTGCCATTGGTGTCAGTCGCTGATCGGAAGCGGCTGATTGAGAATTATGCGCCGGTCATCAGCCAGGACGTTGCCGGAACGGATGATCAATTCGGCCGGGTAGGCTGGGATGGTGACTCTATTACGGTTGATTCGGAACGGCCGGCGGTTTATTACTATCTGTCACAGACCATGCTCCGTGGGTATCCAGCCCTGCAGGTCAATTATGTCATCTGGTTTGCCAACAGAAGCGGCCCGGATGTTTCCTGGCTGGAACAAGGCCGTCTTGACGGACTCACCTTCCGTTACACCCTGGATTGGCAGGGACAGCCTGTTTTCCTTGATATCGTCCAGAATTGCGGCTGTTACCATTTTTTTGTGCCGGACAGGAAAAAGGTGAAGGGTGTGAAAGAAAAGAGTTTTGCCCTGGACGGTTTTGTTCCCGTGGATTTACCGGAGCGCGGTGAAAATGAGAATTTTCTTTTTCAGATCAGAAGCGGAAATCATCAGATGGCAGGCATAACAACCTCTTCCGGTGTTAACGCTGATCAGACCTATGAACTCCTTCCCTATGAGCAGTTGGAGATGCTGCCGTACCGGGAAAGGATGTTTCGCAGCCTTTTTGATGGGCAGGGAATTGCCCATGACTCATCCCGACCGGAATCCTGGCTGCTCTTTCCCATGGGCCTGCATGACACCGGCAGCATGCGGCAGCGTGGCCATCATGCCATTCGCCTGGTGGGCCGGGAACATTTTGACGATCCTCATCTCTTTGATAACAACTTTTTCTATCATGATTTTCCCCTGCCTGAGTCTGTCCGGATAGGAAAGAAAGGGAAATCGGGAAGCTATCTGCAGAAAAGGGTGAATTCGATGAAGGCCTTGGGGAGAAGATGATCCGTGGTCTCCTCACTTCAACTGAAAGCGCACCGGCACCTTAACCCACATTTCGTGCCGCCGGCCATCAATGGTGCCTGGAGTAAAGAGCCAGCGGCGAACAGCTTTCTGTGCCGCCCGATCCAGGACAGAATGGCCACTGGAGTTAAGGAGCCTGAGATCTGCTACTTTTCCTGAGATGGCAATAAGGACCTCAAGGAGCACAACACCCTCAAGGTTGCGGCGCCGGGCCAGGCGAGGGTATTGCGGTGGAGGATTGATCTGGTAGAGAGGGGTCGCCTGCTTGATAACCCGTGCGGCTGCACTTGCTTGAGCATTTTCATTCTCTATATCTGTCTGGGGAGATGTTGTCGCAGGTTCAAGGACAGGCTGATGTTCCACAGACGTTTTTTTTACAGGATTAGCTGGCTGGACAACGCTTTTTTGTTGTGCCGGCTTTGGCTGTGGTTGTGTTTTTTTCTGCAGGGTTTGTCGGGCAACCGTTTTTGGTTTGCTATTCAGGGCAGGCGATGGTTTGTGAGCCTTGGCCTGGGGCAAAATATCTTTCTTTTTTTTTGGCTGTTGAACCTGTTTTGATTCTGGTGGTCGCTGTCCGGCAACCTCCCTTGTTGTCCCCAGAGACACCTCGATACGCTGGATAGGTAGGGGAGCAGGCAGCGAGATCCGTCCATGGTTCAACTGCCAGGACAGGGCAGCGCCATGCAGGAGCAGGGCCAGCAGTCCGGCTACCAGCAGTCGTTGCTTTATCCTGTTCATGGCGAGCTTTCTTTAGGTTCGGCTTGGAGGGAGATTCTTGTCAAACCAGCAAGTCTGACACAGTCCAGCACCTGGAAAAGCTCTTGGTACGAAACCGATTTGTCAGCGAATATCTGCACCTCCAAGTCCTGCTTTTCTTCCTTTTTTTTCTTTAATCTTTCGCTCAGAACCTCCAGATTGACCGGTTCCTCGTCAACAAAGAGGATCATCCCCTGATCGGCAGCCTGAATAGTGATACTGATGGCATCCTGCATTTCCAGGACAGCACTGCTGGACTGGGGCAGGTCCACGGACTGGCCATGATGCAC
>JAYEPA010000253.1:0-5092 GCA_034723545.1 Thermodesulfobacteriota bacterium | reverse complement strand
CCGGTTCCTCGTCAACAAAGAGGATCATCCCCTGATCGGCAGCCTGAATAGTGATACTGATGGCATCCTGCATTTCCAGGACAGCACTGCTGGACTGGGGCAGGTCCACGGACTGGCCATGATGCACGGCCATAGAGAGCATGGCGTAGATGAAAAAGACCAGCAGGAGAAAAACGATATCAATCAGAGGCAGCATCTCGATACGCGGGGGGGACAGGCTGCTCTTGTTAAGTTTCATAATTACAGTTTTCTATACACTACTTCCAGGCTAGTGGAGTATTTTTCCATGACGTGGATGGCGTCTTCGATTCGGCTCTTGAAATAGTTGTAGGGAAACACGGTGATGATGGAAATCCCCAGGCCGGTGGCCGTGGTGATCAGTGCCTGGGCAATACCGCCGGTGACAAGCTTCGGGTCGGCGATGCCGCCTACGCCCAGCATTTCAAATGATGAAATGATGCCCAGCACCGTACCGAAGATGCCAAGGAGCGGGGCCACGGTGATCATGGTGTCGAGGACAGTCATAAACTGTGACATGTTTTTGACCATGTGACAGGCCTCGGCCTCCATTGCCTTGCTCATGTCGTATTCACGATGCAGAATGCCGACATTAAGCATCCTGATCACATGATCCTCGCAGCCGCTGGATTTTTCTTTGATCTGCTGCCAATCACCACTTTCGGCAAGGCGCAGGATCTCATCCATCAGCTTGCGGTTACGTTTTCTTTTTATCTGCATCCAGAACAAGAGCCGTTCGACAATGACCGTCAGGACAACAATGGAACAGGCCAGAAGCGGCCACATTACCGGCCCGCCGTTTTGTATTATTTCATAGACCCTCATTGATCATTCTCCATGGCAATTTCCGTATGAATCAATCCGGCAATGATCCGGAGAGTTTGGGTGAAGGTGGTGGGCGATGGGCTGCAGACCAGATCCGGGTTGATAACATGCACTCGGTCATCCCGGGCCGCCTTTAGAACGGGAATACGTTGCCATTTCCCTTGTTCCTGAGCGGCAATGCCGGTTTCAGAGCCCATAATGGCGATGATGATGACATCTGGATTATGGGCAATCACCTTTTCAGAATCTGTTCTGCCCGATCTTTGATCGTGTGTAATATTGATTCCGCCGCCCATGACAATGAAATCGTGGGTAAAAGAATTTTTCACTGAACCAAAGAGGGGCTGAGAGCCTACCTGAAGAAGAACCTTTTGTTCAGGAAGGTTGATAATTTTCTTTTTAAGGATTTCAACTTCATCTCTCGCCTGCCGGACGATTTTGTTTGCCTCTTTTTCAAGGTCCAGCAGGCGGCCAAGCCTGATGAATTGAGCACAGATTTCTGCAAATGAAGCAGGCTGATTAAATCGGATAACCTCAAACCCCAGGTTTTGTAATTGTTCCACATGCTCCTGCCGGGTCAAGGCGGTGGCCAGCACCAGGTCGGGCTGCAGGCTGATGATTTTCTCAATGGACACCTGCATGACCGAACCGATTTTTTCTTTCTGTTTTGCCGCCTCCGGCCGCACGCAGTAGCTGGTATTTCCGACAAGGCGATCACCGGCGCCAAGCAGATAGACGTTTTCGGTGTTGATCGGTCCTAAAGAGACGATCCGTTCAGCACCTATTGCCTCGGCAGTGCAATAGCCCACTACAAACAAGAGGCAGATAATGACTGCACTATATTGAAACATGCGGTATAAAATTTGGTTTTTCATCTACATTAATAATCCCAACGCAGTCCCATGAAGAAACTGCGGCCGGGCATGGGATATCCCTTCACATAAGCATAGTCTTCGTCAAAAATATTACTTACCTCACAGCGCAGGGTCATAGCACCCCACCTGTCAATTTCCGGAAGCCGGTAGGAGGCGGTAATGTCAGCTACGGTGGAACTGGACAGTTTGACCAGCGGATACGGGTACGACGATTCATAATCAATCACGTCCTGGCTGCCGGTATAGGCCACATTGAAACGGCAGAAAATCCCGTCGCCGGTGCCCACCACAAGCCCGGTGGAATAGTTGGTGTCGCTGACGTACTGGAGATCCTCACCGGTTGTATCGTCTTCATACTTGTTAAGAATAGTCATGTTAAGATAAGGACGAACCTCCCAATTCCATCCGAACGGGATGCCAAGATCATAAGAAAGATCGGCCTCAAAGCCTGCGATGGTGGCATCACCATGATTTTCCCAGGTGCTGGAGCCGTCGGCAAGATAATTTGAGGTAATTTTGTCCTCAAAATCGGTGTAAAAATAGGTGAGGGCCGCGTTTAAACCTTTTGCGCTGAAATCCAGGCCACCCTCGTAGGTGACGTTTTTTTCAGGATCCAGACCAGGGTTGCCGACAACCGGTGTGCCCCAGGATATGTAATCGGCGGCCAACTGGTCGGCCGATGGCATCATAAAACCATGGGCATACTGGGCCCGCAGCTTAAGAGTATCCGTAACCATCCAGGCCAGCCCGATCTTGGGCGTGAACCGGTTCCGGTCCTCATCCCTGCCTGCCGGCTTCTTGACCTCCACCTCATACCAGTCATAGCGCAGGCCGATGTTGGCTGTCAGACGATTATTTAAAAAACCGGTTTTTCCAAGGAGAAACAGGGCCGGATTAGAATATGTTGTCTTTTCAGGTGTCCAGCTGTTTTTTACCTCGTAGTCCAGCCAGTCAAAACCCGTGGTAAGGGTTGTCTTGCCGAAGGTGCCGCTTATCTGGGCCTGCGCACCCTGCTGGTCTGTCTTGTTTTTCGAGGCTATGCCATCGTCCCAGCCCCAGGCACTGGGATCGGAGCCCATGGGATCCAGCCAACTGTTTTTATCCTGGCCAAAAAAGTAGCGGGCCATCCATTGATACTGACCAGAGTTTGAACCACCGGTATATTGCAGGTCAACCGAGCAATTTTCCTTATCAGTGGTGTCGTCAAGGTCGTTTTCGTTGAAATAACCGGGACTGCCGGACTCGTCCACATCAAAACGGGTGAAAATCAGACCAAGGCGGTTATTTTCGGAAAAGGAATAGCCCAGATTGGCGCTTATGCCGGTTTCATAGTTGATGCCGGTATTGTGGTAACGGTCACCGTCGCCCGTGTCGTAGTCATCCCGGGTCTGATAGGTAAAGGAACCGGCAAAATCAAAGCCGTTTTTCTTGATCGTACCGCCGATGCTGCCTTCGCCGGTGCCAAAGGATCCGCCTCCCCCTTCGATAAACATCGAATTTCTTTCTCCCTGCCTGGTAATGACGTTGACCACGCCGCCCATGCCGGCAGAGCCGTACTGTACCGCACCAGGACCACGGATGATTTCAATACGCGCTACGTTTTTAGTGAGGATTTTTTCCACGTTGCCGGTACCGGCCCTGCGGCCGTCAAGTAGAATAAGGACATGGCCTTGCAGGTCATTGCCATGGGTGTCGGTTCGAAAACCCCGGATGGCGATGGATGTGAGGCTGCCGGGATATTTTTGGATGTGGCCAATTGCCTTTTCTGCAAACAGATCGCCTATATTGCGGCTGGCGGATTGACGAATTTCCTCGTTGCTGATCACTGTAATGTTCGCACTTACCTCTTTCTTGCTTTCCGCAGTACGTGAGGCGGTGACCACCACTTCGTCCAAGGTTACTTCAGTAGCCGATCTGCCTTTGAGCTGCTCTGCGAGGGCCAGGGCAGGAGCGGCCATGATAAACAGAGCCAGGGCAGCTTGAATTTTCTTTTTCATCACACATCTCCTTGAAAATGCAATTAAAAATTAGGAATGATGACTTCCTTCATTTCCTGATTTTTAATTGCTCTTTTCAGATCCGGAGATGACTAAACATAAAAAAATCCCCGGATCAAGTTATTGATCCGGGGATTCCCTGATTTTTCCACGAATAACCATGAGCATTCCACCCCTTGTCCACGAGGGCAGGCTCTTCTTGTTTTTCAGACAGGTCTTCTGACTCCCGGTTTATCCTCCTTTTGCGCCTTCCCAACCCCAAAGAGGTCAGTGGCATACTTGCAAAATTCGTCCCCGGTCACAGCGGCGGGCCCGTCCCGGAATTTCACCGGGTTCCCTATTAAGCTTAACTAAGAACTCACCGCAGCAAGCCCTGAGCATCTGAAAAATTTCAAGCAAAATTAACTGAAAAAACAGAGAAAGTCAAGCAACCACAAGTCTTGTCTGAATGTCCGCTAAGGCTTTACGGAGCTCCGCCATTTTCTAGATTGCCAGGATCAGCGGATAAACGTCTTTGGCCGCATTATTTTCGAAAATACAGTCAATGTGACCGTATTCACCAATTACATGCAAGATGGCCGGTCCGGCAAAGGAGCACCAGATGCTCGAATGATTCAATATTTGCGACTCCGAACATTTTGTGCAAAGCATCGTGGGTTGCTGGATTCAGCTGATCATGCTCATAAAGCGACGCATACAGAAAGGTAATTCGATGACATGTTTTGCTCCGACTCTTTCTTGTCAATGGGATACACTCGGAGCGCCTCGTCGTAATTTGTTGCTGCTCAAACTCGATCTGACATTTTTATAGAAAAGGTTCAATTTGGACGGACATTAGACATCTTTCATTGCATCGGTGGGTGAGTGATTAGGGCTAGCAGGTCGAAGCTCAATCGCTTCTCGTTAAATGACTTTTAAAATTTTTATTCAGTACAAATCTGAACCTATCGCAGAACATCTAAACTTTCAGAATATTGCCGAAGCGTTGATATTTGCACTACCAATCCTAAAGGCAGGCATAATAATCACATTTTTACAGGCTTAGATCGCAGGAATTAGATGCCGCCTATAAGATTGACTTGACTGCTTGTGCTACAATTTTTTTGTTTTTTCTTACCCCATTAGTTATCTATTTGTTGTTGGCGTATAGAAAAAAGATTGTCCGCTACAATTTTTGTATAAGGATGCTGCTCACCCAAAACCTTCAGGGCGATGGCCAGGGCCTTGTTGTAGAAGGCGATAGCCTTATCGTAATCTCCCTTACTGGTCCATGCTGAGCCCAGGTTGTTGTAGTATGTGGCTACCTTAGGATGTTGATCACCCAAAACCTTCAGGTCGATGGCCAGGGCCTTGTTGTAGAAGTCGATAGCCTTATCG
>JAYEPA010000252.1:0-2025 GCA_034723545.1 Thermodesulfobacteriota bacterium | reverse complement strand
GCTTGGAATCAACAGTCACCTCCAGATCCGTGTTGGGAACCTCGAAGTTGAAATCACTCAAAGAGTATTTACCAGCCCGGATCTCCTTCATCACCTCCAAGCTGGAAATCAGATCCTCTTCCCCCCAACCGCCGCCGGTAAGCCGATATCTGGTAGACTCCTGCGTCAGGCAGGGTTTATGCTCTGCAGGCGAATCCGCCAGCACCAAGGTATGCTTGTTTTCCTCGTGCTCAAAAAAATAGAAGATACCCTCTTCCTCAAGGAGCCGGGAAACAAAATTAAAGTCGGTTTCCCTGTACTGCACTGCGTAATTTCTTGCCTCATAACTGCCGTGCAGCCGAAGACTGTAATCGGAAAAGCCGTGATCGGAAAAAATTTTTTCTACTATATCGGGAATTGAAAGTTCCTGGAATATTCTGGAATCTGCTGTCCTGGTAAGAAGCCAGAACCACGGCACCATGGTGGCGGTGTAATATGACCATTGAATTTCACGGCCGGGTTGATCTCCACCGCCCTGGCTGAAGCGGGAAATCAGGCCGTTGAAATAGCGCTGGCTGCCGTCTGCCAGATCAATGGACACAGTGACGTTTTTGCCAATGATATCTTTAAAGGAGATATTATGATTTTCAGAAAGCAGTTTCAGTTCAAAACTGAAAAGATTGGACAGCCCTTCATCCCCGCGAAAGTCGGTGAGGAGCAGCACATCGGGACCGAGTGGCGTGTCAATGGCAAAAAGTCGATTTTCCTGGGTATTCATGAAAGCCCCCGTTTCTGGTTAGGGACAACGTAACTATTCAGGTGAGCCACCAAATTGGCCTAACCACCGTTCTGTAACTGTTTAGGAGTGCTCCATGTTGGTTCATTCGGAGTCTCGTTCCTCGCTTACCTGGGACTTCGAAGCATACTTGTGATATTCAAGAAGGCCAAAATGGGACAAGATGGGGTGCTCCTGAACAGTTACGGGACAACAAGACAATGGGAAAGGCACTACCCCTTGAGCAAGAGGCGATAATTACTTGATACCAAAGGTATTCCGCTATTGTCAATAGATAAAAAATTTCGGATGAGCTGTTAAGCTGTTAAAGGTGAAATTTTTTGCTGACAGACTCAACAACCTGATTTTATATAAAACCGTTGAAAAATTCCCCCTTGCTTATCAGCTTTCCAGCTACTTACTATAAACTCCTGGAGATGATCCTGGTATTGCAAACGCGCTTACTGTTTTTTTATAAAATTCCACAGGGTCCGCGTCACAGATAACCGCATAACCATAACCGCCGCCAGCCATGGCATGCAGACAACGCAACAGCAAGGCTGTGCCGATCCCCTTGTTCCTGTTATTTTCAACAACCCCCATAGGACCGAAAAAATTCCTCATGGTGCTGTCGTAACAGGAAAACCCCACCAGTTCCTCATCTTTCAAGGCAACAAAGCAGGAAATGGGTTGATTGACAAAGGCAACATCGCATTCGGAGGCCCACCAGCGACCAAAAGTCTCCGCAACCCAGTTTACCACCGAATGCTTTTCCCGGGCCATGGCGTTGCGGACGATGATGCCGTCATGGCGCAACTGCTCCAGCCGTGGGCGATCATCGGGGAGTTCATACAACTTTACAAGCATATCGGGCATTTCATTTCTCCCATCGTAACCTCAATAAGTGGTAGCAACTTAATGTTATTAACTTAAGGACTTCTCCGAAAAAGTCCCCCTTAGAAAAAGGGGGATTTAGGGGGATTTTTCAACCATAGTTAAATCCCCCAAGCCCCCCTTTTTCTAAGGGAGGATATTTAGAGCTTAAGTTAATGCCATTGGGTTGCCACCTATAAACAAATCCCCCTCAATCCCCCTTTTTTTAAGGGGAAGGTTGTCCGTGCGCCACCATTTATTGAGAAGTTGCCTCCCATGGTCCTGACAGTTGTCTCAGCGGCTCGGCGATGGCCTGGAAACGGGCAAGACGGGCAGTATCCTGGTTCATAAATGAAAGAAGCGGCATGATGCCCTTATCAAGAATAAATTCGGCAGCC
>JAYEPA010000251.1:0-2035 GCA_034723545.1 Thermodesulfobacteriota bacterium | reverse complement strand
AATGGATGTCACATGAATCGGAGCTAGGCAAAGAGAGGGAATCCGCAGAAATGCTAAATGCGCCAAACGCGCAACGAAAGTGGTCAGATGGGATATGAGTTCAGTAGCAGCAAAAACTGGACAAACAGCGTAATCCGGGTTAATCCGTGCCAAAAATGATTCCTGGTTTTCTTGGCGTCTTTGCGACTTGGTGCGAGATAAAAGGGTGCTAATATGGGCAAATCCGGCAGCCGCAAAATTAAAAAAAGAATTGTCTATACCTTAATCACTTTGGGTGTCATCATCGTTGTCGGCAACCTGGCCTACCCGCTTTTCAGGACGAACTCTGTGGATGACCTGTATGGGCCGTATCCCGATGCCTCACGTCTCAAAGGACTAAAGGTCGTCAACCCCGATGCGCCCCGGCCCAATGTGATCATCATATACTGTGATGACCTGGGGTATGGCGACCTCGGCGTTTACGGCAGCAAAGCCATCCGTACCCCCAACGTGGACCGTCTGGCCGAAGGCGGCAGCCGCTTCACCAGTTACTACGCCTGCAGCGCCGTGTGCGCGCCTTCCCGGGCAGGGCTGCTCACCGGACGCTATCCGTTCAGGACGGGGGTCATCGGAAATCCCTATCCCGGCGATGAAGCACTCTCCAGGAGAATGGTCAGGAAACTGGGTAGTATTTTGAAAGGGCTTGGTGTCCTCGACATCAGGGAGGATTACGCGGCCAGCGGGTTGTCGGAAAAGGAAATTACCCTGGCTGAAGCTTTGAAGACAGCCGGTTACCGGACCGGCATGATCGGCAAGTGGCACTTAGGGGACTACAGCCGGCAGCCTGAGTACAATCCAGTGCGGCACGGTTTCGATTTCTATTTCGGTGTACCCCACAGCAATGACATGCGGCCGTTTCCCCTTTTTCGAAATGAAGAAGAAATTGAAACCGACATCGGCAACAATCAGGCCCGGCTGACCGGTCTTTACACCCGGGAGGCGGTGAAATTTATTGAAACCTCAAAAGAGAAACCTTTTTTCCTCTATCTTGCCCACACGTTTCCCCATCAGCCTTTGTTTGCATCAAAGCAGTTCGCCGGAAAATCAAAAGCAGGCAAATACGGTGATGCCGTGGAGGAGATTGACTGGAGCGTTGGCGAGATTGTCAGTTGCATGAGACGCGCCGGGATCGAGGACAATACGCTTCTTTTTTTTACCAGCGACAACGGTCCCTGGTTCGAGGGCAGCACCGGAAGCTTGAGGGGCCGCAAGGGCCAGAGTTACGAAGGCGGGTTCCGGGTGCCTTTTATCGCCAGGTGGCCGGGCAGGATTCCTCAAGGGCACGTAAACACGGAACCGGTGATGAACCTGGACCTGTTTCCCACCCTGCTGACCTTAGCCGGTGTCGGTTCCCCGGAGGACCGGGTCATTGACGGCAGGGACATCTCCAGCCTGCTGACCGGTAAAGCCGAAACAGTTCCCCGATCGGCCATTTTTTTCTACCACTACGATCTCCTGGAGGGTGTACGCTCCGGAAAGTGGAAGTACTTCCGGAAGGTCAATCGTTATACCTGGCCGGTTCCCATGGATTCCGCGCCGGTTCCCGACCGTCTGGGCAGCAAGCAGTTGGGTAACCGCTGGCCCCTTCTGTACGACCTGGAATTCGACCCGCAGGAGAGTTACAACGTTTTGAATACATACCCTGAAAAGGGTGCTGAGTTGGTAAAATTGCTGGAAGAATGGGAAAAAACGACCACTGCGAACCCGCGAGGTTTTCGGATGAATGCAGCGGCTGTGGAACCTGTCTCGAAAGATGTCAGATGAATGCCATTACAAGGGGCATTGCTTGAAATCAATAAATTGTACGCCTGAGAACTGAATGCTTTTAAATAACCAAGAGTCAAAAGCAGACTTTCCCGAAGGGTAAACAAAATGGCAACTTTTCACTGGCTTCATGATACCACTTGAGGTGAATTCCAAAATGCAAGTTGAAAAAGCGGAAAAGGTCTATAATTATCTGTTTTAAACCCATGTTGCCGTTTTATTTATGCAACTA
>JAYEPA010000250.1:0-2045 GCA_034723545.1 Thermodesulfobacteriota bacterium | reverse complement strand
CCAGCCACGGCCCCGGACACCACTGCGTATTTCAGTTCATCGGTAAAACCCGGCACCAGGGTACTGAGGAAGGTAATGGCCGCGTTATCGTTAAATGCGGTGAGAATGGTTGCCCCGAGCATCAGCGGAATTTCCTTCAGGCTGCCCAGCACCGGAGCAATCCACCATCCCTGTACTCCGCCATGGACAACCAGACCGCCAAGAAAAAAGCCGACAAGTATGGGTGGAATGAGATCAATGCGGTTTTGATAAGGGGAGGTTATCACGGAAAAACCAAGGAAAAGGAGCAGGCCGGAAATAAAAAGTTCAGGATGATGAGCATTAAAGATAACCCAGGCCATGAAGAAAACATGGATCCCGGTTACCCAGGCAGGTACCTTATCATCACGGCTGTCCCAGGTAGGGTCAATAAAGGGCGCACGTTTTTCCGGGGGCAGAATTCCCGGCAGAACCTCCTGAATCTTCTGTAATTTCACTTCTTCAAAACGTTGGTCAAATGCCTCCTTCGCCAGTGCCGGATCAGCGCCATTTTCAACGATACGAGGCAAATACTGTTTCTCCAGACGGTGTTTGATTTCCGCCATTACCTTTTCTGCCTGTTGCTCAACATTTTCTTTGATATTCATCTCCCGGCTGATAAGGGGGCCGATTTTTTCAAACTCAACCACCATGTCGGTGCGGCGCATGAAGGTGCGCTGAATTTTGTCTTTCAGGCTTCGTACCGCGTGTTCTGCCTCAAGTGCTTTCAGATCACGACGAAACATGAAGAAATAGAGTCCGTTCGAGATGACTACCCCCAAAACAGCCTTCCAGCCGAAGTGACTCATCATGTGGAACAGTCCCCAGTCCCAGGGCCCTGCCACCATGAGAACCGGAGGCGCGGCAAAATGAGTTAAAGTGCCACCCACCGAAATATTGACAAAGAGTAAGCCAATGGTTGCGTACTTAAATTTTTCAGAGGGGTGCAGGTCGTATAATTTTGATGCAAGGAGCAGGGCGGAAATCGTCATGGCGGCAGGTTCGGTGATGAAAGAACCAAGTATGGGACCCAAAGTCAAAATAGTCAGCCACCAGGCAGCCAGACTACCGCCGAGCATGTCGGCAATAAACTGCATGATGGATTCAGTCAGTTTCAAAATCGGCCTGCTTGCCGCAAGGATCATTACTGTTACAACGAACAGTGCCTCGGTGAAATTAACCTCATGGCTGATGTAATTAACCCATGTTGCCCTGTCATAGAAAAAAACAATAGCCACGGACAGGGCTATAACCCACAGCCCGAAAACCACCTCCACCTCGCCAAGAAAATGAAAAAGCTTGGCCCCATGATGGACAAAATGTCTTGGCACCTCTTGCCGATCAATTTTATCCTGGAGTTCCTTTTCCCATTTATGGGCAATGGCCAGAAATTTACTGGTCATGAAGGTGTGAATGATGGCGCAGAAAAAAATAATGGTGGCAACCAGGTTAAACGGTTCCTGGCTGATGCGATTTTTCAGGATGGTAAAAACATCAGTGATCCCGCTGTCGTTATAACTGTCAAGGGCTCTTGGAAAGGTGGCGGCAGCATGGTCAGCTGATGCGCCAAAGGCAAAGGAGCCGACTGCAATAGTGGCAAAAACAAAAATGAGAGTGAATAGAGTAAACGTTGTTTTTTTCATTTTTAGATTCTTCTGCGATGAATTCATAAAAACTTCATTTAACCATGTCGTGATGATCTCGTAAAAAGTCAAAAACACCTATGAATCGTCATTCCAGCGAAAGCCGGAGGTAGCACCCTTAAAAACAGGGTATAAACTCCGACTCCGATCCAGTGTTTTCAATTGGTTATGGATACCGGATCAGATAAGCGCCGACTTCGAGTCCGGCATGACGAATTGAAGACTTTTTACGAGGCCATCATGTCGTCATTCCCGTTCAGGCGGTTATGATTCGTCACGAATTACTCTAAAATACTTGTAACTATTCAGGAGCACCCCATCTTGTCCCATTTCGGCCTTCTTGAATAGCACAAGTATGCTTCGAAGGCCCAAATGAACCAATAT
>JAYEPA010000249.1:0-8589 GCA_034723545.1 Thermodesulfobacteriota bacterium | reverse complement strand
ACCGAGCATTTTGACCAGTTTCAAGATCACCAATCAATGTTCCCCACACACGTGGGGATGAACCGCTGAAACTCAACTCGCGTTACTGGCTCGGTAGATGTTCCCCACACACGTGGGGATGAACCGTTCGTAATCGGCATTAGAAAAGTCATAGGTTCATGTTCCCCACACACGTGGGGATGAACCGTGCTGACATAAAAACATCTTCAGTGTATCCCTATGTTCCCCACACACGTGGGGATGAACCGAGAAACCCTGAATGGTGTCGTGCTGCGCTCAAATGTTCCCCACACACGTGGGGATGAACCGACTTTTCTTCGCTTGTCGTTTTTAATTTTTGAATGTTCCCCACACACGTGGGGATGAACCAGTACGAAAATCCTGAATACCCAACAGTATGCTATGTTCCCCACACACGTGGGGATGAACCGTCATTTACACTAGAAAGATCAAGACCACCAAAATGTTCCCCACACACGTGGGGATGAACCGATCGTTTGTCTCTGCCGTATTATCTCTAATTTGATGTTCCCCACACACGTGGGGATGAACCGCTGCATCTGCTTCCCGATCCGTCTGAATGTTAATGTTCCCCACACACGTGGGGATGAACCGATATTGGGCGCAACCTCTTGTAAACCCAAGCCATGTTCCCCACACACGTGGGGATGAACCGGTATTTCTGCTGACTGTTCCTGTTTTGGCTGTATGTTCCCCACACACGTGGGGATGAACCGTCGGTACCACGGATATTGCCTACAATTCCATTATGTTCCCCACACACGTGGGGATGAACCGACCGAAACGCCAAAGCCGAGATTATAGGGAATATGTTCCCCACACACGTGGGGATGAACCGGTAAATATGTCACATCCAGAGAGGAATCCATTATGTTCCCCACACACGTGGGGATGAACCGCAAAGACGCGCAATATAATTTTTTACCCGCAAATGTTCCCCACACACGTGGGGATGAACCGCCGCCTCAAACCCTTTCCGAGTCATCCGCACCATGTTCCCCACATACGTGGGGATGAACCGGTGATAATTATTGGCACATAAATGCCCGAAAGATGTTCCTCACACACGTGGGGATGAACCGTCCAAAAACATAATGTTTCACGGGTTGATCTCATGTTCCCCACACACGTGGGGATGAACCGTATAATGATTGTTATGATTCCTGTAGTGGTTTATGTTCCCCACACACCATAGCCGTCAGGCTAATATTGTAACATATTGAAAAGACAGAATATTATTTTGACAAAAACAAGCCACTGGGGCTTGCACCCCAATGGCCTACAGCCTCATAATGGTGCCCCATATGCTGGCTCAAAGTACATAGTGGCAAAATTGATGAAACTGCCAGCCGAGAATCATCAATATTTGATTAACTTGCTGTAATAATACAATATTTCTTCTGAGAGGGCACCTGTTTTTTCCCCATTACGAGATTAAATGATAAGCATATTCTTGAAATTGAAAAATCATTGCGAGGACAATTTGAAAATTATTTCAACCCGGAAGAAATTGAACAATTAGCCAGAAGTACACAGTTTGTGCAACGGCAGGGAATGCTGGACGGCCTTACGTTTCTTCGGGTAATTGTCTTTAACAGAAACAGCCTGGCAACAGAGAGCCTGAATGATCTGACCATCACTCTTGAAAAGGAGTATCATGTTGAGATAACTAAACAAAGTCTACATGAAAGGTTTAGTGTTCATGCTGTGGGATTCCTCAAGGCCGCACTGGATACATTGTTTTACAAGCAGCTGTACGCAAAAGTTAACTTTAATAATTGCAAGGAGTTTAAAAGATTTCTAATTAAAGATTCCGTATGCTTTCAGGTTGACGAGTCCCTTGCCGATCAATATCCAGGGAGCGGTGGCAGTGGATCCAAGGCAAATGTGCGCATACAATTTGAATATGATCTTCTTCATGGCAAGATAGTGGATTTGAGCATTAACGCGTTTAACGATCAGGATGCCAATAATTCTACAGTCACAATCGATGTTATTGAACAGGGAGATTTAGTTGTCCGAGACCTGGCATACATGCATCTTGATGTGCTTCACAAAATAGTCAATAAATACGCTGATTTTCTTTGTCGATTAAACACGCAGGCCAAAGTATATCAGCTCCAGGGTGACGAATTCGTTGAGCTCGATTTTGCGTTAATCGTAGCAGCAATGCGTAAACACAACGTCAGTAAAATTGAAGAAGTTGTCTGGCTCGGCAAGGATCATGATTTCAAAGTCAGGCTCTTTATTTTTTTGATGCCAGAGGCCGAATATAATGAGCGCATAAGGAAAGCTCAGCAAAATGCTCAAAAAAAAGGACGCCAATTGAGCAAGAAATTCAAAGCCAGGGCCGGGTTGAATCTATTCATAACATCCGCTCCTCCTGAGTTGATAACCATCGATACAGCTTGGAAGATTTACAGTTTAAGGTGGCAGATTGAACTTGCCTTTAAGGTTTGGAAATCCATATGGAAAATTGACAAGGTGAAGAAGGTCAAAAAGGACCGTTTGGACTGTTACATCCTGTCAAAATTACTCATAATCATGCTTACCTGGCGGATTGTCTGGTTCACAGGTAGATTGTTGGTGCAGTTTTACGGAAAAAATATCAGCCATTACAAGGCATTCAAGACGTTAATGAAAGATGTTGCCAGACTGGAGATGATTTTTATTGAGAAGTCATTATCAGTTGTTGATTATTTGATAGAATTCCTCCAGATCAGTAGTAAAAAACACGTGCTGGAACAGAGAAGAGAGCATCGCTATTCACCAGATTTGCTCTATTCATCTTTAACCATTGTCAGCGACTTGAATTGTTAATGATATCAACATGTAAGTGCTTAGCCTGACGGCTATGCCCCACACACGTGGGGATGAACCGGCGAACGATATTCCGTTGATGTTGCCTGTCCTATGTTCCCCACACACGTGGCGAGACCGAGACAGCCTTTGTGCTGAAAGAAGGGTTGACCATATCCGGTAAGCCTTTGAAGGACCATGAAGAGTGGTTGGTTATGCCAGAACCATTGAGCTGATCTATGACTTGGTGCAAAACAAGACATTTTTTACGGAAAACGAGTTGTTTTTTCTGCACAAGACGATGCAGGCAGAGGTGATCGTAGACGTGTATAAACCTGTCGGCAGGTGGAAAAATGAGCCAAATTCCACCGTTGCCGTAGTTTATGCATCTCTGCTTCAGGTCATATTTGAACGATTCTCAATCACAGGTAAGCGCAGACTCCGAAATCCTCGATGTAGCCCTGCTACGCCTGCGGTTTTGTTCAATCGGCTCGTCCAAATTTAACCCAAACCAGAGCGCCTAAACGTAACATTTATTTCGTAACATCCCCTAACGGCTGCAAGTGATCCTGTTCAAGAAGATTTACTTATACGGCTTATCGTAAAATTGTTGGCAGATGAGAAAGAAGATGCCTGAATCTTGTCCGCTTCAGGCCCTGTAATTGATTTTCAAGAAGATTCGTCCTATTGCAGTTTTACCACCTGATCCCAGATTCGCATGGCGGTTTCCTCTTTTGAGAGGAGAGGCAATTCTTCTTCGCTTCCAGTGCGGGTGAGGAGAGTAACCCTGTTGGTGTCGACATCAAAACCACTGTCTGTGGCCATGATGTCATTGACTGCCAGCAGATCAAGATTTTTTTCTTTGAGTTTACGTCGTCCTTCCTCAAGGTGTTTGTCGCTTTCCGCGGCAAAACCAACCAGAACGAGAGGTTTTGTCCTGGTCTTGCGGAGCTGGCCGAGTTCAAAGAGGATGTCAGGGTTAGGAGTGAGATTGAGACAGGTAGCCGAGTCACTTTTTTTGATTTTTTGATCGGCTTCTATTTCTGGGCGGAAATCGGCAACTGCAGCGGCCTTGATGACGATGTCAGCGTCATCAAAACAGTTTAGAACTTCGTGTTGCATCTCGTGTGCGGTTTTGACCTGGATAGTTTTGATGCCGGGTAGAGGGGCCAGGTTGACCGGCCCGCTGACCAGAGTCACATCAGCTCCGCGGCGGGAAGCCGTTGCAGCCAGGGCATAGCCCATTTTTCCGGATGAACGGTTACCTAAGAAACGGACCGGATCAAGAGGTTCGTGGGTGGGTCCGGCCGTAATCAGGATGGATTTATCCCTCAGATCCTGGGGGGTGAAGCTCTCAAGAATCCTTTTGTGAACCATGGGCCATTCCGGTAACCGGCCCGGTCCCTCTTCCCCGCAGGCCATCAGGCCGCTGTCCGGTTCAATAACCGTATACCCATATTGTTTAAGGGTGGCCAGATTCTGTTTTGTGGCAGGGTGATTATACATCTGGCTGTTCATGGCCGGACAGATCATGATCTTTGCCTGGCTTGCAAGAACGATGGCTGACAGCAGATCCTCGGCAAGGCCATGGGCAAGACGGCCGATGGTTTGCGCCGTTGCCGGGGCAACAAGAATCAGCTCAGCTTCCCGGGCCAGGTTGATATGAGGGATCAGTTCCTGATTCAGCGGGTCAAACATCGATTCGTAAACACGATTGCCGGACAGGGCTGCAAAGGTCAGCCCTGTGACAAAACGGGTTGCAGCCTCGGTCATGACCACCTTAACCTGGGCCTCTTCCTTGACAAGGGAGCGGACCCAGTCCACGGTTTTATAGGCGGCAATGGAGCCGGTGATGCCGAAGAGAATCTTTTTTTTAGCAAGAAGAGAAGACATTTCCCACCTTGTTACAGAGTTTTATCTTGGCCGGGTAGACTGAGTAACGGCGAGTTGTTTAGCTGTTCGGAAACATAAATGTAGACTTCAGTGGAAAATTTAAGATCGCTTTCCGTAATGGTGATCATGCAGGTTTTTCCCGGTTTACTGAAGGCAAGAAGGACATTTTTATATTTAACCATTCCTGTGCGTTGCCAGCCATTTTTAGGCATGCTGTTGAGGAAAAAATCGGTAAGAGAGCTCACCTCGAGTCTTCCTTTATAATGTAGAAAACCGCCTTTAAAAGAATTCGTGGTGATGAACATACTCTTGTCACGATTCAATTTCAGGCCGCCGGGAATGAGGATTTCCTTAAAGTCTGCCGCATAGAAAGGTTGGTCGGTAATTGACGGGGCCATTTCATCATCATTGCCGGAGGAGGATGTGGTAGTGCAGCCACTCAGGAGGATAAAAACGCCCAGCAGGGCAAACAGGATTGCTTGGTTCATGGGAAAAAGTTTGGTTTTCATCTGTATATCTCCTAAATTGATTTTAAAATAAATTCATTCAGATCTTTTCTGTTTGATTTTTGCTTACGGTGCAGAGGGTATCCAAGGGCCAGAACAGCCATGAGATCGTAATGCTCATCCAGACCGAGGATATCATTGACCTTCTCCTTGTTTTTGAGAATCTGGCCAAGCCAGACAGCTCCAAGGCCAATCGTCTCGGCAGCCAGCAGCATATTCTGGATACAGGCCCCGGCTGCCTGATGATCTTTAACATCATCATACATGGCATTCTTGTCGAGGTAAACAGCAATCAGCGCCTGGGATGCTTCAACGATATGGGCATAATGGGTTTGTTTGCTTATAAGTTTGCGGATATCGGGATCCGTGATGGTGACAAATCGCCAGGGCTGGTTGTTGAGTCCCGACGGAGCCCAGATGCCGGCTTTGATGATTTCACGGAGTTGATCGGCCTGAATAGGCTGATCCGTGTATTCGCGGATGCTTCGTCGTTGGTAAATGGCTTGCAGAACAGGTGAGTCCATTGAGTTGTTCTTGCCTCCTCTGGTTGTTTTCAGGCCAGAAAAATAATTTTTTAAGATAGTAGCGGCATCTGACTTTGTCAAATTATTTCATGATGTTTTCTTATGCACGTCGTTTCAAGATCCACTTGCCTGTTGAGTCATTGCACGGCAGTAAATAATCTGGTAGAAATGGCCTTGGAGATTTTTTTATGAGCAAAAAGAAAAAAAATATTCCCTTGCCGGAATTGACGACAAAACGCGGTTTGATTGACACCCACTGTCATCTTGATTTTTCTGATTATGATGTTGACCGGGAAGAGGTGATTCAACGCGCAGTAACTGCCGGCGTGACCCATATGATTACCATCGGTATCGATTTGACAACCTCCAGATCGGCGGTGGAGATCGCCGCATCCCATTCCTGCATTTCCGCAGCCGTGGGTGTCCATCCCCATCATGTCAGTGATCTTACCTCCAGGGAGCTGGATGAGATTGTGAAGCTGGCTGGTGATCCCGCTGTTGTCGCTTATGGTGAAATCGGTATGGATACGGTGAGAAATTATGCCCCGCTTGATGTGCAGCGGCAAAAATTCCAGGAACAGGTTCGACTGGCAAAGGGATTGAATCTGCCCATGATTATTCATGACCGGGAGGCCCATGCCGATATCCTGGCTGTTCTTGAAGAAAACGCTCCATTTCCAGCCGGAGGGGTGATTCATTGTTATTCCGGGGATGCAACCCTTGCCGAACAATTTATGCAACTCGGTTTTTATATTTCTATTCCCGGCGTGGTGACGTTTAACAAGGCGGAAGAACTCCAGGAAGCTGTGCAACGAATTCCGCTGACATCCATGCTTGTCGAGACGGACGCTCCTTTTCTTTCTCCCATGCCGAAACGGGGCAGGAGAAACGAGCCCCTTCATGTTCTTTATACGGCCAATAAAATTGCTGAATTAAAAGGGGTCAGTCTGGATGAAGTTGCCAGGATCACAACGCAAAACGCGGTTGATCTGTTCCATGTTGAGGTGTAAAAAGTGATTTCGGTCAAAGAAAATCTGGCATCAATACAGGATCGTATTGTCTCGGCAGCCCGCCGGGCCGGGCGCGATCCTGCTTTCGTCTCCCTGGTGGCGGTAAGCAAGAAAAAACCTCTTTCAGCCGTTCTTGAAGCTGCATCGGCCGGTCAGAAGATTTTTGGTGAAAATTATCTCCAGGACGCGAAAGAGAAAATCCTCGCCTGCCCGGAGAAACTGAGTTGGCATTTCATCGGCCATGTCCAGTCCAACAAGGCAAAAGCTGTGGCTGAACTTTTTGACATGGTGGAAACGGTCGACAGGTTGAAGCTCGCCAGGGCTCTTGATAAACATGCCCGCAATTGTGACAGGGTTTTATCTGTTCTGGTCCAGGTCAATGTCGGCCGGGATCCCAAAAAATCAGGGGTGATGCCGGAAGATATCGAACCGCTGCTCACCGGGATCTCCGAATTTACCAATCTGCGACTGAAAGGCTTCATGACCATTACGCCTTTTATGGCAAATCCCGAAGATGTTCGGCCCTTTTTCCGTCGGCTGCGCTGCCTGGCGGAAGATTTCAAGGAGAGAGGCTTTTTTTCAGATCTTGATCAGGTGCAGCTCTCCATGGGTATGTCGGCTGATTTTGAGATTGCCATTGAGGAAGGAGCAACCCTTGTCAGGGTGGGAACAGCCCTGTTCGGACCGCGCCCTGTTTAATGAGATTCAAGTTAATGGCATTAACTTAAGCAAAAAAAATCCCCCTCAATCCCCCTTTCCTAAAGGGGGAGGTTGTCGGTAGGACACCACTTATTGAGAAGTTCCATTTTGTGGTAAAAAAATATTTTTTATCGAGATTCAAGTGCCTCAAAAATTTCGTCATCTTCGGGAAAACGTTTTGATGTATGTTTCGAGAAAATCAATACGCCGTCCATCTCGACATCGTAAACACCTCCCGAGCCCTTAACATACTCAATTTCCGCCGAATATTTTTTTTCTATTTTTTCTCCCAGCCTGGAAGCTCTTGGCAGGTAATTTCACTTGCCGCAGTAGGTGATTGTGACATTCATCTGTTTTCTCCTTCTCTTAATTTCGTTTTTTTGTCTGCTTTAGCATAACCCAGAAATTTTATTATTGAATTAATGCCCTCTGTGCCTGCACTGATCACCAATGCAGTAACAAAAATGTCCCAGAATTCATTCCCTTCATAACACAGTGGCTCCAAAATCCGTAGATTGCCCCAAAAAGCCAGGATAAAACCCAATAGCAATGAAAATAAACTTGTAACTGTTTGATTCTTCCATTTTTTAAACAGGGGCGAGAGAATTTCCGTAAATTGTTGGACAGCAAATCCAGCCGCGAAAATCGGCCCAAAAGCGATTATGAGTTTATCCATGGATGCAGCCTCCCAGCCTGAATCTTGTAAATGAGAACCAGTTTTGAGTCGATTGTCTATTCAGGTATTTTTATATCGATAAAAAATAACATAAACAGAAAGTTGAAAGCAAGTCCATTGTTGAGATGCAAAGCCGGTTACAGGATCTTTTGCATTGACTTTAGAGGAGAACTTTTTTAGAAATTATATGTGTGTTTCAGCTATGTTGTGATTAACAAACCACATATTCTTCCGGAATGAAAGCGAGATGGGAATGAATCAGACTGTTTCACCTCCTCAATCCGATCACATGGGCCGCTATCGCCTCAATCTCTGTCTGCTTGTTCTCTTTGCTGTTTTCGGCATGATCTGGTTTTACAGGCATCTCCATCTCTATGTCACCGAGACCACTTTTGTCGGTGGTACACTGAGTGTCTGGGGGGTGTGGAAACTGTTGCAGTCCTGGCTCAACTGGGGACTCG
>JAYEPA010000248.1:0-8633 GCA_034723545.1 Thermodesulfobacteriota bacterium | reverse complement strand
GCGCCTCGTATTTTATTGATTTTACGTTCTAATATTAACATAAGGCACTTAAAAATACAACAAGAAAATGCAAATTTACTTAATCAAATCAAATAGTTGTGGAATTTAACTTTTTACGAGACCATCAAATATAACAATTGGAACCAGGAATTAAAAAATATTTACGACTCCTTTCCCCGTATTAAAATTGTTTTTTCCGGCAGCTCAAGTCTTGACCTTGTTGAAGGATCGCATGATCTTTCCAGGCGAGCTGTGATTCATTACATGAAAGGATTTTCATTTCGTGAATATCTGAACTTTTCAACAGGCGACAATTTTGAAATAACAAATTTCGCTGATATAATCAACAATCCGGCAGGAGTTGCAGGCAAACTGGCTGTGATTCCCAAAATAAAAGGACATTTTACAACCTATCTCCGGCAAGGGTATTATCCTTTTGTTTTCGAGGATGGCTCTCATTTTTTTTCCAGGCTGGAGACGGTGATAAACAAGACAATTTATGAAGATATTGCCAATTACTACAATATCAAAACAATAAACCTCCATTATTTTAAAAAAATTCTCTCATTTCTTGCCACCATCCCACCCGGCAAAACCAGTATTAACAACCTTGCCGGAAATCTTGGAATTGACAGCAAAACAACTCTTCATTATATTCACATTTTGCACAATACAGGCTTGGCACGTATTCTTAATACCGACCAACGGGGTGCGAAATTACTCCGGGCCCCTGAAAAAGTTTTCCTGGAAAACACAACATTACTGCATGCAATATGCGGTGGTTTAGAGCAAAGCGTAGATATTGGCACCCAAAGAGAACTAGCCTTTGTCAGCGCCCTGACTGACTCCGGGAAAACTGTCTATTGCAGTAAGAAAAGAGGCGACTTCACAGTTGATAATATTATCTTTGAGATAGGTGGCAAGAATAAAACGAGCCGACAAATACGTGATGCCGACAAACCTGCTTTTCTTGTAAAAGACGATGTCCTGACAGGTGGAAAGAAAACTATTCCTTTGTACCTATTTGGATTCTTGTACTAAACCTGAGAATAAACCCTACAAGTCAATCACCCAATAAGGGAATGTCCATGAAGAAAATAATGTTACCTCAATAAGTGGCAGCGCTTGTTTGATGTAGGAGCCCGGCCCCCCGGGCGATTCTGTTCGGCTGATGCTTCAAACCTCCATTATTATCGCCCGAAGGGACGGGCTACGGTTTCCATACAACCGACAACCTCCCCCTTTAGCAGGTAGCGATCCTGCGAGACTCCGAAGGGGGATTGAGGGGGATTTATTTATTGGTTGCAACCCAATGTCATCAACTTAAGCTATCCTTATAAAGTCCTCGCCCCTTGGGGGGAGGATTTAGGTGAGGGGAAAAATAAAAACCCATCCAAACCTCGTCATGCCGGACTCGATCCGGCAGCCAGCGCCGACACCCTCACGCCCTGCACCCTACCCCTTTTGCCCTTGACAAACCCCACATGCAGGCATAAAGTGACAGCATGGTGCATTCACTACTGCAATATCAAGGAGATTTTTAATGAGTTCATTGTCAATTCGTGGCGTTGATGAAAAATTATCGACAATATTAAAAGCAAAAGCACAGAATTCCAATAAAAGTATGAATCAATATATCCTTGATTTGCTAAAGAAATCTGTCGGCTTGAAAAAGGAGAAAAAATACACACAGCAATACACCGATTTAGATCATCTTTTTGGGCTATGGTCTGATTCGGACTTTCGTAAAATTCAAGGAAAAATTGATAAAGAGCGTGTGATTGACGAGGGTCTCTGGAAATGAATAAAATATTAATCGACACTAATATTTATTCTTCTGCATTTAAAGGAGATCCGGAAGTTATTACTACGTTAAGGTATGTTTCTCACATAGGAATAACATCAATTTCCATTGGGGAGTTACTTTCCGGATTCAAAGCCGGAAACCGAGAAAAAGGAAACAGAAAAGAACTCGGGGAGTTTCTTGATTCACCCAGAGTTACGCTATACCCAGTGGATAGCGACACTGCGGAATATTATAGTTCAATATTAAATCAATTAAAAAGCCAGGGAACGCCGATCCCTACTAATGACATATGGATTGCGGCTGTAGCTTTTCAGCATGGTTTAGAACTGTATACTCTTGACAATCACTTCTTACAGATTAACGGATTACTCTTACGCTAACTCTGCGATTCCCGAGCATAGCTAAGGTCAACTATAGCGGCATCTTTATTTTTTATTTTCGTAAATTTTGTAACTTTTCAATAAGTGGTGGTACCGACAACTTCCCCTTTAGCAAGTGGGGCATACCGACAACCTCCCCCTTTATTAAAGGGGGATTGAGGGGGATTTGTTTATAGGTTATCACCACCTATCGAGAAATTACCGATTTCACAAAGTCTGCCCAAAACAAACAGGTAAAATTTAATGCCATCTCCACAGAAAACACCACAGGATACCTTTTCATACGAGGACTATCAACGCTGGCCGGATGATGAACGATGGGAAATCATCGATGGTCAGGCATACAACATGAGTCCGGCACCATCTGTGAAACATCAAGATATCTGCCGAAATATTGTTGAAGCTTTGCTGGGCGGAAAAATCAACAAAAACAAATGCCGCATATACTTTGCCCCTACAGATGTCGTCCTTGACGACATAAATATCGTCCAACCTGATGTTTTTGTCGTGTGCGATGCAAACATAATTACCGAAAAGAATATTCAGGGAGCACCTGATCTCATTATTGAGGTGGTATCACCCTCTACTGAAATCAAGGATCGCAGGGAAAAGAAATTTCTGTATGAAAAATTCGGGGTCGGAGAATACCTTATCGTCTTTCCGGAACGTGAATATCTTGAGCGCTACACTCTCATGAACTCCACCTACGGCCCCCCGGAGATTTTCAACTGGGACGAAACACTTCCCATGGTTACTTTTCCTGATTTCGCTATCAATCTCTGGCACATCTTTGAAAAAAATCAGGATGAAAAGCCAGAGAGCAAACCATCCCCGGCAACTCAGTTGTCAAAATAACCCAAGGGCACTATTGTGTATCTTGTATAGCGCCGCTGGGCTTCTCCTATCGGGTTCGGGGGACACCATACTTAATTATCCTTCTTTTGCCCGGCTTCTTTTTTCTAAACAAACGGGAAGTAAGTTGCTCAAGTTGATCAATAAAATTTTCATCTCCCAGCGGCCTGCCGGTTCTTTCGTGACCGCGAAAATTTTATGGTCGTCATCTGAAAGGCCAGTTGCCAGCAACTCCTGCCAATCAGGCCGGCGATTGCCGCGCTGAGTTATATGATGGGGAATACCAGGAACTACAACTCTTGCTATACGTGCCATACGGTATAGGCTACATTCTGATTTAGCAGGAGCCAAATAATTAAGTATGGTGTCCCCGGAACTGGTGGAACTGGTGCCCAAGCCCTAAACCCTACGCCTCTCCCCCCTAGCCCTACCTGTTTTTGATCACAATGGGGAAACAACCCAAGCTTCTGTCAATAGATGCCAATGGAATTTTTTCTAATTTTGCCTGTGAAGCAAGCATCCGATCAAAAGGATCACGGTGAGACACGTCCCAACTTCCGGCCAGCTGTGCATGTTCCGGCGTCACCGCCATTGGAATAAATCCGGCCTTTTCTATCCAAGCAGGAACATTTCGCGCCACTGAGACAGCCTCTGGTAGTTTACCGATCCTGAATTTTGTTGCAATCTCCCAGACTGATGCCGCACTGATATAAATTGCATTATCAACATTTCGAATATTCCTTTTAATCCCGGCAGGAAGACGTGGATCATCAAAAAGCCACCATAAAAAAATATGCGTATCGAGCAGCATGCTTATAACCCCCAAGCCTGTAGCTCATCCTCTGGTAATGGCTCAAAAAAAGAATCGGTAACGGCACCTTGTGCTATCCCGGGTTTCCGTTCTTTGACAGGCCCCAAAGGCACCAGTTTAGCGTAAGGCTGTCCCGCCTTAGCAATAATAATTTCTTCGCCCATGTGTACTCGGGCCAGCAATCTTGAAAAATGAGTTTTTGCGTCATGCACATTCACGATTTCCATTAACCCCACCTCCTCAGACTTAGTCCTTAAACTTAGTCTTAACTTTAAGCATAAAATACTCTAAAGTCCAATAAAACCTCTGATGGTTCGGGGGACACCATACTTAATTATCCTTCTTTTGCCCGGCTTCTTTTTTCTAAGCAAACGGGAAGTAAGTTGCTCAAGTTGATCAATAAAACTTTCGTCTCCCAGCGGCCTGCCGGTTCTTTCGTGACCGCGAAAATTTTATGGTCGTCATCTGAAAGGCCAGTTGTCAGCAACTCCTGCCAGTCAGGCCGGCGATTGCCGCGCTGAGTTATATGATGGGGAATACCAGGAACTACAACTCTTGCCAGACGTGCCAGACGGTACAGGCTACATTCTTATTTAGCAGGAGCCAAACAATTAAGTATGGTGTCCCCCGAACTGGTGTCATAACAAGGCATATTAATCTCACTAATCCTTGACAACTGACATAAAAGCCCACATACTACCCTTTATGATAACCAGCTTAAACATAGAAAAATTTTGCAAAAAACTGGGAATGCGCCTCCGCAAGGCCCGAATCACTGTGAATAAAACCCAGAAGGAACTCGGAGTCATGGCAGGCATCTCCACTAAGGTTATTGGGCGGATGGAACGGGGCGACGCCTCTGTTTCACTTGCCAGGTGGCTCAATGTCACAGAAATATTGGGGTTGCTCAGTACCTGGCAGGATATTTTACAGATAAAAGAAGATCCTTTTGAAAAATATGACCGGGAACAAAAGAAAATAACCGATCTAAAAAAAAGACGCGTCCGGCATAGCAATAAATGAAAGAAACGGTCAACCTCTATGTTAATGCTGTTTTTCCTGATGGCCAAATTGTCCAGGTTGGTCGTATTTTGTCACGTCATCTTGACACCTATGGCCAACATGAAGGTTTTTTCAAATACTCACCGCAATATCTTGAGCACCCCAAAGCCTATGCCATTGACCCAATCAACTTGCCCCTGAGAAATGAGACATTTGAAGCCGGGAATCGCAACACCGGCATACACATGGTCTTTGACGATTCTCTGCCGGATGCCTGGGGAAGACTTATCCTGGCCAGAAAAGGAGGCTTGGAAAAGAGCCGTTTTGCTCCGGCGCATCTTCTCAATGTTCTGCAGGGTATGGGGTTGGGGCGTTTTCTGTTCAGCGAACAGGAAAAAAAAACCGATTTTGAAGACGGCAGCATCCCATTTGCGGATATTGCCAAGGCAATTGATGAAGCAGGTAAATTTGAAGACTCGGTAGACACGGAAACAGCAGAGTTGCAGCATCTGCTGGCGTGTGGAAGTTCTGCGGGTGGAGCAAGACCCAAAGTCCTAACCCGCAAGGATAATAAATACTGGCTGGCAAAGTTTGCCAGCCGAAAAGATGTGCATCCTGAGTTACTGATTTCCCTGGAAGAGGCCGGGATGACACTGGCCGGCAAAGCCGGCCTCGAGATACCTGAACTTCAGAGGGTCAGAGTAAGCAACAGATCTGTTTTGCTGATTAAACGTTTCGATGTTGCACCTGAAGGTGGAAGAAATGCCATTATCAGCTTCCGTACATTGCTGGGCATTGAAGATCATTACTCAGCACACTACTCTGACATGGCGAAAATAATCCGCCTCTTTTCAAATCGCCCGGAAACGGACCTGAAACTTCTGTTTCGCCAGATGGTCTTAAATGTTTTATTGATAAATACCGATGATCATCTTCAAAATTTCGCCATGCTTCATACCGATAAAGGATGGAAACTTTCCCCTTCTTATGACATTGTGCCCAATATCCACCAGCCGGGCCAGATTATTCAGGTAAATGGCAAACATTCTGCAATTAGCGCAGATGACATTATCCGGGAAGGAAAGGCATTCGGCCTTTCCCATCAAAAAAGCAGACTACTTTTGCAGGATGTCCTCCAACGAACCGGCGACTGGCAAAATATCTTCAGCAAATGCAAGGTGCCTGAAGCCCATACCGGAAAATTGCGAGCCGATATTGCCCGGAGATTCAGTAAAATTTCCAGCGCTATCTGATTATTACACCCATGCCTTTGTCCAACCAAAAGGCCGCGTTCATTCGGCGATCAGCCATCAGCCAAGGTCAAATCCTCCCAACCAGCCTGGCTCAAATAGCATCTGCCAGGGAACAACCTCTATATTACCAGCAAGATAAGGCTGTTCGGCTGTGGTAACACATAATGCTCTGACCGAGGGGTAATCAGCCACGAATGATTGCAAGCCCCGGAGATCTCTTGAGTGGACAACAGGGTTTGACTTAATTTCTATCGCCCACAGTTCACTATCCTTTTCCACGACAAGATCAACTTCCGCGCCATGGCTACTGCGCCAGTGGTAGAAACGGCAATTCATTTCCCAGTATGATAAAATCCTGAATATTTCAAGAATCACAAAATGCTCAAACAGCCTGCCATAAACGCTTGGAGTTTTAATGGCTTCCGGCGTGGTTCTACCGCAAATAGAATTAATCACGCCGGGATCGAACAAGAAATACTTCGGATGACGAACAAGCCTTTTTCGAGCGCTTTTCAGGTAGGGCTCAAGTTTAAGAGCAACAAGTGTGTCTTCTAAAATTTGATAATACCCCCGAACAGTCTTGCCGCTTACTCCAGTCTCTCTGCCAATATCGGAATAACTGACTACTTCACCACTCTGGTCTGCCGCAATAGTCAAAAATTTACTGAATGCTGGAATGTTGCGAACAAGGGCTTCGTCTAAAATTTCTTCTTTCAGATAAGTGTTGGTGTAGGCCCGCAGAGTCCGGAAGCAGTCAGTGAAGTCTTCATTGACAATTGGTGGCAGACTGCCCTTAAGCAAGACATCATCAAGGGAAAAAAGGGGGCCGAGTTCCAAATGAGTCAAGGGGAACAGAAAGAATTCCCACGCCCTTCCCGCAAGCATATTTACCGAAGATCGCTTCAGTTTTCGGGCGGAAGAGCCAGTCAGAATAAAAAAAAGACGATTTTTATATTCTTCGAGCAAATAATGAATCTCATCCAATAAGGCCGGCGCTTTTTGGATTTCATCAATGAATATTATGAATGACTCCCTACGCTTGAGCTGAAATTCGATTTCCCGACGAAGAAGATCCGGACTAGTCGTATACTTTAACAATGTCTCTGACTTGAGCAGGTTGATATCCACATATTCTTTTTCTGCCAAAGCAACCTTTACCATTGTGCTTTTGCCAACCTGGCGAGGGCCAAACAGAAAAAAACTTTTCCTGCCAAAAGGGGGAGTGAGTAATCGCGGAATCATATTTTCACAATACCGTGTATTTTTTACCTGGCAAGTAAAAAATGCTCACGCACTGTAACTTCTCAACGGATTCTGGATTCTGGGGACACCATACTTAATTATCCTTCTTTGGCCCCGGCTTCTTTTTTCTAAGCAAACGGGAAGTAACTTGCTCAAGGTGATCAATAAAACTTTCGTCTCCCAGCGGCCTGCCGGTTCTTTCGTGACCACGGATAGTTTTATGATCGGCCTCTGAAAGGCCGGTTGACAGCAGCTCCCGCCAGTCACATATCTCTAATAATGGTCTGACTTTTACCAGGATATCATCCTCACCTTGGAGATGTGCTCTGCAACTACTCCATTTATAATCTTCCGCGTTTTTGACTATTCCGGCTCTTACCGGATTTAATTCTATATAGCGGGCAGTTGCTATCAGATATTTTTCATCCATTGGGAATGACGCGAACCTTCCCTGCCACAGATGCCCTCTCCACCCTTTCTGAAAATTTATGTATCTTGTATAGCGGCGATGGGCTTCACCTATTGCACGACGCAAGCCATCTTCTGATTCAGGCGTTGCTATCAGGTGAACATGATTAGGCATGAGACAATATGACCAAACCTGAACCCGGCAACGATTGCACCATTCGGCCATCAAATACAAATACTCATGATAGTCAGCTTCGGCAAAGAATGTTTCCATTCGTCGATTGCCGCGCTGGGTTATGTGATGAGGGATACCCGGAACTACAACTCTTGCTATACGTGCCATAGGGTATAGGCTACATGCTTATTTAACAGGAGTCAACAATTAAGTATGGTGTCCCCATAACTCGACTCTTTTTTCTTGACTTATTATCTTCCTTATCTATACAATCTTATATCCGCCTAACACATACCAAACCCTAAAACAAGGAGATGATGATGAAAAAAATTCTACTAACAATTTGCATGCTGTTTTTCTTTACCGTCCAAGCCTTGGCGGCTATCAATATCAACACCGCCGATCAGAGCACGCTGGAGTCAATAAACGGTATCGGGCCTGCTAAGGCACAGGCCATCATCGAATACCGTAATCACGAAAAATTCGAAACAGTGGACGATTTAATGAAGGTGAAAGGATTCGGCGAAAAATCCATGGAAAAAATAAGGAACGAAATCACTGTGGAAGATTAAAAAGCCCCTTATAAAAATGTTTTAACCGAACAGGGTATCCTGCGGAATACTCTGTTCGCTTCTATTCGGGGGACACCATACCTAATTACCCTTCTTTGGCCCCAGCTTCTTTTTTCTATGTGATTACCAAC
>JAYEPA010000247.1:0-8658 GCA_034723545.1 Thermodesulfobacteriota bacterium | reverse complement strand
AAAACACAAGTGAAATTGAATAGTTACTTTTGTGTTGGATTGTGTTTTGGGCGGGAATTACCAGCTTTTGCTTTTGAGAATTTTTTTCATCTCGTCCTGGGATTTCTTTTCCATGACAAGCATTCTCTTGTGCTTGGCTTTGCCGATTTTTTCGAGCAGCACATTCATGTCAACCGGTTTTTCGAGCAAATCTTCGGCGCCGAGTTTCATTGCCTCGATTCCTGTTTTCACGGTGGCCTGTCCGGTCAGGATGATGATTTCGAGATCAGGTCTTTTTTCCTTGATTCTCTTCATCGTTTCGATACCGTCAATGCCGGGCATGGACAAGTCCAGCACGATGGCATCGAAATTTTTGTCTTCAACCTTCTCCACCGCATCTTCTCCGCTTGTCACGGCATTGACGTGTAGTCCGCGTGTTTCAAGACGTTCGGATAGAACGTCAAGAAATTGCTCTTCATCGTCAACCAATAAAACGTTGCCTTCCAGTTTTTCAGCCATGTTTTCCTCCTTGGATTTTTTTGACTATATGTAAAAAGTAATATGTATTCAGCATAAAAAGTTCCCCTTGAAAAAAGGGGACTTTTTATGGGGATTTTTGTGCCATCATCAAATCTCCTGCAGGGACAGGGCGTTCCTTTCAGAAAATCAGGCGGGTAATGTTTTTTTGCCTTCCGATTCTTTGCCAAGTGGATTTACGTATCGTTCCATGGCATTGTCAGCCGCTATTTTTTGGTAGGCGGCATTAATCGTTTCCGATAGTTTTTCAATTTCCGTCGGTTTCTGCAGATAGGCAAACGCGCCCAGGCTCATACAGGTTTTTCGATCGGCTTCGGAGCCATGACCCGTGAGAATGATAACCTCGATATTCGGATTATTTTTCTTGGTCTCCTTTAGGACCTCGATGCCGTTAATGCCGGGCATTTTAAGGTCCAGCACCATGACGTCGGGCTGATCCCCGTCAATGAAATTCAGGGCCTCTTGACCGTCGAACACTGCATACGAACCGACATTGCGGGCCACAAGCCTTTCGGACAGGGTCTCAACATATTCTTTTTCGTCATCAACAAGCAGGACTTTCGGCGGCAGTTCAAAGTGCTGATCGCGATACACCGAGGTCATGTATTCTTTTCCTCTCAACACCTGGACCTCCTTGATGCCTGGGACGGAGTCGACAATGGAGGTCAGTTTTTTCGTAAGCATGCTGAAACTAAAGGCGCTCTTGTTCACCTTCAGGCTGACATGGCTGTCATGTGTTTCAACACCGACCTTCTGCCCTTTGCTGAGTAGGGCGTGCTCAACCTGAGCTGTGAGGGCAAAATCTTTGACTGCCTGGATTGAATTTTTTGTTTCAAGTACGGTTGTTTTATTGAAATTTTTCTTGATGACAGCAACAACCTCATCTGCGTTTTTCTGGCCCACTGGAATAACGATGTCAAAGAGTGACGGGTCAAAGGCCTCTCTCTGGTAGAGGAAATTAGTCCAGTCATGGGCGCTCAAGTCACTTGACTTAATGAGCCGGTCCGCCTCTTTTTCCGAGACGCCCTCGGCAGCGGCTTTCTGGAGTCTTAATTTTTTGTTGTCGATAATCAGCACTTTTAAAACATGGGTTACCTCGTGGGGGATCAGAACGGAGGTGAAGCCGTGATACAGCATATTCTGTTTTTGCATCAGACTCTCGGCCATGGCAAATTTCAGATGAGCGGCATTCAATTCCCTCTCAAGGGTAAATTTATTAAAAACTGAAGTCTTTTTATAAAGGCAGTGTTCCAGATTACTTTTTCGGGCGAGATTTTTGTTGCAGATATCATTGATGATATCCTCATCACTCACCACAGACAGATCCAGCTCGGAAGCTAATTTGTCCCTTATTTGGTCTTCATTTGTGAATTTGCTGAAAAACAGGGCAATGGACGGCATTATATCTCTCCTTTTTTTGGACGTTAAAAAGAATCCATTGTTGGGTTCGTTCTATTTTTTCTTTTCCTGTACAGCAATCGCCTATGTTATAGCAATCTCTGTGCCGGAGCATTTTTTAATTTTTTTTATCTGTAAAAACATGGGGTTATGTTTGTTTGTGAAGTTGTGAGGTGTTGCGACAGCCGTGAACCAAACTGAAACACAATGAAACATTTCACCACTGTGGAGTGAGGTGCGGGGTGATGTGTTTCATTGTGTTTCAGTTTGGTGAGTTTTTAACGATTTTTACGAATTATCCCACTGCTGTTACTTCCCGATTACAAGGACAGGACGCTGGGCCGTGGCAATCACCTTCTGTGTAACATGACCCATGAGCATCTCGGATAAACCTGAACGGCCATAGCCGCCCATGATGATCATATCGCAATTTTTTTCCTTGGCCTGTGCCACAATCACATCCCCCGGCCGGCCAACCAGGGCAACAGCATCAAGTTCTTTACCAACATCGGCCTGATCATACAACTGACTGGCATGTTCAACATTTTCATTGGCCCAGTTGAGTTGTGATTCGTCTCGAGCAACAGAGATGATGGTTGTTTTTTTCAAAGCAGCACATTTTTTTGCCATACTTATTGTTTCACGGGCAGCCATCTTGCTGAATTCAGATCCGTCAGTGGCCAGCAGAACGCTTTCGCCGGATATTATATAATCCCTTGGCACAACAAGAACTTTTGGAAAGCCGTGACCGATCACCTTGGAGGTCATACTGCCGATGAAAAATTTACTGAGGCCCTTCTTCTTGTGCAGCCCCATAATAATCACGTCGGCCTTATGTTTAGCAGCCTCGTCAACAATTGTCTTATCCGCCTGATAGGAGCCGACAACAACAACCTTACAGTCGATCCCTTCATTTTTCGCCATTATTTTAATACGTTCAAGCTCAGGGTCAACCTTTTTTGACTGTTCAGCTTCCTGAGCATGCATGGATGCCGCCATTTCAGCAAAGATCTTCACGACATGGAGAACGACAAGTTTCGCGTTGCAGGCCTGGCCAAAAAATATTGCTTCCTGAACCGCCCCTTCACTGTATTCTGTCCCATCTGTTGCTAATAAAATTGTCTCAACTTCCCCAAGGAGACGTGTCTTGTAGTTATTCATGCTTTTTCTCCCTCTCTTGTTAATTTTTAAACATGCTGGCTTTGTCAAAAATATGGAGCTTTTTCTGTTTCATACAATTCAGACAGATCCAATCCTGCGAATTGTCTACGTTGACAAAATCTAAAAGTATGAAACAAAACAAAATGCTTGACTTTCAAAAATAGAAATATAAATATAGCTCAAAGTTGACTGACCGCTCAGTTAGGCACAAAATAGCAAAAAACAAGTTCTATGTCAAAAAAAATAACTAAAAAAGAAGCCATACTACAAGCCGCGACCATTTTTTTCTCAGAAAAGGGCTACCGCGACACCTCAATGGGAGATATTGCCAAGCAGACAGGCGTTGCCGACGGGACTGTGTTTTATCATTTTAAAAGCAAGGAAGATCTTTTTCTTGCTGTCCTGGCAAACTTTAAGGAAAGCGTTATCCAGGAGTTTGAGAAGTACCTTCTGGAAAACATTTTTGACACCGGACTGAACATGGTCGAGGGAATCATTTCTTTTTATTTTGAGATGGCGGCAAGAATGGAAGAACGCTTTCTGCTTCTTCACCGGCATTATCCGTACAGATTGGCCGAGGAAAATCCTATTTGCAGAAAACATCTTGAGGATATTTACAACTGCTTTCTGAATATTTTCGAAAAAGCTGTTTTGAGGGGACAGCGGGACGGCTCCATTGCCCCTATGTCGGCACGAAAAACATCTCTGATTCTTTTTACCATGGTGGACGGCCTTGCGCGGCTGAATACCTACAATCTTTATCATGCCGGCAATCTTTTTGACGAGCTCTTGGAATCCTGCCGAAAAATTCTGAAAAAGGACAAAGCGTAAGTTCACAACATTGTTTTGTTTTATGTGATACATTTTCCAAATATTGAGAGAGAGAGAGACGCAGTAAATAGCTAAATTTTTAACAGGACAGGAGAAGCAATGATAACTAAAATTTTTCCATTTCTTTTGTGGTTCAAGGGGTACAATGGTGGATATTTCAAGGCTGACGCCCTTGCCGGTATCACCGTGGCGCTGGTCCTCATTCCCCAATCCATGGCCTATGCTCAGTTGGCCGGGCTGCCGGCCTATTACGGACTGTATGCAGCCTTTCTGCCGCCCATGGTTGCCGCCCTGTTCGGCTCAAGCCGGCAGCTTGGCACCGGTCCTGTGGCCGTTGTGTCCCTTATGTCAGCGGCGTCCCTTGAGCCTCTGGCCACGGCCGGCAGCCCGGAATTTATTGCTTATTCCATTGTCCTTGCCCTGATTGTCGGTATTTTTCAGTTTTCTCTCGGCGTTCTCAGACTCGGCCTGGTGGTGAATTTTCTCTCCCACCCGGTTATTAATGGTTTTACCAATGCCGCAGCCATTATTATTGCCTCGTCCCAGTTTTCCAAGTTTTTCGGGGTCTATGTGGACAAGGCGGCTCACCATTATGAAACCATGATGCGGGTCGGCCAGGCGGCAATGGATTTTACCCACTGGCCCACCCTGATATTTGGTGTTTCCGCCGTGGTCATCATGGTTGTTTTGAAAAAAATCAACCCGAAAATTCCAAACGTTTTGGTTGCTGTGTTCTTAACCACGGTTGTTTCCTATTTTATCGGTTTTAACAAGGATGCAAATGTCCCGGTGTCGGCTCTTCAGGTGCCCGAACTTGCGGAAATGGTTGACAACTTTAACCACGCTACCAATGAGATCACCTCACTGGGGGCGGAAAGGGCGGCTCTCGGTAAAGAGCTTGATGAGCAGAAAAAGAAACGAACCGGCCATGGAATTTCCATGGAAGAGGTTCAGCTGCAAAGTCAAATTAATATTCTGACGATCAAAATGGACGAGGCCAAACATCATGCCCATGAAGCCCGCTATGAGCTTCGGCATCTCAAATTTGAAGCAGTCGAGGATGGCGGCAGTTATACCTTTTATCCCAAAGATAATCTGCCGCAAGGTCTAGCGACTGACGGCGGGACCTGGCGGATCAAGGTCAAAAACTCACCGTTAAATTCGGAAAATCTGCTTGTCATGGGAGGCGGGGCCATCGTCGGCAAAATTCCTGAAGGATTGCCGACACTTTCTGTGCCGGAATTAACTGTTAAGTCCTTTTTTAAACTTCTGCCAACGGCCATTATCATCTCTTTGCTGGGTTTCATGGAAGCCATTGCCATTGCCAAGGCCATGGCCGCCAAAACAGGTCAGAAAATTGATCCCAACCAGGAACTCATCGGCCAGGGCCTGGGAAATATTCTCGGCTCAATAGGCTCGAGTTATTCCGTATCCGGCTCATTCTCACGTTCCGCCGTTAACCTTCAGGCCGGTGCCGCCACAGGAATCTCAAGCGTTGTTACCAGTATTGTGGTGATCATCACCCTGCTGTTTTTGACCCCACTGCTTTACCATCTGCCCCAGGCGGTTCTTGCCGCCGTTATCATGATGGCGGTTATTGGTCTGGTCAACACCAGCGGTTTTATTCATTCCTGGAAGGCCCAGTGGTATGACGGCGCCATTTCCATCGTCACTTTTCTGGTTACCCTGGCCTATGCGCCTCATCTGGACAAGGGAATTATGGTTGGCGTCATCCTCTCCATGGGCGTTTTTCTTTATAAATCAATGCGTCCCGTTGTTGCCAGTCTTTCCATGCACGAGGATAAGGTATTGAAATGCGCTGAGCATTACCAGCTTAAGGGCTGCCAGCATGTTGCCGTAGTTCGTTTTGACGGTGCCCTTTTCTTTGCCAATGCCAGCTATCTGGATGAACAGACGGCTAAATTCCGTGAACAACGGCCTGATCTGCGCTATATTCTTCTAGATGCAAGCGGTATTAATGATATGGACGCGTCCGGCGAAGAGGCCCTGGCCATGCTGGTTGACCGGATCCGTTCAGCTGGTCTCGGCTTTGCCATCAGCAACGTCAAGGGACCAGTCATGGCTGTCATGGAGCGAACCCACCTGCTCGACAAAATCGGCATGGAACATTTTTACCCGACTACAGCGGCAGCGGTCCAGGATATTGTCCACATCGTCCATCATCAGACTGACCTGCCCGAGGGTGGCTGTAAAAATTGTCCTTTAACCAAGTATCTGCCGAAAACGGAATAGTTCTTTATGGAACTTTAAAAAATGATGATCTTGTAAAAAGTCAAAAGAGCTATGGATCGTCATTTCGGCGAAAGCCTATCCCAATGGGGTAGGCTTTTGTTTTTTTATTCATATTGAAGGAAAAGTCCTTTTGCTGTTAATTTTGAATTATAGATTTTATAGAGAATGTATAAATGAAAAGCTACTACAAGGAACTCTGGTTTGAGGTGCCCACCCGCCGGGCTTTTATCAATATTACGCCCGAGGTGGAAAAATGTCTGGCCGAAAGCGGCATAAAAGAAGGTCTGCTGCTTTGCAACGCCATGCACATCACCGCCTCTGTGTTTATCAATGACGACGAATCAGGCCTGCATCATGATTACGATGTCTGGCTTGAGAAGCTGGCCCCCCATGAGCCGGTTTCCCAGTACCGCCATAACGGCTATGAGGACAATGCCGATGCCCACATGAAAAGGCAGGTCATGGGCCGCGATGTTGTGGTGGCTATTACCGACGGCAAGCTCCATTTCGGCACCTGGGAACAGATTTTTTACGGTGAGTTTGACGGCCGCCGCAGAAAGCGTGTCCTGGTGAAGATTATCGGGGAGTAGGTGGGAATTGAATTACCAATTATAAACAGGAGGCCCTCACGTGTGTTTAGCGCTCCCGGCCCGGGTTGTCAGTATTGACGAGACTACTGACAGCGCTGTGGTTTCACTTGGCGGCATAAAAAAAGAGATCTCCCTTGCCTTGGTTCAGGATGTGGCGGTCAACGACTACGTTTTGATTCATGTGGGGTTTGCCCTTGCCAGGATCAGCGATGTGGAGGCGCGACAAACCCTTAAACTTTTTGCAGAGGCGGCCCAAGCGGGGAGAGTTCATGAAATACATTGATGAATTTCGGAGCCCGGATCTTGCAAAACAGTTGACTGCAGCCATTGCCAGTGCTGCGGGGAGCGGTCGGAGGTATAACCTCATGGAATTCTGCGGAGGTCATACCCATGTCATATTTCGGTATGGTATTCATGGCCTGATGCCGGACAATGTCAAGTTTGTTCATGGTCCGGGTTGTCCTGTTTGTGTGCTGCCCATCGGTCGGATAGATAACGCCATCCAGCTGGTTGTTGATAATGATGTCATTTTGTGTACTTACGCTGACATGTTGCGGGTGCCGGGCAGCAGTCGCACCAGTCTGCTCAGGGCAAAGGGTGAAGGTGGTGATGTGCGTATGGTTTATTCAAGCCGGGAGGTTCTGAAAATCGCCAAAGACAACCCTGAACAACAGGTGGTGTTTTTTGCCATTGGCTTTGAGACCACCACGCCGCAAACTGCCGTCGTGATTCAACAGGCGCGGGCCCAAGGCCTGAAGAATTTCAGTGTTTTCTGCAACCATGTTTTAACTCCACCGGCCATGCGCGCCATTATGGAATCGCCGGAACCGGTTGAAATTGATGCCTTCCTCGCCCCGGCCCATGTCAGTACGGTAATCGGCAGCCAGGCCTATGAGTTTTTTGTAAAGCAGTACCGGAAACCCATGGTTATTGCGGGTTTTGAACCTTTGGATGTGCTGCAGTCGGTTTTGATGCTGATACGTCAGTTAAATCAAGGCAGGTATGAGGTGCAAAATGAATATACCAGGGCTGTGTGCCGGGAAGGTAACCGGAAAGCCCGGAATCTGATTGCCGCTGTTTTTAAGGTTCGTTCGGAATTCGAATGGCGGGGATTGGGAACAGTGGCTGACAGCGCCTTGAAAATCAGGGAGGAGTTTTCCGACCATGATGCGGAAAAGCGTTACGATATTCCCCAAATACATATTCCCGAGGTAAAGGGCTGTGAATGTCGTTTCATCCTGCGCGGCTTGAAAGAGCCGGTAAACTGTAAGTTGTTCGGCACCGTCTGCACCCCGGAAACCCCGGTGGGATCCTGCATGGTCTCTGCCGAGGGAGCCTGTGCTGCCTGCTGGTCCTATGGACGATATAAGAGCTCGGCCGGAGAATCTCCCTTGAATGGTGCTGCGGCATGTTCAGTTTGAAGAACCGTTTTTCCGTTGCTTCTGGAACGAGTCAGGCTGCGGTTGATATGACTCATGGCAGCGGCGGCCGCGCCATGGTGAGGTTGATCGATGAGTTGTTTATTGAATATTTTGATAATGAACTGCTGCGCCAGGGCAATGACCAGGCGTCCTTTGATATTGTTTCCGGCCGGATGGTGATGAGCACGGATGGCTATGTCGTCTCGCCTTTATTCTTCCCCGGTGGAGATATTGGCTCGCTCTCCGTGCATGGCACTGTTAATGATATCGCTATGTCAGGAGCGATGCCGCTCTATCTTTCCGCCGGTTTTATTTTGGAAGAAGGCTTTCCGCTGTCTGAGCTGGAGCGAATTGTTGCCGGTATGGCCCAGGCTGCGAAAATGGCCGGAGTGGAGGTCGTAACCGGCGATACCAAGGTTGTTGAAAAAGGCAGGGGAGACGGGGTATATATCACAACCACCGGAGTCGGCGTAGTGCCTGAAGGGGTG
>JAYEPA010000246.1:0-2081 GCA_034723545.1 Thermodesulfobacteriota bacterium | reverse complement strand
CAATTGGCGCAATTGAAGGAGACCCTCAAAATATTCATATCGCAACGCGCGATGATCTAACCATAGCGCAAGCTATTCACTCCCTCAGGCGAAAACAAAATTTATAAAGTACTGTTATCTATCAAATGTTTATGGTCGGAGTAAAATTATGACAATAAAACATCCTGATAGTATAGATATATGTTCCTAAAACCAATCTTAACCGGATGGTTATTAAGAAATAGAGAAGCGTGACACTTTTCCCTATTTTTAATGTGATTACCACTAATCTTCAGCCTCAAATGCAGTACCTACTGAAAAACGTGGAGTGGGCGACGAATAATTTGACACGTAGGAGCACCCCAAGAGCCGGGCTCCGGTACTGTGTCTAATTGTGGCTGAAGTTCGTTGGTAATCACAATTACATATGCAGTCGGCAGGTAAAATCCAAACTGAGCAAGTCTTTTGGTTTTCGCCTGAAAGCCCACCCCTCAGCCTCGGCAATATTGTCTTGCTCCCAACGGTTCAGCTCGGCTCGGTTGGTGATGTGGGGCAGCAACAGCCCTTCGGCCTCATCGGGAGTGATGGGTGTCGCCCCTGTCGGATAATCAAAATTCATCATGATTGTCCCATAGTTCTTTCGGCATGTTTCTGATCAATGCATCAATTTCAGCCTCGAGTGCTTTCTCCTGCTCAAGACTAGAAAGCTGCTGATCCTCGAGGAGCATCGAATGCGAGATCCTTGCCAGACGTTTTTTTGCCATGATTTCCGCCCGGTTCCGGACAGTCGCTGCCAGACTCTTCTCTCGAGGTATCAAGGCATAGACGAATTTACAATCCAAGGCATCGGCAGCCTGACGCATGGTATTGAGGGTAACAGAACCGAACATCTCATTTTTTTCCAATACCGTAACCCTTGGAGCAGAGACCCCCAGACGCTTGGCAAACTGTTTCCCGGATATGCCCAATGCCTCTCGAACAGCACGCAACCATCCCTTGACCGGACGTTGTACGGCATGCAGGCATGACAGACGTTCCAGGGTGGCATCAAGTTGTTCCTGGAGCAGGCGTTTATATTGCGGCTTCACGTATTAACCTCTTTGTTAATTTAATTATTTTAATAATTAACCTATAAGTTAATAATAATCAAACAATAATTAACACATAAGTTAATTATTTTATCGGTAATGGTTTCGTAAATATTCTTTTTTGTTTTTGTTTTCTTTGTCATGGTCTTGGTTCCTTTTGTTTCAAGAAAGGGACAAGACAGCCCGGTAAGGGGTGAATTCCTGCCCCAAACGGGTTTGTTTTATGAAAGATGTCCTGAATCCGCCATTGATGAGACCTCATCGCCAACTACCAGATGATCAAGAACTCTGACATCAATTACCTTCAGAATTTCCTTCAACTTGTTGGTGAGGTCAATGTCCTGACGGCTTGGATTGCTGTCACCGGATGGATGGTTGTGGGCCAGGATCACGGCAGCGGTGTTCAAACGCAATGCCTCCTTGATCACTTCCCGAGGATGCACCGTGGCGCTGTTTACCGAACCACGAAACATCTCTTTAAAGGACAGCAGTCGATGGGAACTGTCCAGAAACAGACAGGCAAACATTTCAAATTCGTGGTTGCCAATCTTGTTTTGGATCGCGGCCTTTGCCACATCCGATGAGTTAATATGAACACCACGCCTCAGTTGATAGCTGCTGAGCCGTTTGGCTTCCGTAAAAACTATTTCCTTGGGAGCGGGATGATAATCACCGCTTTGATCTTTTATAAATAACATGTCTTGTCCTCCAGTATTGCAGGGGCAAGACACCCTAGAAGATGGGACATCGCTCTTGCCGCCGCCAAGCATCTTCATCTCGCAGGGCCTCGATTTCCGTGGTGTAGCAGGTGATGCTCTCCTTGTCTTCCCATTTTCTGGTCTGCGAGCGTCCTTCGATTTCAGAGCAACCGGAAGAGAACCAGATAAAAACGATTCAAACACGGTTACCGACTCCACGATTTTCGCCAGCAAGGACACAACTGACAAAGCAGCCGCTGCCTGGCAGACCCAGGCTGATATTTATGATGAAGATGGTGCTGGGGGAAAGGATAAA
>JAYEPA010000245.1:0-8734 GCA_034723545.1 Thermodesulfobacteriota bacterium | reverse complement strand
CAAAATGAGCCTTCGCATCCTCACTGAATTGCATCTCTATTTCTGTTTTTTAACAGAAACAGCTCTAAGTAACAAAATTTTGACTACTTTGCATAAATATCGTGAAAACAGCAGGATAAACACAAAACTTCGATGGTTATGCCAACAATGTTACTTTTAAAATAAATGCCGGCCCCGGTGCTTTACTGTACAAAAGCATAATCATCCTTCCTCTTTTTATACCGTAGGCCCCATTTTTATTTTGCAATAAACAAGATGGCCAGATAAATTGACCATGGGAAGTTTCACAATGACACAATTAAACATTGCAAAGGTAAACGATCACCAGAGGGCTACCGATGAACCCTTACTCTGGTAAGCTATCTTTATCGACTCAGCCATCCTGAAAAATCCTTCTAACTTAGAGAAAACATGTTTACCTACCAGAAAACTTCGCGTTATTTTGCCCAGGCCGGCCATGGTCTGGAAGATCTCGTTGCCAACGAACTGGCCTCCCTCGGAGCGCGGGAGATAAAACCCACTTTTCGAGGCGTTTATTTTGACGCCGACAAAGCAGCGCTGTACCGAATCAATTATTGCTCTCGCCTCACCAGCCGCATCCTGGCCCCGCTCCTGCGCTTTGACTGCCACAGCACAAAATATTTGTACCAAACCGCTCTTAAAATAAATTGGCATAAACTCCTGACTCCCGACAATACCTTTGCCATTTTCGCGACGGTTGCCCACAGTAAAATTAAACATTCCCGTTACGCCGCCCTTTGCCTCAAGGACGCCATAGCTGACTATTTTCGGGAAAAAGATGGTAAGCGGCCCTCGGTTGACACAAAAACACCGGATATCAGCTTTCATCTGCGCATTGAGAGAAACAAGGCGATCATCAGCCTGGACACCTCCGGCGGTTCACTGCATAAACGCGGCTACCGGCAGGAAGCGGTTGAGGCGCCCATGCAGGAGACCCTGGCGGCGGCCATGATCCGTTTTTCCGAATGGGACGGCCGGCGACCCTTAGTTGATCCCATGTGCGGCTCCGGCACCTTGCTGGCCGAGGCCCTGATGCAATCCTGCCGTATTCCCGCCGCCTTTCTGCGCAAAGAGTTTGGTTTTGAGATGATGGATGATTTTGATGAATCTCTATGGCACCGGGTCAAAAAAGAGGCGGACAATGCCATTCGGGAACTGCCCCCGGAACTCATCGCAGGCTCGGACATCTCGGGCCGGGACGTGTCAGCATCCGGCAAGAACCTTGCTCTTCTCCCCCAGGGTGGCAAAATCAATCTCAAAACACTCCCTTATCAGGAAAGAGACGATCTGCAAAATAAATTGATCATCACAAACCCGCCCTACGGCATCCGTCTGGAAAAAGGCCGGGATATGGCCGTGTTCATGAAAGAATTCGGAGATTTTTTAAAACAAAAATGCACAGGCTCAACAGCGATTCTCTATTTCGGCAAAAAAGAGTTGATCAAGTCCATCGGCCTCAAGCCGAGCTGGAAAAAACCCCTTGCCAACGGCGGCCTGGACGGGGTATTGACTCGGTATGATATGTATTGAGATGTGAAAATCGGGGTGATCAGGGTTTTTGATCCATTAACAATTGATTATTAACAATTGATTATTGATTATTTAGGGTTAAATTTTCGCTTTAAAGCGGTCTTTACGCTTGCGCTTAAGATTCTACAGAGTTCGTCACACTCTTTTTGTAGACTTGCACACTCTGCATTTGATATCATCTGACTTTGTATGATTATTTGTAGCCAAACTTTAGTTTCATTTAATTCTTTCAACGCGACCTTCAACTTATGTATAAAATCTTTAGAACTTTCAGCTGAACGTGCCTCAGCATAATTAGGAGCAGGAGAGGTACCACTTCGTAAAATTTGACCAGCAATATGTTTCCCTGCTGAAGATTTTGGTAATTTTGCCGAAAGGTTAATAATGTTTACTGCAAAATCAATCAACCTTTTCTGTATATCATCGCCTTTAGCCATATCAAATAATCAATAATCAATTGTTAATAAATAATTGTTAAGTTGACGCCCCTCACACCAACCCCTGATCCAGCATGGCATTGACCACCTTGACAAAACCGGCAATATTGGCGCCTGCCACATAATTACCAGGCTGGCCATATTCCTCCGAGGCGTCAAGGCAGGTCTTGTGAATACACTTCATAATATGTTTCAAACGTTCATCGACCTCTTCCCTGGGCCAGCGGAGTCGCATGCTGTTCTGGGCCATTTCAAGCCCGGACACCGCCACCCCTCCGGCATTAGCCGCCTTACCCGGCGCATAAAGTAATTTATTGTCAACAAAAACATTCACCGCCTCGGGAGTTGACGGCATGTTTGCCCCTTCCGCCACCAGCCGCACGCCGTTGTTGACAAGATTTTGTGCGTCCTTTTCATTGATCTCGTTTTCCGTGGCGCTGGGAAAGGCGCAGTCAGCCCTGTGATCCCAGAGAGGATTAAAATCCTTGCCCGGCTCGATCTCGGTGTAGACCGCATTTGGATATTGCTCGATATATTCCCTGATTCTGCCCCGCCTGATATTTTTCAACTCCATGACCCAGTTCAGTTTATCCCGGTCAATCCCCTCTTCATCATAGATATAGCCTGAGGAATCAGACAGGGTCAGCGTCTTGCCGCCCAGTTCCAAAATTTTTTCTACGGTATACTGGGCCACGTTACCGGCGCCGGAGACCAGACAGGTCTTTCCTTCCAGAGACTCATCGACCGCAGCCAGCATTTCTGCGGCAAAATAGACAGTACCGTAACCTGTGGCCTCGGGCCGGATCAGGCTGCCGCCCCAGTTGAGGCTCTTGCCCGTCAGTACCCCGGTGAACTCGTTACGCAGTTTTTTGTACATACCGAAAAGATAACCGATCTCCCTGGCGCCGACGCCGATATCGCCGGCCGGGACATCGGTGTTCGGACCAATGTGTCGGTAAAGTTCGGCCATGAAACTCTGGCAAAACCGCATCACCTCATAATCGGATTTCCCCTTGGGATTAAAATCCGAGCCGCCCTTGCCGCCGCCCATGGACAGAGTAGTGAGACTGTTTTTAAAAACCTGCTCAAAGGCGAGAAATTTGATGATGCCGAGATTCACGGAAGGATGAAAACGCAAGCCTCCCTTGTAAGGGCCGATGGCGCTGTTCATTTCCACCCGGAAACCTCGGTTGACCTGGATCTGCTCCTGGTCATCCATCCAGACTACCCGAAACATGATCACCCGTTCCGGCTCGGTAATCCTCTCAAGGACGGCTGCCCGTCGGTATTCGGGATTACGATCAAGCACCGGCTTCACTGATTCCAGTACTTCGTTTACTGCCTGATGAAATTCCTTCTGTGCCGGGTCTCTGTTGGTGATTTGCTCCAGTATATCCGCCATGTTCCATCCTCTTCTTTAAAATATTTTTCAGCCACGAAATCCACGAAAAAACACGAATTTTTTTTCTTTTGTTTTTGTGGATTTTGTGGATTTCGTGGCAAAAATGATTCTTTTTGAAATGTTATACTTTGCCCCTCTGCCCCTTCAAAATCACCCCCCGCGAACTTCGTCCATCAACCTTAATCAGCAGCGACTCCTTCAGCCTGGCATGGCATAAAAAAGTGGTTTCTTCATGAACCGGCAATGCATTCAGCCAATCCCAGTCAAAACGATCCTCGCCTTCGGTCACGGTGAAATAGGGAATGTTCAGGGATGTAATATTATGAAAAAAATGGGTTCCCTGGGAAGCATCCACCTGGAGCTGTTCATTGCGAAGCTCAATAATGGCCCCAACCCCGGAAATATCCAGCCACTGGACCGGAATTCCGAGCCAGCGGTCAGCCGAACCCCATCGCCCAGGACCAATCATTAAATAAGGCCGGTTCTCCTGACTCAGCTTGCCGTTTAAGCGGCTGATTTCCGCCGCAATGCTTTTGGTCTCTGTCAAGTCAAAAACATCCGGCCTGACATAGACCAGATCAAAAATATCCTCCACGCTGCCATGGCCCAGGGCCTGGCCGGAAGAACAAAAGGAGCGGTTAATCTCGTCTTCGCCTATCAACACCTCGAATCGTTCCGAGCCCTCCACCATGGGTCGAATCTGCAAAAAATAAAATTCACATTTTTCAGGATCATCCGCCATATCCACGGCAAACTCGATTTCCACTCCGCAGCCCATGCCCTTCCGCCCCACCTCCAACAGTTTTTCCAGCATCCCCGGCAATGGATGGTTGTATTTGAGAATGGAGGCAAAGGTCAGCACCTTCGGCCCCGGGAAGCTGCCATCCCTGATCCTCTGCTCTTCGGGAATAAATGTGCTGGTCAAGTTGCGAACCGGCGCGTCCTCTTCGGCCTCGCTGATCTCTCTTTTTTCCAGATTTGAACCTTCATGAAAAGAAAAATGATCAGGATCGCCGATTTTAAGGGCATAGAAATATCTCTGGGCATTTTTCAGGATGTCTTCAACCGTGGAAAAATGAGGCATGATTCTGGGATAGCTTGGCGAGAAACGCAGACTTTTCTCACCCTCAACAACGGTCTTTCCAAAACCCAGGGCAACATGAACAATACCCTCCTCCGGTTTCATGTAGGAGACAGGATAAAAATTATAGGACTGGGCGACCCCGGAGATGGCAGGATAAAAATAATCACCATATTGCCTACCTACCAGTTGTTGAACAAGAACCGCCATGCTGTCTTTCCTGGCCTCCTGACCGCGCCTGGAATAAGCCCTTGGGCCGGCAAAACAGGTCGAGGCATAGACAAGCTTGACGGCATGAAGCAACTGCTCGAGCCTGACTTGAAAATCAACATGATTATTGGGGATCATGTAGGTTTTATACAGTCCGGCATAAGGCTTGTACTGGGCATCCTCAAGCAGGCTGGACGAACGAACTGACAGTGGCGTTTTGACCTGGGCAAGAAAAGCCGCCAGATCCTGCTCAAGCCAGCCGGGCATCCGTCCCTGGAGAAAACTTCTGGCAATCACCTCGTCATTTTCGACAAAGCTTACATCCAGGGAATTTTCTTCGACAAAGGCTTCAAAACCATCCGATGTAATGACCAGGGTCTGGGGAAAACGGATTTTAATCCCTGAATCCTGTAATTGCGGCGCCTCCCAGAGCCGGTTCAGCATAAAGGCCAGCCCCCTTGCCTTGCCTCCCAGGGAACCGTCGCCGATTTTGACAAAATCCATCACTGAACTGTCAAAGTCATAGACATCGAAACGGGCGACTACACCACGCTGCCTTGATTTCCGCATTTCATGGATGTTATCGATCAAACGTTGTCTGAGCCTGGTCCCGTCCTGCAGATCCTTGACACAAATGTTGCGCATTTGCAGGGCGAGATCAACTTCCGAACGGGCCATGATCCAGTTGTAAAAATGATTTCTTTCGGCATGAAAAAACAGAGATTGCTCGGGCACCTCGACCAGTCTCTTCTCCAGTCCGTGAAAATTCGCCGCCCGTCCCACTTCCCGACCGTCCGGCAGCCTGAAAACAAATTCTCCAAAACCAAGATGTCGCAGGAAAAAATGATGAATTTCATTGAGCAATTGAGGAGAGTTTTTATCAAGAAACACGGCAGGGATGGCTTCCGCCCTTTCCCGGTTGAGCGTATCAGAGCTCAACATGAGCAGGGGCAGGTCGGGGACCTCGTTTCTGATCTGTTGCAGGAGATCAAAGCCGGCCTCGTCGCACATTTCACATTTTCGCGGGAAACGAACATCGGAAATGACTCCAATGACATAGGGCTTGAATTTTTCATACAGATCCAGAGCCTCTTCATAGTCTTCCGCGACAAGAATCTTCGGCCTGGCACGCACTTTCAGAAGGCGGTGTTCCTCATTCAAACTTTCATCAAGAACCGCCTGGGTCTGTCTCACAACTTCACGGTAGATCAACGGCAGGAAGTAGGAACGGTAAAGCGGAGAATCATCAATCAGGATCAGAACCCTGACATGAGACGTTGCCGTGTCATTCTCGGCATTCATTGAATCTTCAACACTTTTAACAATGGACAGCAGGAGATCCGGATCTATCGACCAGACAAAGACATTGTCAATACCCTGGATATTCGCCCCTTGGGGAGGCGGATACACGGCCTTCACATTATGGGCCAGGAGGATCACCGGCAGGTCTGAATGGATTTTCTTAATTTCCAGCCCCAGGGTATAGCCATCCATCTCCCCCACCTGGGGCATGGTCATGACCAGATCATATCTTTTCTGTTCCAGGAGCTGCAGGGCGGCACGGGCCGAAGTAACCCGATTGATGCGGGGAGGGCTGCTGAGATTCAGGCCTCGGTATTCCCTGATAATACGGGAAGTCAGACTGATGTCCTCCTCCATGATAAAGGCGTCATAGGGACTGGAAACCAGAAGAATTTCCTGAACCCTGAAACGCATGAGTTCATGGAATATGTTGATGTCTTTAGGTTTCACATTAAGCGCTTGGTATGTTCATGTAGCAGATTTCTTTGCTATATGGATGTATTTTTAATTCATATGAAACAATTTCAAGTGCCATCGCGCTGGAAGACAGAAGTCAGGAGTCAGAAGTCAGAAGCCGGTATAACAAATCTTATGGCCTTTCTTTCGGAAAGCTGATGTTGCAAATTAACTACAAACCGTATTTAATTGAAACACCATCATTTTTTTAACAGAAACACCTGGGAACAATGAAGACATTAAGGAGCTAGAAAATTCTGATTACACAATTTATTATATAGAATCATCAGAGGCTATTCTGTCTTCTGACTTCTGACTTCTGACTCCTGACTCCTGTCTCCTGACTTCTGCCCCCCCTCACACTTCATGCTCTTCATCCGGAATCACCGACCTTGGAAGCCTGGAAAGGTCAAATGATTGTGCCGCCTTAACACCGGCCTGAAAGGCCTGACTGTTCATGTCACGAGTTTTTGGCGGTACCTTCTTGAGCACGGTTTTTTCCAATCCCTCAATGCTGACAGCCGGACAGAAATGACCGACCGCTCCAAGAGCCACGACATTTGCCACCAGTTCCCTATCGAATTTTTCCCTGGCAATACGGGTGAAGGGAATGGCAATGACCCGGCTGGTGGGCATCTGTTCAACAAAGGTGGAATCGACAAGCAACAGGCCATTTGGTTTAAAATCAAAAAAATAAGCATCAAGAGCTACCTGATTCATTGCCAGAAACAGATCCATCTGGATCACTTTTGGATAATCGATTTCATGATCACTGATAACGACTTCGGCCTTGCTTTTGCCCCCGCGTGCTTCCGGACCATAACTTTGCGTTTGACAAACTTTTTTGCCGTCATACACAGCAGCAGCCTCAGCCAGAATCACCGCAGCCAGAATAATCCCCTGCCCCCCGGAACCGCCAAAACGAATTTCATAACGATCATCTTTCATGATTTCACTTCCCACCCTTTGCCCTGTCTCTTATTTTTTGATACTCCTCGGTATAACTTGGCTTGTCGATATCCGTCAGGACACCGATGGAAAATTTGTCGCGCAGTTCCTCGGGACTCATTTTTTTGGCCCTTGTAGTGGTGACGGCATGTTCCTTGAACCATTTCATCATGGTCACCGGATCACTCATCTCGTTACGCCGGCCATATTGGGTATGACAATTCGTCATAATTTCAATAACGCTGAAGCCCTCTTTTTTTATTCCCCTGGAGATCAGCTTGTCCAGAGCCGGCACGTGATAGACCGTACCCCTGGCAACATAAGAGGCCCCGGCTGTCACAGCAAGATCGGCAATGGAAAAAGCATGCTCGATATGGCCATAGGAAGATGTTGTGGAATTTGAGCCATACGGAGTTGTGGGCGAATACTGGCCGCCGGTCATGCCGTAAATCTGATTATTGATAATAATGGCTGTCAGATTGAGATTACGGCGGGCAGCATGAATGAAATGATTGCCGCCGATGGCCGTGGCATCGCCATCTCCCATTACCGTAATAACATTCAGGGAAGGATTAGCCAGCTTGATCCCGGTGGAAAAAGTCAAAGCACGGCCATGGGTGGTGTGCAGAGTATTAAAATCAACATAGGCCGGCAGCCGGCCCGAGCAGCCGATTCCCGAGGCCAGAACAAGATCATCCTTCGCAAGCCCAAGCCCGTCAATGGCCCGGATCAACGATGCCAGGACAATGCCGATACCACAACCGGGGCACCAGACATGGGGAAATTTTTTGTCATGCCGCAGGTATTTATGCCGAATTCGTGTTATTTCCGCTGTCATATTTTTTTCCTATGAATAAAAAAGGGACAAAGGTTCAAAGGGGCAGAGGGACAAAGGGACGGGAGGCTGCGTCACCTTACTCCCAGCTTTCTTATGAGGCTGCCCATCATCCTTTCAATTTCTCTGCTCATCTCAAATAATTTAAAAAATTGCTCCTTTGATAAATAATGAAGTCTTTGGGCAATATCCAGAAGCGTTTGAACTTCAAACAATGATCCATTGGCAATGTATAAAAAACGGATATAATCCTTGGTGGTATTTCTCCCATGTCCTTCAGCTATATTGGCAGGAATGGAGACCGTGCTTCTTCGAAGTTGTGATGTCAATCCATACATTTCTTCCTGGGGAAAAGTTTTTGTATAGCCATAAATTTCAGTAACGAGCTCCATGGATTTTTGCCAAATGATCAGATCCCTATAATTCCGTACAACCACTCTCCACCCCTTTGCCCCTCTGCCCCTCTGCCCCTTTGAACCTCTGAACCTTTGTCCCTCCAAATCACATCTCCC
>JAYEPA010000244.1:0-2104 GCA_034723545.1 Thermodesulfobacteriota bacterium | reverse complement strand
GGGGTGCTGGCCGAATATTTACCTTATTTTTACGGAAATTGAAATAGAATGACTCAGCTAACCGCGCTTCGCTTCCCGGACACATTGGTCACCACCGCTTCAGTGAGTCAGGAATTGTTCATTTTTGATCGAATTGATTTTTATCAATCTACTGAATCTGAAAGTGATGACAATCTTGATCCTCCGGCTGATTCAAAATTATGCGCCGGCTATCCTCCGGCCCCTCTTGGCGATGATCTGGAACGGTTCAGGATGTTGCTCAGTGAACTGAAAGGCCATGAGGGGGAGTTTTACAGTGGCGTACTTTCCTCTCTGACGCTGGATTACCTGGGAAACCGTGATGGAGAGAAAACCTGGGAGCTGATTTCCAGCCTGCAGCGCCAGGGGAAGACCGGCAAAGACAAGAAGGCCCGGAACAGGGAGGAAATTCTCTGGCAGGCCCGGCTTTTATTGAAACTTGCTGAAATCATTCAGCGCGAGGAAGAGGCCATGGAGACATCAATGGCTTCTGTTGCCGATCGGCAGAGGGATCTTTTCAGGCAGCTCAAAGACGGGGACATTAATGATCTTGATGAGCCATTGGCCGTCAAGCCGGCAACAGTTTCCCGGCCCTCCGGCCGAACCGGCCCCCTGCTCAAAGCGTGGGGTCAACTCTTTCTGGCTGATCGACAGCCCTATGGGATTCTGACCACGAATAATGCTGAAGCGGCCCTGACGATTCTGGATGTTGAAGAATCCCTTGCCGGTCAGGCGCCGAAACGCGCCGCAAAACTGATCCTGCCGTCTCCTCTTGTAATGGACGGTTTTTCCGGAAAAAGAGAAGGTTTCAGGAGCGGAGTTGCAGGTGTCTTGAATGATTTTGCCGGACTTTTTGGTGAGTTGAGCGAAAAAGGCCTGGATGAAGAGACCGGGCGCAAGCTGGACCACGCTGCAGAACAATGGAACAGACAGATGGAGGAGAGCGGACTGGCGGCAGAGCAGGCCGGCTTTTTTCTTGAAATTTATTTTTGCCAGAATAGTCCTGCCCGTCTTCTGGCACATCTCTGTAAAGCAACAGACATCAGCCTGCCGGTCAGCGGACCGAAGCACGGGCTTATCGCGCTGACAACGTCCGCGTTATGACCCTTTGTGCTCCTGTCTATGTTTTTATGTGGATGGTGTGTTGATGCTCATTTTGTTTTTGAGCAAAGCTGGAAACGGGTCAATTAGGAATTATGAATTACGAATTAGGAATTGAAGGAAGTTGTCTGATGAGAAAATACCGCAATTCCTAATTTCTAATTCCGCCAACGGCGGCTCAGGTTATTTATACGGATTGATGGTCAAAACCGGGCATGGCGCCATTTTGACCACTTTTTCCGCTACACTGCCAAAGAGCAGCTTGTCCAGCCCCTTGTAGCCATGGGTTCCCATGACAATCAAATTCATCTTTTCCTCTTCCGCGAAATCAAGAATTTCAGCCGCGACATCACCGGTCAGCACCTTTGAATCATGGGGAATTGTTTTGTCCATGCATTCATCGATAAATGAAGCCAACTTTTTTTGTGAGCTTTTAAAGATGTCCTGCTCAATCTCGACAATTGGCACATGCGGCACAAAAAAATCTGAATGATCCTCAAAAAATGATTGGGCCACAAAGATTACCGTCAGCCTGGCCTCGAATTTTTTGGCGACATAAATGGCTGATTTGAGTATTTTTTCAGAATTGTCTGAAAAATCAACAGGGACCAGGATGTTTTTAACCTCGTTCATCGTTTTTCTCCTTTTGCCGATTTGATATGAAAGTCTCTCTTGAAAATGATGAGGCCACGGATTTTTTTGTCTTTTCTCTGTGAACTCTGCGGCTCTGTGAGAGATAAATTTTCATGATTTATATTAGCCTGTTTGGGTTAAATGTCGAGAATTCCTTTGACAAAGGCGGAATATTTACAGTATCCCTTGCCGCATATAAAATTGTGGTTATTACTGAAACTCAGTCATACTTAGGGCTCACTCAAAAATAACTTAGCATTCTGAGGAGACACTAAGACACATCTTAAGCCGATCCTCAATCACGAAATCCTCAACGTAGTCCTGCTACGCCTGCGGTTTCGCTCAATCGGCT
>JAYEPA010000243.1:1434-8845 GCA_034723545.1 Thermodesulfobacteriota bacterium | reverse complement strand
ACCATAGCCGAGATTTACCTGGAGATGGGAGACAAGGCCAAGGCGGCAGACTCCTACCGGGTGGTGGCCTCAATTCACAAGAACTTCAATCATCCTAATTTTGCCGAACGTTTCTTGAAAAAAGCCGCAGAAACAGAAGCGGGATGAAACCATAAAAAAGTTAATCTCTCACAGAGGCGCAGAGAAAAAAACCTTGAGAGACTTTCATATTGGGTAATTCTTACAAATAAAAAAAGGCTGAGTTTAAAAAAACTCAGCCTTTTTTTATACAAAACAACAAACAATTATTTTGTTACAACGCTACCTATGATTCTTCGTCCTTAATGCGGGAAGGGATGCCGTACATGGTTGTACTGCCACTGGACCAGAACATCAATTTTTCTTCCCTGACCAGCTCATTGGCAACATTCTTAATGACGCGGGGCTTGCTGTCAGGATCACATTTATAGAAATCCTTGATATAAAGCTGGGGTTTGGGAGACTTTGTAGCTTTCTCAATGATTTTCTCTTTGAGTTCGTCTTTACTTAAAGCCATTACTTACTCCTCTTTTATAGTTACAAGTAAGTTTTCAGCTCTTGCTGTCAGCAGTCAGCGGCTCAATGCATGAGCCGCTGATTACTGAAAACCGACTACTGAAGAATACCTTACTTAATGTGGTTGGTGAACTTGAACTGGGTTGAAGTTCTCCAGGTATCATAGGCCAGACGATAATCATCAATAGACTTATCAGTGAAAGGAATCTCTGTTTTCTCAAAGAATTTCTCCCAACCGATTCTCTCGGCCCAGTCGCCGACACGCTCGTACTTATTGGCATCCGCGGCATAGACATCCACAATCTTCCTGATGACAGCAACGGTCTCAGGCCAACGCGGCGGAGTGTTGGGCAAGAAGGGAATGATCAACTTGGAGAACTTGGGCATGGAGATCCGGTTGGAAACCTTGCCGCCAACCAGAATTGCGATACCGTCACCTTCCGGATCAGCCAGAGGCATAGCCGGACACATGGTGTAGCAGTTACCGCAGAACATACAGCGATCATTGTTTACCTTTACAGATTTCACTTCCTCTCCATCACTATTGGTCGCCTTAAAAGGTTTTACAGCGCCAAGAGGACAGGAGGCAATGGCCAGGGGAATCTCGCAGAGACCGCTGATTGCATCATGATCAATCATGGGCGGTTTTCGGTGAATACCGAGGATAGCGATATCTGAGGCATGAACGGCACCACACATGTTCAGGCAGCAGGCCAGGGCAACACGGACCTGGGCCGGCATTCTCATGCTGGTAAACTCTTCAAAGAGATCATCCATAACCGCCTTGACAACACCTGAGGCATCCGTAGCCGGGGTATGGCAATGAACCCAACCCTGGGTATGAACGATATTGGTGATACCTGCGCCGGTGCCGCCAACAGGAAACTTGTTGCCGCGGCCGGCCAGATCGTCCAGCAGGGGCTGAACTTTGTCCTTGGAATCAACCATGAACTCAATATTGTTTCTGGTGGTAAAACGCATGGAACCTTCACAATGAGCGTCAGCGATATCGCAGATCTCGCGAATATGCTCGATACTCATGAGGCGGCAGCCGCCAACACGGACAGTCCAGCATTCATCGCCGGTCTCACTCTTGTGCATCATGACGCCGGGCTGGGTAATCTCGTGATAGAGCCATTTCCCCCAGTTATTTAGAATAACAGGCGGCATCATATCTGAATAAAGTGGCGGACCGATATCAGTGATTCTATCTTTCATCGGATTTTCTGGATCAAAAGCCATAATATTTCCTCCTTGCTTTAACTATATAAATTTACATTCCGTTACTGAAGAACTGTCCGCGCATCATTGGGCGTGGCGTTTACGGAACTCTTTAACATCACGATCAAAGCCGCCTTCAACTTCTTCGTCCTTCCAGAATACATAAGGATTGGAGCGGGGCTCTTTAACATTCTGGGGAATCGCATCTGCTTCAACAACTTTCAGGAAGTGAGGCAGACCAAAACGCTGCATGGTCTCACCAAGACGCTCACGGTTCTTGCCTTCTACCATCCAGAAGTCCCAGATGAGCTCGACTTTCTCGATTACTGCCTCGAAATCGTTTTCTGCGTTGATCTCGACAAAAGGCCAGATCAGGCAGGACATCTGGGCGCCGTCAAGGATCGGGGCTTTAGCGCCGCAGTTAATGGAGGCGCCGGTCTCAACACCCGGACGCAATGCGCGAGGCATAACATTGATACAATGCATGCAACGGGTACATTCGGAGGTCTCAATTTTCAGCTCATCGCCTTCCATCCACATACAGTTGGTGGGGCAGAGATCAAGGACTTCTTTCTGCAGATCAAATGGACCCCAGTCTTTGCCGGAGTGGGAGCCGCCGTTGGCAGGATAATTGCCGGCAACATATTCTTTTACTGCAGCCTGATCGATGCGAATATCATCTTTCCAGTTGCCGATGACGGAGAAATCGGAACGGGCGATGGCGGCAACACAATCATTGGGGCAGCCGGAGAATTTAAATTTAAACTTATAAGGGAAAGCCGGACGATGCAGCTCATCCTGATAATGTTGGGTCATGTGATTGCAGATCTTCTGGGTATCAAAACATGACCATTCGCAACGTGCCATACCTAAACAGCAGGCCGGGGTACGCAGGTTGGAGCCGGAACCGCCGAGATCCTGGTTCAGATCATGGGTCAGGTCATAGAACAGAGGCTCAAGCTGATCTGTAGTGGTGCCGAGGAGAATCATGTCACCGGTGGAACCGTGCAGGTTGGTCATACCGGAACCGCGTTTCTCCCAGAGGTCACAGATGGCCCGCATTTTAGCGGTGCTGTAAAACTTACTGGAGGGCTGGTTGATGCGAACAGTATGAAAGTGGGCAACACCGGGAAACTTCTCCGGCAAGTCGGAGTAACGACCGACAATACCACCACCATAACCAAAAACACCAACAATACCGCCGTGTTTCCAATGGGTGATTCTTTCTTTAAAGGACAACTCAAGCTGTCCCAGAATGTCCCAGCATTCAGGTTTCTTCTCGGCCTGACGTTTCAGGTCGGTGACAAAACTCGGCCATGGTCCTGATTCGAGTTCGTCCAGCAACGGAGTGTCATGCTTTGCCATTTTTTTGTTTCCTCCTTAGGATCATTAATTAAATTGCCTATAACCAGCTCACTCGTTCAACCGTTCCAGCCGCTTAACGCCTTGCAACAAGCCGAATCAGAGTGAGAAAACCTCTATCTGAATGGATATTCAGCTGAACGAACTTATCCATCTCGCAGGGATTTGTCAACAAAAAACTATTACATGACAGGAAGCAGGAAACATGTTGATTTTTTAATATAAAAAACCGACATGTTTCTGCTGTTTTTTGATGAGGAACTGTATTGTTTTTTTAAACTTCTTCCTTTATTGTATTATTGTTCTTTTTTTCACAATTTGAAACGCTAAACTAAACCCTTTGTTCCCAACATCCATCCCTATAGTTTAGATTGCAGATGTAGCTCATTCAATCTTTTGAGTAAGACTGGAAACGGGTCAATTAAAAATTACGAATAAAGTATCTGATAAGAAAATACCGTCATTCGTAATTTTTAATTCCGCCAACGGCGGCTTAGGTTTATAATTTACCCGGAGGATTCATGCCAAGACCGAGAAAGATACGTTGCTGTGAGGGGCGGGTCTGCGGCCGCATTTTTAAACCCACCTGTATTCCCATGCCGAAACTGGAGAAAATTGATCTGCATCGCGATGAATTGGAAACTTTGAAATTATGCGATCTGAAAGGATTGACCCAGGAACAGGCCGGTCAGAAAATGATGGTTTCCCGTGGTACGATTCAGAGGATCCTGACCTCTGCCCGCAAAAAAACGGCCCAGGCCCTGGTCATGGGAGCCGCGCTCATTCTCAAGGAAGAGTGCCGGGAAGGAAATCAGAGGACCGTGCAAAAATAAAAAAACCCGGTCAGGAAGACCGGGTTTTTCGCTGGACGGATAAAAAGGATTAATTGTTAGTGCTGATGACCACCACCGCAGGCCTGTTGCGGTTCCATGACCGACAACTGCCCTGCTATAAAAGCATTCAACACGGACTGGGCATCGACAAATGTCTCCGGGGCTGCATAATAAATATCAATCCCTACGTCCTTAAAGCCCATTAATGGTCGATATCCCATACCGCCGACGACCAGCGCGTCAACATTCTGGTCCCTTAACAGATTGACCGGCACAAGGCAACCGCCCTCTGCATGTTCCACATTACTTAATGTTTCAACATTGGCAACCTGTCCATCTTCGATGTCAACCAGGGTAAAAAGATCACAATGGCCGAAATGACCGGAACGGGTGGCGGCAAGGCCGCCTGGATTGTTTGTCGGAACAGCAACTTTCATAGTTTCACCTCAATTTGGTATGAAATTAGAGTAATAATTTTTAAGATTTCTTGAATAAAATAGCAGTTGAAAAAATAATGTGCATATGCTCACATATATGACCAGTTGTTCTGTCTGTCAAGATCCATTTTAATTTTTTCATGTTAAATTTTGATATAAAAGGAGAATCATCATGGGAGAAAAAATTGTTATTATTGGCGCCGTGGCCGCCGGACCCAAATCAGCCTGCCGGGTCAAACGACTGATGCCGGATGCGGAAGTGTTGATTGTTGATCAGGACAATCTCATATCCTACGGCGGTTGCGGCATCCCATACTATGTTTCCGGAGATGTTTCGGATGAAGATGAGCTGCGCAAAACAAGCTTTCACATGACCAGGGATGAGTCCTTTTTCCTCGATGCCAAGGGAGTCCAGGCCCGCATATATACCAAGGCTCTCTCCATTGACCGCCAGGCAAAAACCGTTCTCGTTGAAGATGTTCGCGGCGCCGAAGCGAAAACCGACACCATTGCTTACGACAAGCTGGTGCTGGCAACCGGCAGTCGTCCCAATGTGATCCCCATTCCCGGCGCCGACCTGGATGGAGTATTCACTATCAGCGACCTGCACAAGGCCATTGCCATCAAGGGCAGGCTGGCAAAAGGAAAAATAGGCAAAGCCGTGGTCATCGGCGGCGGCGCCATAGGTCTTGAAATGGCCGAGTCTTTTGCCGATCTCTGGGGAGTTGAAACAACGCTTCTTGAATTCATGCCTCAGCTCCTGCCCCGCATCGTGGACCGGCCCTTTGCCGACATGCTGAAAAAACATCTGCGCGACCAGGGCGTCAATATTCATGTTAATGAAAGCGCGCTCTCCCTTGAAGCAGATGATGAAGGACGGGTTTGCCGGGTTATCACGCCGAAACGGACCCTGGAAACAGATATTGTCATCATGGCCACCGGAGTACGGGCCCGCAGTGAGCTGGCCAAAGATGCCGGTCTGCTCGTCTCACCCATGGGAAGTATTGTCGTCAACAACCGGTTACAAACATCCGACCCGAACATCTATGCCGCGGGAGACTGCATTGAAACAGTAAATCTTGTCACCGGCAAAAAATTCTTTATCGCGATGGGCTCCCTGGCCAACCGCCAGGGTCGGGTGGTTGGTGACAATCTGGCCGGGATTCCATCCACCTTTGACGGCGCGGTGGGCAGTTTTATCATGAAGGCTTTTGAATGCTGCATCGGCGGCGTCGGCCTGAGTCTGGAAATGGCCCTTGAAGAAGGATTTGACGCTGATGCCGCCCTCAGTGCGCCTTCGGATAGAGCTCATTTCTTTCCCACCGAGGCAAAAATCCCCCTACAGATGGTTTTTGACCGGAAAAGCCGCCGGGTTCTCGGTGTCCAGGGCTTTGGCCCCATGGGAGATGCTGTGCTGGCCCGAATCGACGCTGCCGCCGGACTCATTGCCAAAGGAGCCACCATTGACGACTTCAGCAATCTGGAAATGGCCTACGCCCCACCCTTTGCCACAGCCCTCGACGCCCTGAACTCCGTTGCCAACGTGGCAGACAACATGGCGTGCAACCGCCACCGCAATTTGTCTATTGCGGACTTTCTTGCCTGGATGGCCGATCCGGCCGGTCATCCGGACTGGGTCGCCCTGGATCTCAGACATCCCAACGAAGTTGGATTATTCAAGGAAAAATTCGAAAAGATCTGGCTGCCCCTGGTTTATAATGAGATCCGCCAGCGTTATGAAGAGCTGCCCACCGACAAAAAATTGATCATTATCTGCGATGCCGGTACCCGATCCTATGAAATCCAGGTCTTTCTGGACAGCGTCGGCCTGACCAACAGCCTGGTGCTTGGCGGCGGTTTTAACTGTATTGCCCGCCTGGGGGTTGACTGGTGGCCAGCGAAATAGGAGTTAGAAGTCAGGAGTCAGGAGTCAGAAAAAAATACCCGGTGAAATCATGAAAATAAAAACCTTTTTTCTGCTTCTTCTCTGTTGTCCGCTGTTTCTCTTTCCAAGTCAGGCCGCTGCCATCAGCGGCCTGCTCAACATCAACACGGCAACGGAAAAAGAGCTGCAGGAACTGCCCTATATCGGTGAAAAAAAAGCCAAAGCCATTATCCGTTACCGGAGCCGACACGGATCTTTTGAACGGCTTGAAGATCTACTTGAGGTTAGCGAAATCGGCCCGAAATCATTTGAGGCCATCAGGCCTTATCTGATTCTAAGCGGCGGCACCAGTCTTCAATCAGAACAGGAGGGGAAAAACACTTCCCGCCTGCGAAAAAAAATCATCACCCAACCCGGCCAGATCCGTATTCTGCCGGACAAGGAATACTACGACACCCTGACAAGCCTGATCCAGCATGCCAGACACCGTATTGACCTTGCCATGTTTGTCTTCAAGACCACCAAATCACCGAAAAACAGACCGGCCCTGCTGGTGAATGAATTGATCCGGGCCAGGGCAAAAAAAGTGGCGGTCAATGTCGTTCTAGAAAAATCTGGTTACGCTGACAATATCAACAAGGAAAATAAAAAAGTAGCCAAAAGGTTACGCAAAAAAGGAATTAAAGTCAGATTTGATGATCCCAAAACCACGAGCCATGCCAAGATGGTTGTGGTTGACAGCCGTTATTGTCTGGTGGGCAGCCACAATTTCACCCACTCGGCCCTGGCCTTCAACAATGAATTTTCCCTTTTAATTGATAGCACTGTCCTTGCCGAAGAAATGCTTCGCTATATGGACACCATTCACTAACCACCATCCCCACAAGCGGGGACAACGAAAAATGAAAGTTAATCTCTCACAGAGGCGCAGAGACGCAGAGAATAAAACTCTGTGCCTCTGTGCCTCTGTGAGAGACTTTACATAGAAACATGACCACAGCAAACCCTGATTCAAATTCACTGCAAGCACTCTTTCAAACCGCTGTTGATCATCATCAGGCCGGTCAACTGCGGGAAGCTGAACATCTCTACCAAAAGGTTCTGGCCGCGGCACCGAATGCCGGGATCATTCATTCTAA
>JAYEPA010000243.1:0-1334 GCA_034723545.1 Thermodesulfobacteriota bacterium | reverse complement strand
CAAATTCACTGCAAGCACTCTTTCAAACCGCTGTTGATCATCATCAGGCCGGTCAACTGCGGGAAGCTGAACATCTCTACCAAAAGGTTCTGGCCGCGGCACCGAATGCCGGGATCATTCATTCTAATCTGGGAATGATCTATTTCGAGCTAGACAAATTAGACAAAGCTATCGACCATTATCAGCAGGCGGCCCAACTCCAGCCCCAGGACAGTGACATCCTCTTTAATCTCGGTCTTACCCTGAAAAAATTGGGCCGGTTCACCGAGGCAGAGGCCAGTTACCGACAAGGGCTTGCCATCAGTCCCGATGATGCGGATTTCCATTATAACCTGGGAACAACTTTGCAGTCCATGGACAGGGAGGATGAGGCAATCTGCAGTTACCAACGAGCCACCGAAATTCAGCCCGAGCACGGTGCGGCTCATAACAACCTTGCATTTCTCTACCACAAGCAGGACCGGACAGACCAAGCGATCCTCTCATATCAACGTCTGCTTGAAATCGATCATAATTCAGCTTCTGCCCGTCACATGCTGGCCTCATTGACCGGCGATACAACCGCGGCAGCCCCTGATGGGTATATCAGGGATGTTTTTAACAACTATTCAGACAACTACGACAACAGCCTTGTCAATGAACTCGGCTACGAGACACCGAATCTCCTGCGGGACATGGTGCTCAACTCTGAACATAAAAAAAAGTTTAAGAACGGTCTGGATATGGGTTGCGGCACAGGACTCTCGGGCAGCGCTTTCCAGGACTTGACAAAGCGGCTGACCGGCCTCGATCTTTCATCCGGTATGCTGGCCCTGGCAAAAAATAAAAATATTTATGAGACACTCGTTGAGACCGAGATTGTCGATTACCTGAAAACAACGGATGAACTCTTTGACCTCTTTCTTGCCACCGATGTTTTTGTTTATCTCGGCGACCTGTCACCTGTTTTCAGGGCCATCGGGAATTGTTGCCTTAAGCACGCCTGTTTCGCCTTTTCAACTGAAGAGACCGGCAGCGGCTACAGACTTAAATCATCGGGCCGCTACGGCCATGCCCTTTCTTACCTTGAAGCACTGGCGAAAAAATTTGACTGGATCATTGTGCAGCACCAAACGGCCAACATCAGGCGGGACAAGGGGGAATGGATCAGGGGGAATCTTTTTGTATTAAGGAGGAAGGGTTGATATTTTGGTCATTTTGAGATACTCGCTTCTAAGTAACAAGATTCTGAGTAGCCTGTATAAAAAACGCAGAATCAGCACGATAAGTTAAAATTGCCCAATTACGTCATCCCGGCATGTTTTTAGCCGGGATCCAGGATGGTGTGTGTGGCT
>JAYEPA010000242.1:8926-27959 GCA_034723545.1 Thermodesulfobacteriota bacterium | reverse complement strand
TACGGTAACCACAGTCTTGTAAGCGTTTACCAGTGCCCCATATTTGGACAAGCAGGGCTGGAAAGCTATAGCCCCTCTATGCTGCCGGCCCTGATCGTTCAAAGATGGGGTGCTGGTGAACGCTTACTTTTTCCGTATTTTTATTCTTCCGTGCCCCGCTCGGAACGGGGTTCAAAAACATCCAGAGGTTCCTCCCAGTCCGAATCTGTGGTATCGGTGATATTCGTGCCTAAATCCTCCACATTGCCGACATCCAACGGCCCGGACCAGTTTTCCGGCGCTTCACACGGTTCGATCTCCTGCTGATACCAGTTCTCTATTTCATATTCGCCCAAATTTCCATCGAAATTCTGCACCTCAACTGTTTCTGTTTTTTCATCAATTGCCACGACCAGGAAACGTTGTCCCTTATCCAGATGACAATACCAGTTGCCGATAATCGGATCGGATTCAGTTGTCATAGATTTTCCTCTTGATTTAAATCCAGTCAGCCACCCTCGGAGAAATTTTCTTGAATCTCTATTTTGGGCCAGACTTAAAATGGTCTTTCGCTATATGACTTCGACATATATTTTTTCCGTAAGGCCTTTGGGAATATGATGACGTTTTCCATTTACCGACACCATCAACGGATGGGCATCCGAGTCTTTTCTGTGTAATGCCTTGATTTTATTTCCCTCCTTGATCCAGTGCCTGTCAAGTTCAGCTGCAAGTTCGGCGTTGGCGGCAATAAAGCTGATTCTTCCTTTTTCTCCCGGCTTCATGCTGGAAAGCTGCTTCTCTTTTCCTTCCACCTTGACAAACACAACATCACCGGGCAACTCATACTCATACAGTTCGTCTCCGGCGATAATAAAGCCCTCGACATTCACCATGGCAATATGTGCTTCCTGAACCTGGACAAAAAGAGGACCGGAGCCGGGAACATATTTTTTAACCCGAACACTCGTCCCTTTCGTAAGATCAAGGGCCGAAAATTTGGCAAGCTCACCCCGCCCGACTTCCAGGGCGGAGATTGTGCCTGATTCACCCGGCTCAAGGTCTGTCAGTCTCCGGTCACCGACAATAACACTCAGAAGCGACTCATAGCCCAACCGTATCGTCTTTCCCTGAAATTTCAATACCATTTCCGATACATAGGCTGGTTCAATTTCAAGTTCGGCACCCTTCTTGATGTCCATCCGGGCCAGCAGCTTTTGACCAAATCCCCCCAGACTTTTATGAAACCCCGCAACCTTCAGCCCTCTCTTTCTTTCCGCCATTTTAAGTGTTGTTTTCATTCCGCCCCCTTTTTATATAAATAAGAAAAAATTTGACAACCAGAACTTATTTAACAATACTTAATATAATATAACCGCTTGTGAAAATTGCAAATAAAAATTTCACTTCACCTTTTAAATTTGATGAACTCGTAAAAAGTCAAAATTAAATATCGGCATCTCTTTCTGTCCAGCCACTCTCTAAAAACCGTAATCGGCTCCGCAGCTCTTCAATTTCTTCAAGAAGATCCAATGTCAGGGCCACTCCGGCAAGATTTATTCCAAGATCACGTTGTAAACGGAAAGCCATTTGCGCCCGCCGCAAACTATCACTATGGAAGCGGTACTGTTCTGCTGCCGTACCTGTTGGCTCCAGAATTCCTTCATCCACCAACTCGATAATACATTCGGCATGCACTGAACAGACTCGACACAGCTGGCGAAGTGTCAGCGAATTCCCCTCTTCAAGAACAAGACCTTCCAATACAGACAAAATATCCTTTTTCATCATCCTCATACTCCCAGGCCGGCCCGTGGATTAAAGGCCATTTTTTCGGCCATTTCCCGATAAATCTTTTTATTGCCTTCACTGGTAACAGGCGGCAGTTCAATTCGAAGCACCACATAGAAATTACCAGGTGTTTTTCCAGGTATCCCTTTTCCCTTCAACCGCAACTTCCGCCCCTGAAATGAACCAGCCGGAATTTTCAGATCAACTGGTCCGCCGGGAGTTGGCGCCTTGACTGTAGCACCTAATGCCGCTTCCCATGGCGCCACCGGCAATTCAAGGTAGACATCCCAACCCTCCACTCGATACATACTGTGGGGATTAAATTCAATCTGCAGATAGAGATCTCCGGCCGGACCGCCGCCGAGGCCTTGACTGCCCTGGCCGGCCAAACGGATATGCTGCCCCTGTTTAACCCCCTTGGGTATTTTCACTTTCAATGCTCTCTGCCTGATCCGGACATGGCCTTCACTGTCCAGCTCATGAGCGCTCAAATTAAGTGTCCGGTCAGCACCATAATAGGCATTCTCCAGATCAATTAAGACCTTGGCATGATGATCCTCACCCTGACTCCGAAAGACCGCATGACTGAAATGACCACTCTGGCGCCTGCCAAAAAGCGACTCAAAAAAATCACTGAAAACAGACTCTCCCTTCTCCGTAAATCCACCGCCACTGAACTCAAAACCGGCATCCCAATCCGGTGGTGGCCGGAAATCCTGGCCTTTCTGCCAGTTCGCCCCTAACCTGTCATAGGCGGCCCGTTTTTCCGGATCTTTTAATACCTCATAGGCTTCACCCAGCTCCTTAAAACGGTCCTCGGCATCAGCCGCCTTATTGACATCAGGATGATATTTTCGCGCCAGCTTACGATAGGCCTTTTTGATCTCATCCTGGGTGACCTTCCTGTCTATCCCGAGTATTTGATAATAATCTTTATATTCCATAAAAAAAATCTCGTAACTATTCAGCGTAGGTAAAATATTCCGAAAAACTCGGTCTGTAACTGTTCAGATGTGCTTCATATTCGTTCATTTCGGAGTCTACGCTTACCTGGGCTTTGAAGCATACTAGTGTTATTCGAGAAGGCCAAATATGGGCGAAGATGGAGTGCAGCTGAATAGTTACAAAATCTCTTTGTCTCTGTCGTCCTTGCCGTTTCCGAACATGGAGGATTCGTAACCATTCAGCGACTCAACCAGTGCGGAGACCGGCCTCTGACATACAACTAACGAAAAATTCGAGAAGGACAGGTAAGCGAGTATGCAAGACTCCGATATAATTCTTTTGTTACTTTTAAAATAAATGCCGAGATCTTCACCCCGGTTACCTTACTGAATAGTTACAGGAATTTATCTGTCTGATCAACAATATAATAGAAGAAAATTCCGGCCCAGGTTCCGCAAAATCATATTTCTATCACCTGCCCCGCTCCTCCGGGAATATACTTTTCAGGGTATCGGGATGCTATTTCCGATTTGTAGCGAGTGCAATGAGTCGGACAAATTCTGTCCAGATTTTTAATGAGATCAAAATCCTTAAACCCGTGCAGACCGCCGATCAATGTCCCGACCCGCCCGAATTTCGAAGCAGCAAGCAAAATTTGTTTAACGCCGGGATGGGAGCATCCGGCAATGACGACCAGATCTTCTTCACTCTTGATGACAAGAGATTGTTCATGATTTACGAGTTCGCCGGTAGAGAAAATATTGTCATGAATTTGCAACGGCTCACCTACCCGAACAACTGATATACCTTCCAGACCGGCAAGTGAGACCGGAACAATTACCCTGACCGGATTCATCCTGAGAAAATCGGCAAGGCCGCCAATGTGGTCCCAATGACCATGGGAAATAAAGACTTCATCAATTTCACCAGGGTCGATATGCAATTTTTTCATATTTGCAAAAAGAATGTCGCCTCTTGCGCCGGTATCAAAAAGGATTTTTCTACCATACGCCTGAACAAGGCAGGAGAAACCCCAGTCAGCCTCAAGCCCCTGGCCCCAGGCCTCATTGTCATAGATGATGGTGATTGCAAGACGGTTATTCTTTTTCTTTGCCATCCAGCCTCCTCATGAAATACTTTTGTCCTTCATATTCTGTTTCAAAAAGCAGGTTACGATAGATCAAATTTTGGACAAGAGACCATCCCTTCCCGGCTTTGGTCAAAAATTCCCGCACAGCCTCTTCCCGCATAGGATGCACGGCAACAATGCCTAACAGGTCTGCCTCCACGTTTCCCGTCAAGGAAAAAGCATTGCCTTCGTAACCGAACAGGCATTCGACATCTTCAAGACGAGAACTGAGAATCTGATAGGCTGCATTCAGCATCTCTTCGCTTGGGGGATGAACCCTTTTTTCCGCAGGCGGCCGGGTGGGAATTGACAGATACGCCTTGGTCGGCCTGAGTTGAGAGAGAAAATTCGCAACATCTTTTATATGATCGACACTATCGTTCACGTTTTTGACAAGCATGGTTTCCGTGACCAGTTCCCCTGTATATTCCCTGGCAAATTGCAGCATTCCTTCCTGGATGACCGGCAACTGCAAATCACGATGAGGCCGGTTTATACGCCGCCATATTTTCTTGTCCACAGCATCCACCTTCAGCGAGACCCAATCTGCTTTCATCAGATCCCTTCTGACATCTTCACGCCAGATGAGAGAAGCATTGGAGATCACGCCGATCTTCACACCAAAAGGGCGTAACAGGTCGATTTCATCTCCGAGATGAATATCCAGTGTCGGCTCTCCGTCGGGGACAAAGGCCAGATAATCAATGGATTCTCCCAGTTCCATTATCTTTTTGACTTTCTTTTCAACCTCCTGCGCGATGATCTCCGGTCGGTACAACTCCCGGCGTTCAAACTGTATTTTACCGATGTTGCCGACCTGACAGTAAATACAGGAATAGGTACAATTTTTAGGCGGAATATTATTCACCCCGAGGCTGCGTCCCAAGCGTCTGGAGGGAACAGGCCCAAAGGCTATCATTTCTTGAAGATTTTCCATATGGCGCAGTTCCTGTAATCTTTTTTTCAATAGCAGCAACAAATTTTCAAAAGTACAGTTCGCCTGCCTCCAGCCTCATCAGGCAGAAATTCCCGTTCTCCAAGTCCGAAATTATGTCCTTTTATGACGGAAATGACATAAAAAAAGGGGCTGAATTATTTTTACAAAAATAATTCAGCCCCCTTTATCTTTCAGGCAATAACACTTTAATTTTACTTATGAGGATTAAAAACAACCACCGGACATGGGGAGGCTTTCAGCACCCTTTCAGCAACACTGCCGAGCAAAATTTTATCCAGACCCTTATAACCATGGGTAGCAATAATGACCATCTCACAGTTTTTAGCGGCAGCAACAATAGAATCAACGGTATCACCGATGACAACCGTATTTTCAGATGATCCACACAGCGCCTTGTATTGATCAACCAGACCCGCAATTTTTGCTTCCATATCCTTTTTCATGTCGCCTTCAAATTTATGGAGCGCCGCGAATCCAAAGCCCGTAGAATTATCGACAACATTAATTAAAGAAAGATTTGCTCCTAATTTTTCTGCAACCCCCGCAGCATATTCAACGAGTTTGTCTGTATGCTGAGAAAAATCAACAGGCACCAGAATTGTTTTTACGTCGGCCATTATGTCTCCTCCATGTTGAATTGATAATGATATCCCTATAATGAGGGCAAGATTAATATGAATTCGATTTGAATAACAATTTCCCGATACTGATACAGTCTTTTGACTGAGTAAACTCGACTAACAGGAAAAAGCAACAAAAAATTGTTAACAAAAACCGTAACTATTCAGCGTATGTACACATGTTACGAAAAACTCGGTCTGTAACTGTTCAGATGTGCTTCATATTCGTTCATTTGGGCTTTGAAGCATACTGGTGCTATTCGAAAAGACCAAAATGGACGAAGATGAAGTGCAGCTGAATAGTTACCAAAAACCTTTCCTTGTTATCACCGGCGTCCGCACAAACCGCGGCCTCTTCCTCCGCTATCGGCCCGATGGATATTACGGCTGCCGCATTTCGGGCAGACCATTTCCCTGCCCGCTTTTCCGATGCCATAGGCAACCTGCCATTCATGACCACAGTCCGCACACTTGAACTTTCTCTCTTCAGCCATCAGTTACCTCCTTTGTGTTGGGAATTCAGTGGTATCGTTATCTTGCCTTTTCCGTCATTTCAATTCATTAATAATATTTTGGAACCATTTTGCCCTTCAGCCTGTTCACTTGGACAGGAAAACTATTTTGTAACTATTCAGCTGCACAACGGAGTAAAGTAAAGGGTAATTTCCAGCCTACGCTTCTAAGTAACAAGATTTTGAGTAGCCTGTATAAAAACCGCAAAATCAGCACGATAAGTTAAAATTACCACTCGCGTCATCCCGGCATGTTTTTAGCCGGGATCCAGGATGGTGTGTGTGGCTACTTTCTGGATCGAAGTCTACGCTATCTCCGGCTCAAAACATGCCGGAATGACGATATAATTCTTTTGTTACTTTTATAATAAACTCCGGTATTTTCACCCCCGGTTAGGATACTGAATAGTTACACTATTTTAAATATATTCATGATGCTGGAGGAGATCAACCATGGTGAGATCGGACTCCTCCAGAACTATAAGCCTCTTTTTCAAAATCTCCACCAAGAGGCGGGACCTGGAACTGTGCATAGCTGTTTAGTAAGCGTTCACCAGCACCTCATCTTTGTCCATTTTGACCTGCTCGAATAACACCAGTATACTTCGCAGGCCCAAATGAACGAACCTAAGGCACTGGTAAACGCTTACAAGACTGTGGTTGCCGTAAAGTCGGTGTCCCGGTGAACGGTTAGGCTGTTTAAGACCTCTTCAGTGCGGTAAAACTCATTTCACTCATTCTGGCTCCAGATGGTAATATTGTAACAAATCCAACATGGTAAGATCGGCGATTATCCTTTTCTTATCATCCAGGATGGGGATTTCCTTAACTCTGGCCTTAACCATCCGCTTAATCACTGTTTCCAGGTCATCTTCTCCGCCGGCGAAAATTAAGCCCTTATTCATAATATCTTTTGCCGTTTCAGAGGTAATCATGGAAATGATGGAACGAGCATGAACAGCCGGTTCAAAACTCTGTGGAAATAAGTGCCTGATCAGGGTTCCCAATGAAATAACTCCCGTACATTGACCGTTTTCACCAGTCACGTAAACAAGACGGGTATGGGGATATTGCAACATTTTCATCAAAACCCCCTGAATGGTTTCGTGTTCTTCGGCACAGGGCAATCCCCTTTCTTCCATCGTTGCCAGAAGTTCCTTAATTTTCATTACTCCTCCTGAGCGATCTCGTCTGCCCCTTTCAGGGCAAATTTAACCAGAGGCGGGGCTATCAATTCATTTATAATAACCGACCCCAGTACTGCGTTGACCATGATCTCGCCAACCTGTGGTTCCATGAGGGACTCGGCCAGAAGAATCAGGCCAATGGTTACCCCGGCCTTGGGAAGCAAAGCGTATCCCAGATATTTTTTGACCACCAGCGGGGCATGGGAAAAACCGGCCCCCAATTTTGTGCCCAGGAGTTTACCGCTGAAACGACCCACAACAATTAAAAGGCTTAAAAATCCAGCCATCCTGATAACCGCTAAATCAAAATGGGCGCCGGCCAGGGTAAAAAACAGGGCAAAAATCGGTTCTTCAATATTTTCTACAGTTTGAAAAAGGGCCTCACTATGTTTGGCCCGGTTGACAACATAGAAGCCCACCATCATATTGGCCAGGAGAGGGGAAAGCTTTATTTGTTCGGCGATTCCGGTACAAAGAAGAATCCCTCCTAAAATAAGCACCAGCAGGGATCCCTTTTTTTTAACCCAGCAAGCTAACCCGGTTATGAAACAACCAAATAGAGCCCCTAAAAGAATGGAGCCTGAAATAATCAGCAACGGTTCGACAGTCATTTGATAAAAAATGGAGTTATCTCCCACTTTCATCAGGGCCCCGGCTATACTCATGGCAAAAGAATAAAAGATAATTGCAATACCGTCATCCAGAGCCACTACCCCCAGAAGAGTGGTGGTTAACGGGCCCCTGGCTTTATATTCATGTACGATCGCCAAAACAGCAGCAGGAGCCGTAGCCGTGGAGACTGCCCCAATAATAAGCGCCAATGGCAGATAAACTTCCCAAAAAGAGGCATTGGGGAGGGGGAAGTTGAGGTTAAAAAATCCCAGGGGCATGATCAGGATAAAGGATAAAAAGAAGGCTCCAAGAGCTTGGCTCACGGTCACCCAGAAGATACTTTTACCCAGTTGTTTGAGTCTCGACAGTTTCAGGCTGCCGCCGATAGAATAGGCAATGATCGCCAACGATATATCGATTACGATTGAAAATCGATCTTTTATCAACTCCTCGGGAATTAAACCGGAGAGGGAGGGGCTTAACAAAATTCCGGCAAGGATATATCCGCTTACCCTGGGGAATTTGAGCCAATTGGCAAACTGGCCGCCAAAATACCCGCAAGTAAATAAAATACCCAAAGCCTGCAAGGAATTGATCGTAAACCAATTACTCATGCTTATTTACCTCTAAAGCTGGGGATGCGTCATATCTTAACGCGTAACTTTTCAATAAATGGTGGCATACCAACAACCTCCCCCTTTATTAAAGGGGGATTGAGGGGGATTTGTTTACAGGTTGCCACTACTTATTAAGAAGTTACCTTAACGCACCATAACTATTCATTAAAAATAGATTTCTGTATGCTTGAAAGCGGTAAAATAAAATAAAAATTATTCCCCTCATCGTTGGCTTCACAGCCGGTTTTTCCCCCATGCAATTTGACGACCCTGTTGATAAAATCAAGGCCATGTCCAGTCCCCTGTATTCCTGCCGTATGCTTTCCACGGGCCCCTTCCTGAAAAATCGTCGCCCTCTCCTCCGCAGTAAGAGGCCGGCCGGTGCTGAAGACATTAAATTTAATCCCCGTGAGCCCGAGCTGTGGAAAATTTTCCACCTTTTCCGCGCCATAAGCTATGGCCTTGCGTGAGATTCCCCTGTGATCGATGATTTCTTCCGTATATTTAACGGCATTGGAAAACAGATTGGCATAAACCTGAGACAACAGGCCAATATCGACCATTAACGGAAATTCCTGCTCATACATATCCTTCGGTTTATCGATCGTAACCCCCCTCTTCTCCAGCCTGCTTGCGTAGATGTCAAGCTGGGGGATAATGATGTCACGCTCCACAAAACATTGCTTTGCCTGGAGAACAAAATGACCACGGCTGAAATGTTGCTGGCGGAATAAACTTTCAAGAAAAAGTGAAATCTGATTGTGATATTTGAACAGTTTCTGATGCCATTCGCACAGCTCTTGCCGCACCTCTCCATACTCTGCCAAAACGGATGAACAAACCTCTGGAATGGCTTTCAGGTCCACCCTGATGTTAATCGCCTCCTCAATGTCTCCAAGAGAAACAATCTCCTTCTCCAGCTGGCGTAACAGATACTTGAGATGCATATTCGGAACAATGACATCATGGCCGATATCCCGGCCAAGGGCATTGAGAAAAGTAAGATGCTCAATATGGCGGCAGCTTAACAGACGGTTGTTCAACTTATGGCCGATCCAGGGACAGAGCACCTCAAAAAAAAGACGATCCTCCCGGCTCAATTGATCCAGCGGAGAAACAACATACAGGCCAAGCAAGGAATAACTGCTGAAATAGGGATCAGGATCGTATAAATCTTCCCGGGACAGAGACTTGCTATCCTGTCCCGTTCTTTCAGGATATTCACCTGTTTCACCATGACGTCTGGATCTGGCGAAAAGGGGAGTAACGAGGCTGTTTCCCATTTCATAGGGATGTGCTGAGGGATGCAGACTCTTTCCGGCCAGCCCAGGCGGCTCAATAATGCCCTGCTCACTATCACAGACACAGCGCAGCTCACCGGACTTTTTGGCATGGAGATAGAAAGCAGCCTGAAAATCACCAAGAACCTTAGCCACGGTAACACTGGCACGAAAAAAGGCCTGGATATCGTAATCAAGGTAGATGACATCACAAAAGGCTTTAAGCAAATTATCGTGCCTGGGATGGAGAGCATGCTGCTCGTAAAATTTCTGCTTTTCCTTCAGAATTAAAAAAACAGGCTCAAGCTCTGTTGATAAAGAAAAATCGTTCCGGGCAGACAAGAGTTGCAACCTTTCCTATATGAATTATTGTTTATAAATAATGTAACTATTCAGCGAGTATCTCAAAATGACCAAAACCACCGAATGTATCTATTCAGATGTGCCCCATATTCGTTTATTTAAGACTTTGAAGCATACTGGTGCTATTCGAAAAGGCTTAAATGGACGAAGAGGTAAGCGAAGACTCCGTGGGGTGCAGCTGAATAGATACTAAATAATCAGCATTCCGGAGAGCAACGCATACGGGACAATGCCACCTGAGATCACTCTAACTCCACCCTTTGCCCTGCGCAAGGAGAATGGCCCTCAATCTTTTTCTCGTAATTAACTTATTCGCTGAAACCTTTGCCGGTTGCCGATTATGTATGTATGGTTATTTTATAAAATGTCGTAACTATTCAGCGTATGTAAAAATGTTCGAAAAACTCGATCTGTAACTGTTCAGATGTGCCCCATATTTGTTCATTTAGAGATTTGAAGCGTACTAATGTTACTCGAGAAGCTCTTAATGGGCGAAGATGGGGTGCAGCTGAATAGTTGCAAAATGCGAAAATTGAGATAGTTCAATGACCTCTCTCCTGCAGCAAACAATTACACATGCCGTGATGATAACCGGCTTTGTCGCCATGATGATGGTGGTGATTGAATATCTTAATATTCTTTCCCGGGGGGTCTGGCAGGAAGGTTTGCGCGGCAGCCGGTTGAAGCAGTATCTTCTCGCCTCTTTTCTGGGCGCCACGCCCGGATGCCTGGGAGCCTTTGCCGTGGTTTCGCTTTATTCTCACCGGGAAGTTACCCTGGGAGCGGTTGTCGCAGCCATGATTGCCACCAGCGGGGACGAAGCCTTTGTCATGCTTACCCTGGTCCCCAAGCAGGCACCGCTTGTCTTTATCATTCTCCTGTTTGTGGGCCTTGGAGCCGGATACATCACGGATACCCTGTTCACCAAGCAAAGCACGACCGATGCCGGTTGCGTCCATGAATTTAAAATCCATGAACCCGAGCTCTGCCATTGTTTTCCCTGGGGAAATCTCAGGGAACAGTGGCTGCACTGCTCTCCAGCCCGCGGTATCCTCGGCCTGACACTGCTTCTGTTTATTTTTACGGTGGGAAGCGGCCTGATGGGCCCGCCTGTCTGGAACTGGATACGGATCACCCTGGTGAGTGTTGCCGGTGTCGCACTTTTTATCGTTTCCACTGTACCGGATCATTTTCTTGAGGAACATCTGTGGAACCATGTCGTCAAAGGCCATGTCCCCAGAGTCTTCCTCTGGACTTTCGGGGCGCTTTTCGCCATGCATCTGCTGGTGGATCACTTCCAGCTTGCTAACTGGTTGCAGGAAAACCAGCTCATTGTTCTCCTGGTGGCCTGCCTGGTAGGAATAATCCCTGAATCCGGGCCCCATCTCGTCTTTTTAACCCTTTATGTCGAAGGTAGCATTCCATTCAGCATTTTTCTGGCCAGCTCCGTTGTCCAGGACGGCCACGGCATGCTGCCCATGCTGGCTGAATCCCGGAAAGATTTTCTTAAAATCAAGGTCATTAACCTTGCCGTGGGCCTGTTGCTTGGTTTGGCCGGATATGTATCAGGATGGTAAAAATGGACAATAATGGTATCATCCAGTGGGTTCGCAGCCGGCTGTCTTAAATGTTGCACACCCCATCCATGAACAACTCTCCCGGAGGCACCCATGATCAATGAACAACAAATAAAAAAAGCACTGAAAAATGTCAAAGAGCCTAAGCTTGGCAAAAACCTGCTCGATATCGGCATGATCAAAAACATCTCGCTGGCGTCCGGCAATGTCACGCTCACCCTGGCTCTGCCAACTTTAAAATATCCTTTAAAAAATCGCATGGTTGCCGAAATCAAGGAGGCGCTGAAAGATCTCTCCGAAGTCACCTCGGTTGATATCGGAATTACCGTATTGAGCGATGATGAACGTGAAGGACTGTTCCCCAAACCATCTCTACGGGGAATCAAAAAAGTAAAACATTTTCTGGCGGTTGCCAGCGGCAAGGGAGGAGTGGGGAAAACGTCCATAGCGGTCAATATCGCCCTGGCCCTGGCGAAAAAGGGACACAGTGTCGGCCTGCTGGATGCCGATCTTTATGGTCCCAGTGTGCCGCTCATGCTGGGCTTATCCGGCAAACCGGATATGAAAGACGGCATGCTCGTGCCCGTGGAAAAATTCGGTCTCAAAATCATGTCATTCGGCATGCTGATGGCAAAGGGGCAAGCGATCATCTGGCGCGGCCCGCTTGTTGCCAAAACAATAAATCAGCTTTTGAGTGAAGTGATGTGGGGAGAACTCGATTATCTTGTCGTTGATCTTCCGCCAGGCACCGGCGATCCGTCCATCACCATTGCCCACGCGCTTCCCAAGGTTCGGGTTCTGATGGTAACAACCCCGCAGGAAGTGGCTCTTGCCGACGTCAGGCGCTCTATTGAACTATTTGCCAAGCATAAACGAGAGATTTTCGGACTGATAGAAAATATGTCCTATTTCCAATGCGCTCACTCCTCGGAACACATCGACATTTTCGGACACGGCGGGGGAAAAAAGCTCAGCGAGGAAACCGGGCTGCCACTACTGGGCGCTATCCCCATTGACTTGGAAATCAGCCAGGGCGGCGACAGCGGAATCCCCTTGATGATCTCTTCTCCGGATTCCACCACGGCGAGCATCTTTCTTGATATTGCCGAAAAAATAAACGATTCCGACTTGCGCCCTTCAGGCTGAAAACCAAAACTGTTCAAACAGTAAAATCATTGTAACTTTCAGCGTATGTAAAAATGTTACAAAAAACTCGGCCTGTAACTGTTCAGATGTGCACCCCAAGGGCACTCGAAGTCTACGCTTACCTGGGTTTTGAACGGTAAGCGGAGCGGAGCGAAGACTCCGCACTGGTGCTATTCGAGAAGACCAAATATGGGCGAAGATGGAGTGCAGCTGAACAGTTACAAATCATTTTACTTGAAATAGCCCACAGGATCGTTATTGTGTGCATATGACCATTATCCATCTCCAAGGAATAAAAAAGCGACTTTATGAGTAAAATAAGCCTTCGCCAACAAGGAACGTTCCGTGCAAAAACAAAAAACCGACGGTAACAAAGTTTTTGAAAGCGCGCGAAAAACCATAAAAATGTTTGGCCGGACCCTGCCGAACATCCTGGCGATAATTTTTCTTTCCGGACTTTTCATCGAATTCGCGCCAATTGGCAGGATGACCAATTTTCTGGGCGGAGGACTGTTGGCGGACGCACTGACCGGCGCGACATTCGGTTCCATTTCAACCGGCAATCCCCTGATCAGCTACGTATTAGGCGGAGAACTTCTGGACCAGGGCATGGGCCTGGTTGCGGTTACCGCATTGCTGGTAAGCTGGGTCACGGTGGGCAGTATTCAGCTCCCGGCTGAAATGCAGTCTTTTGGCTTGCGTTTTGCCCTGGTGCGTAACATCCTTTCTTTCATCTTTGCTCTCATCATTGCCTTTCTTACTTTAATCACCCTGCATACCCTGGGAGTTACGCTCTCATGACAACTTCTTCTCCGCAAAAAAAGAAAGGAAAAAAACAATCCAAAGCCAGCCTATTCATTTTTCTAGCTGTTGTTAGCGCCCTCTATGGTCTCGCGTTTCTTCTGGCCCCGGAAAGATCAATTCATGCCCTGCATTTTGGCTTGAAAATGCTTTCCAGGCTGGCGCCGATATTGGTGCTGGTCTGCTTTCTTATGTTTCTTTTAAATCTGTTTATCAAGCCGGACTGGATTCGGAACCATGTAGGGCATGACTCCGGCCTAAAGGGATTTTTGATCGCCATTGTCAGCGGCATCATTTCCATGGGACCGATTTATGCCTGGTATGGAATGCTTAAAGATTTCCACAAAAAAGGAATGCGGCCCGCCCTTGTTGCCTCCTTTCTTTACAGCCGGAGTGTCAAACTTCCCCTTCTGCCACTCATGGTGTATTATTTCGGAACAGTCTATACTCTGGTGTTGTCTTTTTACATGATCCTGTTCTCTGCAGCTAACGGCCTTCTCACCGAATGGCTGGCGTCCGGAAAAAAGGCTGAGGGACCAAGACAGATCGATTGAACAGAGAGGGTTTCAAAAAAATAGTGGAAAAAGGTAATAGTTCACCAGGGGCTATAAATCTTGGTAACCTCAGGGTTGTAAGGGTTTACCAGTGCCTTATATTCGTTCGTTTGGGACTTCGAGCTATAGCCCCTCTATGTGAGAAGGCCAAAACGGGCGAAGATGAGGTGCTGGTGAACCCTTACAAAAAAAGGATAAAATAATGTCTCTAATTACAGCCCGGCAACTTAAAAAAACATATATGGCCGGCGATATTGAAGTCAAGGCGATCCGGGGCGTGGATTTCACGATTGAACCTGCTTCCTTTGTTTCTTTCGTCGGTCCGTCGGGAAGCGGGAAATCAACCCTTCTCAACATGATCGGTTGCCTTGATCCGCCCACCGGCGGCTCTCTTGAAGTTGTCGGTCAGGATACGACCCGATTGAATCGCACTCAGGCCGCCCTTTTCAGGGGAGAACATATCGGCTTCGTGTTCCAGGATTTCAACCTCATTCCCGTCCTCACCGTCTTTGAAAATGTTGAATATCCCCTGCAGATGGTGCAGAACCTGCCAAAACAGAAACGGCAGGACCAGGTACAGGAATTGCTTAAAGCCGTGGGCATGGGAGATCAGGGCGCCAAATACCCCAACCAGATCTCCGGCGGCCAGAAACAGCGGGTGGCCGTGGCACGCGCCCTGGTGACCAATGCCAGGCTTGTGCTTGCCGATGAGCCCACTGCCAATCTGGACAGAAAAACAGCAAACCTGATTATCGGACTCATGAAAGAAATGCGTGACGAATTCGGCACCACCTTTATCTTTTCCACCCACGATCCTAAAGTGGTTGGCAATGCCGAGACGATTTTTACCCTGGAAGACGGCAGACTGGTGTAAAAGCCTGGTGAATTCTTACAATATTCAGTTTTTCAAGGATGTTAGTCCTTGGTGAACTTTAACGAGGATACCATGTTCAATATTTTTAAACTTGCCACCCGCAACCTGCAGCGCTACAGACGGCGAACCCTGCTCACCTCCATGCTCATCACCCTGGGTGTTGTGGCGGTGCTTCTTTTTATTTCCGTATCCGGTTCCTTCAAGGCCATGATGATCGGCCAGATCACCGACTCCATGCTGGGTCATATCCAGATCCACCGCAAGGGCTACCTCGCCTCTATGGACAGCCTGCCCCTGGATCGTAACCTGAAAGGGAAACAGGTTGCCATGGTCAAGGACATCTTGGACAAGAATGAGGCGGTTGAGGCCTATTCCATGCGGATCAAGCTTGGCGCCATGTTCAGCAACTTTACCGAAACAACAAATATTCGTTTAAACGCTGTCAATCCGGCCCAGGAGATGCGAACCGTCCCCATGCTTACCGATCGAATCATCAAGGGCAAAAAGGAAGGCCTCCTTGAAAAAGGGGAAATTCTTGTTCCCGAGCTTATTGCCAAAGGCATGAAGGTCAAAATCGGCGACACCATAGTCCTTGTGGCCACCAACAAGGATGGCTCGGTGAACGGCCAGCCTTTTATTGTGCGCGGTATTCTGGAAGGAATCTCCGGACCGGGTGGCAGGGACGGATTCATCCATCTCCATGACGCTCGGACCCTTTTGCGGATTGAGGATAAGGAAATCAGTGAAATTGCCATTCGCCTGAAAAATATGGATCGTTTAGATAAGGTCTTTGCCGGGATAAAGGCGCAGCTCGGGCCCATAAAAAACAAGATGGACAAACCGGTCTTTGAAGTCCACACCTGGCAAAAATTGACTCCGTTTTTTAATATAGCCCGGATGATTGATCTGATGACCTTTTTTATCAAAATTATGCTGGTGGCCATTGTCTTGGTGAGCATCATGAATGTGATGGTCATGGCGGTGTATGAACGTATCAATGAAATCGGCACTATTGCCGCCATTGGCACGGTGCCGAACAAAATCCTCTCTCTCTTTGTCGTTGAGGGTTTTCTGCTCGGGGTATTCGGCACTTTTGTCGGTGTTATCACCAGCCTTGCCGCCATTGCCTGGATGAATGCGGCCCAAATAAATTTTGATTTCGGCCGCCAGAAAGGTCTGCTGCTTTCACCAACCATTGGCGCAGGTGACATTATCACCGTCTCCGCCATTGTCATTGCCATTGCCGTCCTTGCCAGCCTGCAGCCTGCCTGGAAAGCTGCAAGAATGGATCCGATAACGGCGCTCAGGCATGTGTAAGGAAAAATCTTATTTTCAGCCACGAACCCCACAAAAAACACAAAAATTTTTCTCTTGTTTTCGTAGATTTCGTGGCAAAAACAATGTGGAGGAACCCATGAGAAAAAAAAGTGCATCAGCTATTATTGTAAGTTTTACTTTATTTCTGCTCTTTGCCCTTGCTGCTGGAGCTTCTGCCGCTGCAGTGAAGATTGCCGTGGCAGCGGCCGGTCAGGAAAAGGACGCGGCCATCAATGAGCAGGCCGGGAGAACTCCCTTTTTTCTGATTTTCGATGAAAAGGGAAATTTTCTTGAGGCCCTGGAGAATCCAGCCAGAAATCAGTCACGCCGAGCCGGACCAAGCGCCGCTTTATTTCTTGCCGACAAGGACGTGACACTCGTTATTGCCGGAGATTTTGGCGACAAAATGAAACAGGTTCTGGATGAGCATCATATTCAATATGTTGCAAAAACCGGAACTGCCTCCAGTGTTGTGAAAACTGTGTTAATTAAAAACGAAAAATAATGGCAAAAATAATGAAACCAGCAATAACAGCTCTGGGCTATCTCCTTCTGTCCCTGTTTATACCGACTGCCGCTTTCGCCTTGGACGGCAATGAAATTCTGCGTCAAGTTGATCAAAATATGCAGCCTCAATCCTATGAGATGTACCGCAAGCTGATCAACATTGAGCCTGACGGTAAAAAAAAGGAATTCGTTCTCTACACGGTCAAAAAGGGACAGGATAAAATGGTAGCCCTGTTCCTCTCGCCGGCCAGCGAAAAGGGCCGCTCCACCCTTCGTCTGGGCGATAACATGTGGCTCTACATTCCCAATGTGGGCAAGCCCATACGTATTACCAGCCTGCAGTCAGTGGTGGGCGGAATTTTCAACAATTCCGACATACTGCGCCTGGACTATCACGTAGAATATGAAGTGGAACAGATAAGCGAAGAAGACGATTTCTACCTGCTCGACCTCAAGGCCAGGTCAGCATCTGTGGCCTATGCCCGTCTGAAGATGCAGGTTGACAAAAAAATCCTGTTGCCAACCACAATTGAATGTTACGCCATCAGCGGCATGTTGATCAAAACCCTGCATTATTCGAAAATCAAGGATTTTGACAATGGGCTTGTCAGGCCGTCAATACTTGAAACCGACAGCCCCATTTACCAGGGTTACCGCTCCGTGATGCTTTTTGGCGAGGTTCGGGAAAAAGAATTCGCGGACGAAGTGTTTACCCTTAATTATATGTCCAAGGTTGATGAACTGCGTTAGGAGGCGGTCCGGAAATGTCTATTCTCGGACAACCTTCCAGAATTTATCTGTGCGGCTGGCTGCTCCTTTTTCTCCTGCTTTATCCCACGCAAATTTTTGCGGATGACGAGTTCACCTTTGAACTGGAAGAGTTTGAGAAAAAAACCCTGAAGATGGGCGGTTACGCGGAGCTCAAGTGGGAGCACATGGATATCAACCAGAGTTCCGCCTTCTCCCTGCTAAACCCTGCCCACAACCTCTCAACTTTGGATCGTTTCAGCGGCAGTCTGCAGCTTGACGGCAGATATGACCAAGGCATAAGCAGTTTCAACTGGCTGCTCAAGGCTGCTGCCCAGCAGGATGATATTGGCTGGTATGATATATCTGATGTCTATGAAGCCTATGCCTCAATAAAACCCACACCCCATTTCACCGGCAGTATCGGCAAAAAATCATACAAATGGGGCAAAGGGTATGCCTGGAATCCAGTGGGTTTTATCAACCGCAGAAAAGACCCGAACGACCCGGAAGAGGCTCTGGAGGGTTACATAACAACGGAAATTGATCTTATTAAAAGCTATACCGGAGCTCTACGGACGGCCGCTCTGACAACAGTAATCCTGCCGGTGTGGGATGACTTCAATGACGACTTTGGAGAAGTCAATAATCTTAATCTTGCGGCCAAGCTCTATTTCCTCTTTCTGGACACGGACATTGACCTGATCCTTTACACGGGAAACAGCCGCACAAGCCGATATGGTCTGGATTTTTCCAGAAACCTAGCCTCAAACTTTGAAATCCACGGAGAATGGGCTTATGTGCCCAAGCACCGAAAAATCACCCTTGACGAAGACAATTCCGTCGTTGTCCAAAATACTTCGGCCACTTCCTATCTGCTGGGCCTCCGTTATTTATCGGAAAACGATCTCACCTCCATCATTGAATTTTACCATAATGGCGCCGGTTACTCAGAAGATGAAATGACACGTTTCTATCAGCTTGTCGAGGATGGTGCAAATGAAGGGACACTATCGGGATCACGTCTTCTTGACAAGGCCAGGGAGTTGAGTCTGAAAGGATATGGCCGGCCACAACCCGGCCGCGATTACATCTATGCCCGTTTCAGCCAGAAGGAACCTTTTGACATTCTCTACTTCACGCCGGCTCTCACGACAATGATTAACCTGGAGGATCAGAGTTACTCCATCATGCCGGAGTTGATCTATACAGGATTGACAAATTGGGAATTACGGGTTCGTTTTTCCTATTTTAACGGTGGAAGCTCAACTGAATACGGCGAAAAATTATACAGCAACAAACTGGAATTGCGTCTTCGCTATTTTTTCTAACCCACTAAAGCGGAAGAAAACATCAGATTTCTTAGGATAAGTGCCTTGTCGTAGAGGCAAGTCCTTGTTTCAAAAACGGTTTCCAGTTTCTTGTTTTTTATGCCAGCCTTTCAGGAGTAAGTCACTAAAAAAATATTTGTTTTCAGCCACGAACCGTAGGGGTACCCCTTGTGGGTACCCTTTCCC
>JAYEPA010000242.1:0-8826 GCA_034723545.1 Thermodesulfobacteriota bacterium | reverse complement strand
AGTCCTTGTTTCAAAAACGGTTTCCAGTTTCTTGTTTTTTATGCCAGCCTTTCAGGAGTAAGTCACTAAAAAAATATTTGTTTTCAGCCACGAACCGTAGGGGTACCCCTTGTGGGTACCCTTTCCCGGCGTAGCAATCAAAAAAGGGCAACCACAAGGGTTGCCCCTACAATCGAAACCATAGAAACGGCATAGCCGAATATTTACAAAACCGTAATTTTTTCTTTTATTTTCGTGTAGTTTGTGGGTTTCGTGGCAAAAAAAAGATTTTTCAAAACTTTTATCCATTCATCAATTCCCCTACTAGAACCGCAAGCTTTGCCTTAAAATCCTCATCCGGAGCAAGAGTGTAAAATTCCACAACATATCGGCTGATCTTTTGATCAACCAGTTGGGAAAGGTCAGACATTTCCGTCTGTCCTTTCCGGCTTTTCCAGCTGTCGTATTCTTCCGAGGTGATGAGGGAGACTACAGTCTCCACACTCTCACGACTCTTAAGAACAAAGGCTGCCCAGAGCATCTCTTTCAGAGAAGGATTAATTTTCTTGTCCTGACTTCGACAAAGAAAAGGCTGCTTTAGCACCCCCATTTTTTTGACGACCGCTGCATGAAAACGCGGCCCCAGTTCCTCTGCCGAATGAAATTCACCTTTTTGCAGGCTGGCAATCATCCGGCTGAACATAGAGAGTTAAAAATCTTGAAAATCATCATCGTCAAAGGGGATCATGTCTTCAGCCTTATTTTTTTTCTTCTTTGGAGCTTCAATCCGGCTCTGTTCCCGCCGGGGAGCAGATCTGGCAGATCTGGCAGGAGAAGTATCTTTATTGTTTTGGCCTGACATTTCTTCGCTGACAAAACTTGTCGTCCCGGCTCCACTCAGAATTGACTTCAGGTCCACAACAACATTCTGCAACTGTTTAGCCTGCTCCGCCAATTCAGTTGATGATGCGGCGGACTCCTCGGCGGTGGCGGCATTCCGGTCGGTTACCGTCCCCATCTCGGTCATGGCCCTGTTAATCTCTTCAATGCCCTTAGCCTGTTCATTGGAAGCGGCTGTAATCTCACCTACAATCTCTCCAACGGAATTTCCTATTCTGGCCACCTCACTGAAAGCCTCATTGGTCTGCTGAACAATTTTTTCTCCAGCATCGACCTTGTGCACTGTGGTTTCAATCAAGGAGGCCGTATTTGAAGCCGCCTCATTCGAACGGAGAGCCAGGCTGCGAACTTCATCGGCAACCACGGCAAAACCGGCCCCGGCCTCACCAGCCCGGGCCGCCTCAACAGCGGCATTCAGGGCCAACAGATTTGTCTGAAAAGCGATTTCATCTATTGTTTTAATGATCTTGGAAATTTCCACGCTGGACTCGGAAATCTCCTTCATCGACACGGTGAGCTCATCCATGGAATCCGATGCCTTGCCAATCACTTGGTTGGCATCCTTCATCAGGCTGTCAGCCTCATTGGCATTATCGGCATTCCTCCTTGTCATTGAAGAAGTCTCCTCCATGGCCGAGGATGTTTCCTCCAAAGCAGCCGCCTGCTCCGAGGCCCCTTCAGCCAGGGAATTACTGGAACTTGAAATCTCTCCCGAAGAATCCATGACGCTGCAACTGCCGTTTTCCAACGAAATAATAGAGCGGCTCAATGCTTTGACAATATAGGAACTGGTAAAATAAAGGAACAGGGAAATACTGACGATAAACAGGGCGCCGCCCACATATAGGGCCAAATTAACTTTAGAAAGCATGGCCAGCTCTTCGCTTGCATCCGTGACATAAACAAGAACGCCCTTTTGGTTGCCGGAAAAATCATTAATGGGCAAGGCGGTGAGGAATCGGTCTGCAATCTTATCACTGACAGGCCCATCTGTTACCCGACTCAGCAGCGAGGCCTCAATATAAGGATCCGTTAAATCCTTGGCAGAGGAAAACACCCGCACCATATTGCCGGTTAAGGGTAAATTCTTTTCCTTTAATTTGCGGGCAATGGACAATTCACTTTCCAGCATATACACAGCCACTTCATCCGCTGTGGAAATTTTTGCTGTTTCAAACATCCGGTTCAGACCAACAAGACCTTCCACCGAGCCAAGATGTTTACCATTTTCCGCCGTAATGGGAACAAGCCCCCTGACCACAAAACCGCCGCGGCCGATCTCAATTCCAGCAACCTTGGCCTTATCCTGATTCACCTTTAAAACTGTTTTCCGGAACGACGAAAGATCATCACCGCCATCTTTTTGTCCCGGCTTTCTCCAAATCCGCAAAAAACTTTTTGCCGGCGGCAGATGAAAATGAACCTTGAAATTACTGATACCGAGAGTCTTGGCCACCTGACTGTGCAGCTGGTCAAAACTGTCTCGCAGGACCATCCGGCCCTCAGCCTCATGCCCTTGATGGGCCAGATGATAGGCCTCGCGAACTCCGGGAACCTCGGCGGCCATGGCAGCTATGGTCATGGCCTGCCCTTTCAGGCTGTCCATGCTCTTTTGTGCCAGGTTAACCTGGCTCGAAGATAACTCCTCTACCTGACACTGCCACATCATTTTCTGCAAAACCAGAGAGACACCAACGCCAATAACACAGGAAAATACCATTAGGATCAGGGGAATCACCAGGACTCGTACCCGTAAAGACAATTTCACAGAAAACCTCCTTTTAAAGACTTAAAAAAGAAACATGAAGCTTTCCGCATCATATTCCAAAAAGACATTAAAATTATTCTATGAAATCGTAGGGCCTCCGGTCAAACAAAAAAATGTTTTTTGTGGAGCCTTGTTTCCTAAATTTTTTTTATTTACGATTTGAGATCGGAGCTGGGATCACAAGCCGGGCCTTTGAGTTGAAAAAAAAGTTTCAAACCTTTTTTCACCGTGCTTGAAAAAATCTTGGGAGAAAAAAATGAGCCGACCACTCGTTTATTGACTTCGCTTAAAGTTGGATAGGGATGCACCGCCCCGGCTAAGACGCTTAATTTCATCTTGCCGTTCAGGGTCGCAACCCATTCGGAGAGAAGTTCACCGCCATGGGGGCCGAGAATCTGCACACCGATGGGATGATCCTTTTCATCCAGAATCATTTTAATCTTGCCGGTCCGGCCACCCTCGGCCAAAAATCGGTCATTATCCTTCAAATCCTCACTCCATACCGTGTAGGAAATACCGGCCTTGCTGGCCGCTTTTTCATTCATGCCGATACTGGCCAGCTCCGGATCAGAATACGTACACCAGGGCATCAGGGTATAATTCACTTTCCGGGGTAAATGGAAGATAGCATTGCTCACCACGATGGAGCCCTCGTAGCCGGCCGCATGGGTAAACTGAAAGACACCGTTGACATCACCAGCCGCATAAATATGATGATGACGCGTCCGCAGCCGCGAATCAACAACAATACCGCGCCTGGAAAGCTCGATATCGATCTCTTCCAGCCCCAGATCCTGAACATTGGGGGCTCTCCCCATGGCAACAAGCAGTTTTTCGGCCTTAACCGTCTGATATTTGCCACCCTTATCCTGGACAACAACCTCTTTTTCCCGGCCAAGATCCTTCACGCTTGCCACAGTGACACCAAGTAAAAAAGTAACACCCTCATCACTCATCACCTGCATGACCCGATCCGCCATATCCTTGTCTTCCTTGCTGAGAATCTGGCCGCTGCGCTGCAGCACCGTCACCTTTGTCCCCAGCCGATTAAAAGATTGGGCCATCTCAATGGCAATGGGACCAGCCCCGAAAATCACCATGGATTCAGGCAGAGAGTCCAGGGAAAAAAGATCCTTGTTGGTGAGATAATCAACCTGATCAAGACCGGGCACCGGAGGCGAGGCCGGACTTGAGCCGGTGGCAATGACCCATGATCTGGCCGACCATATTTTGTTGTTCAGCCGGATGCTGTGTTCATCAATGAAACGGGGAGAGCCAAACTCCACCCGGGCGCCCAGCCCACAAAACCTTTCCACGGAATCATGCTTCTGAATGACCGAGATGACCGAACTGATGCGTTGGGCCACTTTGCTGAAATCAACCGGCCCTGGAGCAACCGGCGGCAGGCCGAAGTCAGGCGCCCTTTTCATAAGGTGATAGACTTTTGCCGACCGAATCAGGGTCTTGCTGGGCACGCAGCCGAAATGGAGGCAATCACCTCCCAAACTTTCTTCCTTTTCCACCAGCAGGGTCTTTGCCCCTAACTGTGCCGCTCCGGCTGTCACGGTGAGTCCCGCTGCTCCGCCGCCAATTACTCCGAGATCAAAATCATACTTTGCCATATCAATTTTCCCCTTCAGCCTTCAGCCTTTCTAATGCCAAAATAGCGGCCCCAAACAATGCCGCTTTCGTATTCAGAATCACATACACCGGAATTTCATGCAGCAGGCCGGCCATTCTGCCTTTTCGGCAAAACCCTGCCATAAACTCCTTTTCCCGCAGGGCCGGCAGGATGCGGCCTGGAATGCCGCCGCCAAGATAGACGCCGCCGCGGGCGAGCAGACTCACCGCCATGTTGCCGGCCTCGCCGGCCAGAATAGAAACAAACATGACCAGGGTCTGTTGACAGAGGCTGCATTTTCTTTTTCCCAGCGCTGCCTCCATAATCACCGGATTCGGATCCGGTGCCTTGCGCAGTTTATCGGCAAGCCAATCCGTCTCCCGGTCGTATCCCTTTTCCTTCAAAAAAGAATATAGATGCGGGATCCCGAGACCGGAACAGACCTGTTCATAACTGACATGATCATTTTTTTCGCGTAGCCAGGCCAGGAGTTCCATCTCAAGGTCGGTTGTTGGCGCGAAATCGGCATGGCCGCCTTCCGAGGCAAAGGCCTGGTAATGTGAGCCGTCCCAAGTCAAAAAAGCCTCACCCAGTCCGGTTCCGGGAGCGATGACCGCAATTGTTCCGGCCGGATCGGGAATACCTTTATTCAGGGTAATAAGATCACTGGGCCCAAGAAAGGGCACTGCAGAGGCCACGGCAAAAAGATCGTTGACCAGCATGACGCGTGAAAGACCTGTCTCTTTCTCTACGCTCCTGCAGTCAATTTCCCAGCCCAGGTTGGTCAGACGGGCTCGATCTTGATTCACGGGCCCGGCAACACCGAAGCAGGCATGGGAAATCTCGATTTCCGTCCGGCTGAGAAAATCAGCGATCATGGCTTCAAGCCCCTGAAAATCTATACTTTTATACGTTTTTTCAAACAGGGGAACTCTTTCTTTTTCACTGGAGAAAATCGCCAGAATCGTCTTGGTGCCGCCAATATCCCCGGCTAGTATTTTCGTCATGGCTTAAACCCCTTTCAAATTATCTATACAAAAAACATAAGTCGTTGTTGACAGAAGTAAATTTATTTTTAAATATACGTAAAACTACTGACTTTTAACCTCCCATGAAAGATATAAACAAAAAAAAGAATCCAGATTTTCGAACCCGCAACGGAAAATTCCGGCGTGAATCAGACCTGAAAATCCTTGAGGCCAAGCGTGAATGGGAACAGACCTTTGACGCGATCCCCGACCTGATTGCCCTGCTGGACAAAAAACACCGAATCACCCGAATCAACAGGGCCATGGCGGACCGACTGGGGATGCATCCCAGGGACTGCATCGGCCTTACCTGTTACGAATGTGTCCACCAGACCAACACTCCCCCGCTCGACTGCCCTCATACAAAAACATTGCGAGACGGCCTGAGTCATTCTTCCGACCTGTATGAAGATCGTCTTGGAGGCCATTACATGGTGACAACCGCTCCTCTCTTTGATAGTGACGGCAATATCACCGGAAGCGTCCATACGGCCCGTGACATCTCCAAACGAGTTTTGGTGGAAAAAGAGCTGGAGAAGGCCCGCGAGGAACTTGAAGAAAAGGTAGAGAAAAGGACTGTGGAGCTGAAGAAAACCCATGAACAGCTCCTGCATGCGGCAAAACTCAGCGCCGTTGGCAAACTGACCTCGTCCCTGGCCCATGAGTTCAACAATCCGCTCATGGGAATCATGAACATCCTGACGGAACTGAAAAAAGAATCTCTTTCGAAACAGGGTTATAAAATGATAGACCTGGCCATGGATGCCGGCAACAGGATGACCTATCTGATCCGGGATCTGCAAAACTTCAACCGGCCCACGTCCGGCATTGTCGATTCCCTGGATCTCCATGAGGCCATTGATGAAATGCTGCGCCTCTCCGCCAAACAGCTCAAGTCGAAGCGAATTCAGATTATCAAGGAATTCTCGTCCGGCATGGTACGGATTCAGGCCGTATCCGACCAGATCAAGCAGGTCATCCTGAATCTGCTCAGTAATGCTATCGACGCTGTTTCCGCCGGCAACGGCAAAATCAGCATCAGCACGGATGTGGAAAAAACCCTGGTGACTTTGAGCATTGCCGACACGGGAACCGGCATCCCACCGTCTGATCTCGAAAAAATTTTCAGGCCATTCTTTACGACAAAATCAATAGACAAGGGTACCGGCCTGGGCCTTGCCGTTTCTTCGGGAATCATCAACAAACATGGCGGGTCCATTGATGTCAAAAGTCAACCGGGAAAAGGCACCACCTTTACCATTACGCTGCCGATATCGGCTGATAAAGGGAAACGACTACAAAGAGACTCCGGATGCGGTGCTCCGGATCGAAACCCTTAATCACCCGTCTGCGCTCAATTGCCCCTCACACCCACAACCAGCCTCTCTCGTCCATTCATTGTTCTCGACCCTCTTCATCAAAAATTTCATCAAGATGGTCCAGAATCAAACCGTAAAAGCCATTGCCCTTTCCAGACTGAAAATACCAGCCAAGATGGGACCGACATTGAGAACAGAGAGAAAAACGCCAGGCGTAGCCGAGAAACCAGCTGAACTCGACGCTCATCTCGCCCTGGTTCCTGCAGCCCGGAGCTATTGAAAAACAACCGACCTCAAAAACAACTCCGGCCGGGTTGGCAAAAACATGAGCATGACGGCCCCTCATCTCAATTTTTGCCTTGGTAGCGGTAATGTAATTCCCGCAGAAACGACAAACAATTCGAGAACCGCTCTCCGGGCCGACAGTTTCAACGCCGGGGTCTTTGTGTGAAACCAAGACAGGCTTTGACCCTTTTTCCTCCTTGCAGTGCAATCCATCCAAGATCTCGACACTTTGCAAATCAGGGCCGTGCATCCTCTCTGTCCATTTCATTATCATTAATGCAAAAACGGCGAATTAATCCTTACCCGGCCAGACCAGATCATCTCGTTCCTCGACAAAATAGCAGAAACGGGCCCACTCAAACTCCTTGTGCGTCACCGGGCAGCGCAGGGTAACCTTGGTCTCGCCCACACCGGCCACCTGCCAGTCACCGGCACGTCGTCCTGAATCAATATGAATTTTCTGTCCAACCTCAAAGGGGTATGGTTTAAAGACAGTAACCCTGTTTTTCTCCATTTTTAACATCCCTCTTTTTTAATGACTCGTCAGCCAATCCTGTGGTAGCATCAAAATGTCACTTGTTGTTCAACGGGCTATGGCAGCCAGTATTCAACAGCAGGGATTTTACCTTATCCAAAACTCTTTGTCATCCCCACAAAAATCACGAATCAATGAGGTTATCATGAAAATTGACTGGGCTTATCTGCGTAAAGGCTGAACTTCCTGTAAAAAGGCTCAAGAGGTTCTTGAAAAAAACAATATGGCAATCGAGACAACGGTTAATGCGCGTAAGGAGACCATTAAAGAGGAGGCTGGCTGGGATCTTTTGAAAAACGCAAAACACGTCAGCGTGGCCAAGGGAAAAAAAACAAAAACTTATGCACCTTCCGAACAGAACCGGGAAGACCTTTTGAAAGATGCACTGGGACGGACCGGCAATTTGAGAGCTCCGACCCTGCGCATCAGGGACGATTTTTATATCGGCTTTAACGTAGACATGTATGAAGAACTTGGCAATCTCTGAACATCGGATTCAATAACCCATGCTGGCAAAAATTCATAGCGGCTCCGTCCAGGGAGTGGATGGACTGGCCGTGGAAGTGGAGGTGGATATCGCTTTTGGGCTGCCCTCTTTTTCCACGGTGGGTCTGGCCGAAGGCGCGGTACGCGAAAGCAAGGACCGGGTCAAGGCCGCCATTAAAAACAGTGGCTATGAATTCCCCAACCGGAAGATCACAATCAACCTTGCGCCGGCGGACGTAAAAAAAGGCGGTACGGGATATGACCTGCCCATTGCCCTGGGTATTCTTGCCGCCTCCGAAGTTTTCTCAAGCGATCTTCTGGATCTTTACGGAGTAACTGGCGAGCTATCCCTGGACGGCCGGGTTCGGCCGGTGCCCGGCATTCTGTCCATGGTTCTGGCTGCACGTGAAATGGGATTACGGGGTATGCTTATTCCCCGAGAAAACATCTCTGAAGCGGCTATCGTTACCGGTATTGACATCATTCCCATTGAGCATCTGCACCAGGCTGTAGAATTTCTGGCCGGCCTGAATGAAATTGAACCGGCCTCCGTCGATATTGACGCCATTTTCAGCAAAAGCGACAAATATGATGTAGATTTCTCCGAAGTCAAAGGTCAAGAGCACGCCAAAAGGGCCTTGGAAATTGCCGCCAGCGGAGGCCACAATGTCTTGATGAGCGGCCCGCCCGGGTCGGGTAAAACCATGCTGGCGCGCAGACTGCCGTCAATCCTGCCTGATCTCGGCTTTGAGGAGGCCCTGGAAACCAGCAAGATATACAGTATCATGGGGCTGCTGCCCAAGGGAAAAGGTCTTTTGACCACCAGGCCCTTCAGGGCGCCCCACCATACTATTTCCGACGCCGGCCTCATTGGCGGCGGCCAGATACCGAGGCCGGGTGAGGTT
>JAYEPA010000241.1:0-2121 GCA_034723545.1 Thermodesulfobacteriota bacterium | reverse complement strand
TAGCCATAAATATTTAAAGGCTTTAAAAAAATCAAATTCTCCTTTGTTAGAATTTGTCTAAATTAATCTTGACGGAACAACTCAGAAGTCTGTTCAGATGTGCTTCATATTTGTTCATTTGGGGCTTTGAAGCATACTGGTGCTATTCGAGAAGACCCAAATGGGCGAAGATGGAGTGCAGCTGAATAGTTACAAAATAATTAAAATAATTTCGTACAGTAATGTGCGATTTTATGTGTTAAAAAAAACAAATATACAATAATTTTAATATCGTTTTATTAAACGAATAATTATGAAAGAGGCCATGGGCAGGAGTATGTGGAATGTTTGCCTGACATTGACAGTGATGCTTTCGGCCGTGTATTTCTGTATTATTGTTATACTCTTTGTCCTGCAGTCCCATTTGCTTTATTTTCCGGTGAAAGGGCTGGGCTCAACGCCTGACGACATCGGTCTTAAGTATAAAAGGGTCTCCCTGAAAACATCCGATCGGGAAAATCTATCTGCCTGGTTCATTCCCGCCCGCCCGGCAAAAGGGGTCATTTTTTTCTGTCATGGCAATGGCGGTAATATCTCTCACCGGCTTGAATCCATCCTTATTTTTCATCGACTTGGCTTCAGCACTTTTATTTTTGATTACCGGGGCTATGGACTGAGCAGCGGGTCTCCTTTTGAAGCTGGAACGTATCTTGATGCGGAGGCGGCCTGGCAGTATCTGGTAGGTGAAAAACAAATCGCACCTTCTGAAATTGTTGTTTTCGGTCGCTCTCTAGGCGGCGCAGTTGCGGCCAGACTGGCCAGTCGCCATTCTCCACGGGGCTTGATCCTTGAATCATCGTTTACTTCTGTCCCGGACCTGGCATCCTCCCTCTATCCATGGTATCCGGTCAGGCTTCTTTGTCGTTTTAAGTACGACACCTGTGCTGAGCTGCGGCAAAAAAATGTCCCCTGTTGGTTGTTCACAGTCCCGAAGACGAGATTATCCCTTATGATCATGGCTGTCGTCTTTTTGAAAAAGCCGGAGAACCCAAAAAGTTTCTGAAAATAAGCGGTGATCACAATGCCGGTTTTTTTCAATCCGGCTCGATCTATTTGCATGGATTGACGGATTTTCTGGACTCGTTGGCGAACGGATGACTAGCTGCAGCGCCATTTATATCCTTGTCATCAAAGATGTCATTCTTTCAATCCTTGTTCGTTCCGATGAAACTGAAAACATCGTCTATGATTTTTTTGGGCACCCGGCAATGATATTTTTCTTCCAGTCTTCTGACTGCATCGTCATGGGTTTCAGGGGAAGGATCCATTTGTGCAATAAAACCGCTGATATCTTCAATGACTGCCCACGGGTAAATCAGCCAGCGCCATTTGATTACTTTTTCAGCATAAAAATCAGGCTGATAAGAAGCTGTTTTTTTGTGATTTAGAACTGCGGTCTTTATCTCAGCCGGCTTCAGGCTTTTGAGATACGGAAGGGCAACATCAAAGGTGTCTCCGGTGTCGCTGACGTCATCCACCAGCAACACTTTTTTGCCATGGATATCGCAGCACAGGGGGATGGCCAGACGGGCCTGTTTCTGTTTTTTGGCCCCGGCAATATAATGAACGATCCTGATGCTTGTCAGATTATAAACTCCCATGAAATCACAGAGGATCCTGGCGGGGACATAGCCGCCGCGGGCAATAGCGACGATGATGTCGGGTTTGTATCCGTTTTTATCGATTTTTTGATAGAGATGACGTGCGAGCCGGTAAATGCGGTTCCAGGATATCAATTCACAATGAAATTCATCGGTCATGGATCTGTTCCTTGTAAATGTCTGTTATATGGTAACTGTTCAGGAGCACACCATATTTGCACGGTCAGTCAGGCTTACATAGCCAAAACTATGCTGCGCCAGCCTGCACAAATCTGGCGCACTCCTTAACAGTTACAGGGCGGTGGTTAGTCCAATTTGGTGGCCCCACCTTCTAAGTAACAAGATTCTGAGTAGCCTGTATAAAAAACGCAGAATCAGCACGATAAGTTAAAATTGCCCAATTACGTCATCCCGGCATGTTTTTAGCCGGGATCCAGGATGGTGTGTGTGGCTACTTTCTGGATCGAAGTCTGCGCTTATC
>JAYEPA010000240.1:4390-9038 GCA_034723545.1 Thermodesulfobacteriota bacterium | reverse complement strand
GTTAGAAGCTGAATCAGTAATCCGCCGAGAAAAAAGACGACAAATTCCCGTTTCATTATTTCAAATACATTTTTCAGATGGGCCTGAAAATTCATATCACTTCCTTTATCTCTTTTTACTCTGGACAACGGTTTAGTGGGTGCCTATGTTTAAGAGAAAGCTTAAGCACCGATTCAATTGCGGTGAAGGTATAAGGCTGAAGAAAAAAGAGCCTTTTTTTGTTTATTTTATCATAGGGAAAAGAAAATGCCTATTTATGAATATCTCTGCCAGGACTGTCACAACAAGTTTGAAACCATAGTCCTGTCGGCCAAAAATGTTAATGAGGTTACCTGCAGTAAATGCGGCAGCAAGAATGTGAAAAAAGCCATTTCCGCTTCCAGCTATCGGCTGTCCACGGGCGTAAGCTCGCTGCCGACCACCTCCTTGGGTAGTTGCGCCTCTAAATCTGGTTTTTCCTGAGCGTAAATCACCATCGGCCGGTCTGGCCGAAAATATTTAGTGTCTTATCAGGTTGGTTAGACTGTAGGCTAAAGGTTATTAGTTTTCGAAGTCGGTATATACCATTTCATCCCTCACTGTCAACCTGAATAGTTGTGCGTAATTGTCTGATATGGCAATTTTTTTGGCTTCTGTGGAAAATGTTTATGTGGGAGTGGTAAGCGCCTAATGCTCCTCCACACCAAACTCCGTCCATGCCTTGTGATACTGTTCATTCAACCGATTTTCCAGGATGAGCCGATACTTTTCAAGACCTTCTGAATCCAGTTTTTTCGGCACATGAAGCGGTTCGCCATACCACATGCCTATTTTAGCAAAAGGCATGGGCAGGGCTGTCCTGTCCCAGCTCTTAAAGGCCCGATAACGGCTGGCTCCCCAAGCCCCACAGATAATCGGCGCACCGGTCCTGCTTGCAAGAAGGATGGAACCGGCCTGGGCTTTGCGGGCTGGTCCCTGGGAGCCGTCCGCCACCAGGGCGGCGGTTTTCCCCTTTTTCATGCTGCGCATCAATTTTTTCAGGGCCGCAATACCTCCTTTGCTTTTTGAGCCGCGCACCGTCTCCACACCCATGAAATTTAATGTCCGGGAGATATATTCTCCGTCCTTGCTGGGGCTGACCATGGCAACATATTCGATTCCTTCTGAGCGGCTGATGATATAAAACAAGCCGTAATGCCAGAAAGCAATAATGAATGGTTTGCCGGAGCGGATGCAATTGCGGTAGTGTTCATAACCATGGCGCTCTAGCCGGCAGGTGGCGAAGAGAAGACCGGTCAACAGGCGGTAAAGCGGCGGCACGAGAAGAAGAGAAAGTTGATAGAGGAAGCCCTTTTTTAAAGCCACAGCAACTCCTTTTCTTTGAGTATTTTGATCTTGTCGCGCAGGACAGCCGCCGCTTCAAAGTCAAGATCCTTTGCCGAGGCCAGCATGTCCGCCTCCATTTTTTTCATTTCCTTCCGCAATTGGTCAAGGGATTTATAATCGGGCAGGTCTTCGGCCGCCAGGGAAAGGGGCTGATCTTCTTTTTCATACAGGGTTTCCATCACATCCTTGATGGAACTTTTAATGGTTTGGGGAATAATGGAGTGGGTCTGGTTGTGTTCCAGCTGCAGACTTCGGCGCCTGTTGGTTTCGTCGATGGTTCTCTGCATGGAGCCGGTAATCTTATCAGCATACATGATCACCGTACCCTTGTCGTTTCGCGATGCCCTGCCGCAGGTCTGAGTCAATGACCGCTCACTGCGCAGGAATCCTTCTTTGTCCGCGTCAAGAATGGCCACTAAAGACACTTCGGGAATGTCCAGCCCCTCACGGAGCAGGTTAATGCCGATGAGCACGTTAAACTCGCCCCGGCGCAGGTCCTTCACCAGCTCGATACGTTCCAGGGTTTTGATATCCGAATGAAGATAGCGCACATTCACCCCCAGTTTTTCATAATAGTCAGTCAAATCTTCGGACATTCGCTTGGTCAGCGTGGTGACCAGTACCGCCTCATTTAGTGCGGTTCGCTGCCTGATTTCTTCCAGAAGATCATCCACCTGATTTGTTGCGGGCCGCACCATGATCAGTGGATCCAGCAGGCCGGTAGGCCGGATGACCTGTTCCACAACACGTCCATCAGCCCGTTCAATTTCAAAATTACCGGGAGTAGCCGAGACATAGATCACCTGGTTCAACCGCTCATCAAACTCCTCGAACCGCAGCGGCCGGTTGTCCAGGGCCGAGGGCAGGCGGAAACCAAATTCGACCAGCGTCTTCTTGCGAGACCGGTCGCCCTTGTACATGCCGCCGATCTGGGGAACAGTAATATGACTTTCATCGATAAAGAGAAGGAAGTCATCGGGAAAATAGTCAAGTAGGTTAGGGGGCGGTTCACCGGTTTTCCTGCCGGTCAGATGACGACTGTAGTTTTCAATGCCGTTACAGTAACCAAGTTCGCTGATCATTTCCAGGTCAAACATGGTGCGTTGATCAATACGCTGGGCCTCAAGCAGGCGGCGTTTTTCTTCAAACCAGGCCACTCTTTCAATCAGCTCTTCCTTGATGGTGTTCGTGGCTCGGGCCAGCAGATCTTTTGAGGTAACAAAATGGCTGGAAGGGTAAATGGTCATTTCGTCTGTTTTATCCAACACTTCGCCACGCAGGGGATCAACCAGGGTAATGGCCTCAATGGTATCACCGAAAAATTCCACCCGCACGGCCAAATCTTCCTCATAGGCCGGAAAGATATCAATAACATCACCTCTGACCCGGAAGGTGCCGCGATGAAAGGAGTAGTCGTTCCGGTCATAGAGCATATAAACCAGACGGCGGGTGACTTCCTCCATGGGATATTCCTCATCCTTTTTCAGGAAGAGATGCATGTTTTTATACTCATCCGGCGATCCCAGACCGTAAATGCAGGAAACACTTGCGACGATGAGAACATCGCGACGAGTCAGCAGGGAACGGGTGGCGGAATGACGCATCTTGTCAATGGCGTCATTGATGGAGGAATCCTTATCAATATAAGTGTCGGACTGGGGAATATAGGCCTCGGGCTGGTAATAGTCGTAATAGCTGACAAAATATTCCACCGCATTTTCGGGGAACAGCTCTTTGAATTCGGCAAAGAGCTGAGCCGCCAGGGTCTTGTTCGGTGCCATGACCAGCGTGGGGCGCTGGGTTCTGGTAACAATCTGGGCCATGGTAAAGGTCTTGCCGGAGCCGGTGACGCCAAGGAGAACCTGATCCTTGACCCCTTGGTCAACTCCCCGGCTTAACTTGTCGATGGCTCCGGGCTGATCTCCTGCAGGAGAAAATGGTGAATGAATAGTGAACATAAAAGAGAATTATAGACCTCGTAAAAAACCTTTTATTATTGACTGCAAACCCTTTACTGGCAAGGAATTTGATCAAAATCAGATAGTTTGTTTGGGTTAAAAGGTTCAAAGTTCAGGGTTCAAGGTTGCTGGTACCCTTGAGATAACAGGTACCCTCTTAACTCTGAACCTTGAACGAGAGCCCGTGCACATTTGAAGTAGAATGTCCAGAAAACACCATCAATTTTACGATGATTTAACGAGGTTTGGAATTACCTGTGTATCACAGAGAATTATCCGGCCTGATCCTGAGATAAGAAGGAAACCGGGGACAGCCGGATTCAAAAAAGCCATAATATTTAAAGGTTATGGTGGAGCCAACGGGTGGAGGATTGACCCTCTCTTCATCGCTGAAACCAGTTCCGATCTTAAATCTGGTTTTATCCGGCAACTCAACAAGCAGTGAGCCAAGCCGTCCCCGGTTCCTGCCCTTGCCGCCGATGTGATCAATGACCACTGCCTCCATGTCAAAAAAACTTTTAACCTTTAAGATCTCACAGCTTCGTCCTCCAGTGTAAAGCGCGTCCGGTTTTCTGACAATCAACCCCTCGCCACCCAACTTATCAACTTGTTGCAATTCAGTCTGCAACTGCCCTTTATCTTTAATAGTCTTCTGTGGAATAACAAAGGCAAATTGGGCGGGGTGAGTGTCAAACCAGTCTTTTGCCTTCTGTAGCCGCCGGGTAAACCCTCCTGTTGCCTGGGGAACATCAAATATAGCAAACTTCAGTTCCAGCCACCCGTCATGGGGTTGCTGTTGTTTTACAATGGACAGAGTTTTCTCAAAAGTTCCCCGGCCGCCCCAGATTTCTCCCTCCAGGGCAAAAGGAGGGAAATTTTCAACAAATGCTGCAGGTGGATGCAAGGGAATATTATTTTTACTGAGCAGTTTTTTACCATCCCAATACCCACGAACCCCGTCCAGTTTTTCACTCACCAGCCAATCAGAAACATCGATACTGTCGGTGTAGACCTGGGGAAGCATAATCTCCAGGGCATGGGAGTTCAACGGCAGGCAACACACAGCCAACCATAACCACAGGATTTGTTTCATTTGGACATTTTTTTGAAACATAATAGGGTGCACCCCAAGAGCATTTTGAGGCGGGCTATGCCCAGTTTTGTCGGGTTCTCACCTCTTGCGGGGCGCCCCTTTTAAGTAACAAAAAATTGAGGCCAAGAGACAAAATAACCCGATCGAGAAAGGAACCAACTCAGGCAAAATGTCGAAAGGCACAAGCTGTACGATGCAAGAGCATCGGAAAGCCCTGTACGGGAAAACCGTA
>JAYEPA010000240.1:0-4290 GCA_034723545.1 Thermodesulfobacteriota bacterium | reverse complement strand
AATCTGTCCGGAATAACATAGTCTGCCTGAATCTTTCCGGCCTCTTTGCCCCGGGTCAGTAACTCATCCTGGAAATCCGTACCTAACCAAAACAACCATTTTGCAGAAAATTACTTGTCTCACGGGCGCAGATCGAAGAAAAAACAAGGCCAAAATGAGTAGTGCGGACATAAAAGGTATCTTTAACCCCCGGCACTATAATTTCATCAAGGGCCACAAGACCGTCACCAGGATGTTTCCAACCGCCGAACAGCAGACCGGTGCCCACATTGAGGGTACCGCCAATAACACCAATTTCATAGCCGTCAGGCCATGAGGTGCAGCCGGAACTTAAATTTTGCAAATTCCGGCCCACAAGTGTTTCACCAATAAGGCTGCCTTTTAAGGTTTGCGCCACCCGGTTACCGGCAAGGGGACTACCTAAGAGCACGGCTCTGCCCTGCCAGTCGAGATTGTGGATAGACAACATCCTGTTAAGCAGCAAGCCTCCCATACTATGGCAGACAAAATGGATTCGTTTTTCACCCAGCTTCCGGACAAACGTAAAGAGTTTACCGGCGCTTTGCTCAAGATCATCGGTCATGGTATTGTAGGAAAAACAGCGAGTACGAAAGCCGTCCTGCTGAAGACGTTTTTCCAGAACAATCATCTCCCTGCCATTCATCCATAGACCATGGATCAAAATCACTATTTCCCCGACACGTTCCTTTATCTTTTTGCTCATCTTGGCAATTGAACGGGACGCGGCCTGGGTCTGTTTGGAGGTCTGGATGGTCTGTTAGGCCGGTTCGGACGGTTGTAATGCCTGTAGTGATGATGGTGCACTCGAGATCTGTAGTAACGATCATAAGCCCATGGATCCCGTTGGGAATAGTAGTAGGCATCACCACTATTCCCCTTTGAGCCGCATCCCGTCAAAGGGGCGAGCAGGAGAGCGGTACAAATGATAAACAAAAACATTTTCATTATTTTCATGTCAGTCTCCCGGCTTACTGTTTTACTTGTTGTAATGAATGAAACATCTGCGTAAGTTCAGCACCGTGGGTAACCGTTGTTTCATGGGGACCAATGTAAATTGCTATGGCCACATTTTCTTGTGAAAGTTGGACAAAGGCACTGTGGAAATCCATGGACTCACCCTCTTTTTTGCCGGTACCACTGGTGTAATAGACCTCCATGCCGTTTAGGGTATCAAACTTACGCTCTTTGGTAACCACATCGGTGAGCAGTTCAAGGCCCAGGGAGTCTATGTACTCTTCTGCCTCTTCAAAGTTTTTTACATCCGTCGGAACCCACATGCCAAACCACAGTGCAGTGCCATCACTCGGTATGGCGGTGATAAGTCGTTCGTGTAGTCTCCCATCTTCCTGCTTCTGGGCGGGATCATCTGCAACGCCGACATTGACCCGCCAACTGTCTGGAATGGTCATGGTAAAATGTTGTTTCCCCTGGGATGAATAGGTGATGGACACCTGGGCCTGAACCACTCCACCTGCCATGAATAGAATGAAAAAAATGAGGCTCAGTGTTTTTTTCAGCATAAGTTTGTATCCTCCGCTTTTAAAGTGTGGAAATTTGAATCTTTATTTCTCTGCATGTTTTGTCTCTCGTCAATGCTGATGAACCCGTAAAAAGTCTTTTTTCCACCACAGAGCACTCAGAGAGCACAGAGAAATTCTTTTTATTACAGTTAGTTGTCTCTGTGTGCTCTGTGGTTAATTTGTAGTTTTTACGAAATCATCAATGCTTCTTAGTAACAAAATTTTGATCACCATGCACAAATGTTGTTAAAACAGCACAATAAACAAAAAAAACTTCGTACACGTCATTCCGGCTAGGGCAGCCTTTTACCCATAAGTAAACATGTCGTTAATTATCAGTTAGTTGTTCACAATTGATTATTGACAATTTGTTTTATGACCTCTTCGTTTACTCTACCCAATGCAGCACATCCCTGGCTATGGACCAGCGTGGTGTTTTGGGAACGGTGTCTTCCGCCTTGAACCAGTAGTCAAACAGGCGGTCAATGCTTTTAACCGATCGCTCCATGGCCAGCCAACTATTCAAAAAACTCTGCAGTTCAAGATTGCCCGGTGCCACTGCATAGCCAACCGGAATTTTCTTATCAGTATATAAAGCTGTTGTATATTTCGGGTAGAGAACGGACCAGGCCATGCCCTCCTCCAGGCTGGTCAACAGCCCGTCATAGGATCCCTCCTTCTGTTCAAAAAATGCACGGTTGGACTCAATGTCAACAAAGGTAATATGAGGTGAATTCGCTACAATTTTCTTCATCTCCGGATGAGCATCACTCACGGCCACCGTAAAGGGAGCGTGCTGCCTGAGCTTTTCCAGGGAGTTAAACTCTTCTTTGCGATAATCGCGCACCACAAAAGAGTTGGTCAACTCAAGAACCGGATCAGTAAAGGCAACTTTTGCCAGGCGTTTGGTGGTAATATTAAGGCTTGAGATAGCAATATCGACCTTGCCCTGATTGACAGCCGGCCCTAATTCATCATGACTCAACTCAAAAAATACCACCTTCACATCGAGTTGGTCAGCCAACCGTTCCATGAGTTCCACATCAAAACCAACCAGATCGCCATTGCTGTTATAATAAGAAAAAGGCACCTCGTCAGACTTTACCCCCACCCGCAAAACCCCTCTGGTTAAAATACTGTCAATACTGGAACCATCCAGCGATACAGTTGCCAGATCATCGTCAACTTTAACCTCTCCTGCCTGCTGACGATCACCAACCTGCATATTGAGCAAAACTTCGTCCAGAGCATAGGACGGTTTCACGACTGTCTGCAGAAAAAACCTGCTGCCCATAAGGGTGAGGAGTACCACCAGTGTGACCATTCCACCTGCCCAACATAGCCTTTTCCACTGGATCTTTGCCACCCCGGTAAGCAGTGAGGTTGCCCCCATGGTCAGTATCAGCAGATGCATCCCGGCAAGTAAGGTGGAAAATTTACTGGAAACAATGGAGGACACCATGAACAGCTGAAAAAGATCCTGGGGGATGCGCAGGCCATCAAGCAGAAAAGGTATAGCAACGTTGACGCTGCCGAACATGCTGAGTACCCCGCCAACGATGAAAAATGGATAATCAGCCAGATTCAACTTCCCACCTGAAAACCAGACGGCAAAGAGAATAAAGATCAGGCATGACAGTTTACCAAGGTTTGGAAAATTAAAAGTAACAGGAATGACCACGTCAACATAATTGTCGGTATTGTCCTGCTTAAGCTCATATTTTGCAAAAAGCTTCTTGGCGTTTTCCGTCAGCACCGGCAATACCACAAACAGGTTGCCGGTGATAAAGGCGGTGAGCAGTGCATCCTTGGAGATATTCACCACATCTTTGTAGCGAAACGGAGTAAAGGCACTTAAAAAAAAGGGCAGCAGGATAAAAGAAAGCAGCAGGGCGGCCACGGTATGGGTGAGGAAATAGACCTGCAGCTTTTCAAATTCTTCTCCGCCCATGGTACCGGCTGTGGAGGCGCTGATGGCAAAAACACCGTAGGGCATCAGTTGCACGACACCGTTGGTCACCTTGGTAAGCGCAGAGGAGATTACCCGCAGTGGTGCAAGAATTGTTTCTTTTTCCTTGATGCTGATCAGGGCCACTCCAACCGCCAGACAGAAAAGAACAACCGCCGGAATATAATTGGATGACAGAGATTTAAAGGGATTTGCCGGAATATACACATCATAATAATTGACATCCGGGGGCGTAGCAATAGTGACATCACTGAAAAAACCGGCGGTGGTCAAGGAGGGAAAAGTCAGTGGTATGGCCAGAAAAACCAGCAGGCCAAGGCCCCAGGTAATGAGCAGCAAAATTCCCACCTTGGCGGCCACATTCTTGGCCTGATCAAAGGTCAAGCTGCCGATACCCACGGTGAGCGAGGCCACAATGTAGGGCACAATGGCCATCTGCAGAAGTTTGATAAAAGCGGTCCCGGCAATATCGAGCCAGCCGACTTTTTCTCCCCAGAACAGACCGGTGGCAATTCCAAGGATCATGCCAATTATAATCTTAGTTGAAAGACTCAGTTTTTTCATATATCCCTAACCAAAATAACCATTCTCTAAAAAATGACTTGTCTTACGGGCACAGAGTCAGCATTCTGTTAAGCAGCAAACTCCCATGCTGAGATAGACAAAATGAATACGCTTTTTACCAGGTTTTTCGACAAAGGCAAAGAGTTCTCCTGACCAGAACCACCATTACTGAAAGAGGGAAATGCAATTCCTTTTTAGCGTTGGTTAGATGGGCAA
>JAYEPA010000239.1:0-28524 GCA_034723545.1 Thermodesulfobacteriota bacterium | reverse complement strand
GTAAGCTGTTTGCGATTGACCGGCGCCGGTGCTTCGGTGAGCAGGCAGGCGGCCTTCTGGGTTTTCGGGAAGGCGATCACGTCACGGATGGACTCCCGGCCAGCCAGGATCATCATCAAGCGGTCCAGGCCAAAGGCAATGCCGGCGTGGGGCGGAGCGCCATGCTCCAGGGCCCGGAGCAGAAAATCAAACTTGTCGGCGGCCTCCTTGGCGCTGATCCCCAAAGCGGTAAATACCTTGTTCTGCAGATCTTTCTGGTGAATACGCAGACTGCCGCCGCCAATCTCATTGCCGTTCAGCACCAGGTCATAGGCCCGGCTGCGTACCTTGCCCGGTTCCGAATCCAGCAGATGCAGGTCTTCTTCATAGGGAGCGGTAAAGGGATGATGGACGGCGGTATGACGTTTCCGCTCATGATCGTATTCCACCAGGGGAAATTCCGTAATCCAGAGAAATTGAAAGGTGTCGGGCTCCACCATGTTCAAGCGCCGGGCCAGTTCCAGGCGCAGTTCAGCCAGGGACTGATGGACAATGGCAGGCTGATCCGCCACAAAAAAGAGGAGATCCCCTTCCTCAGCTCCCAGGGCCGCACTCATGTCGGCACGTTCTTCCTCGGTGAAAAACTTGGCAATGGGCGACTGCCATTCGCCTTCCGCTTTAACCTTGACCCAGGCCAGACCTTTGGCGCCGAACGGAGCGACAAATTCAGTGAGATCATCCAGATTTTTTCGGGAAAATGCAGCACATCCTTTAGCATTGATACTCTTCACCAGGCCGCCTTTTTCAACCACGGTACGAAAAACCTTGAAGCTGCAATTCCTGACAATCTCAGTGAGGCTGATCAATTCCAGGCCGAAACGGGTATCCGGCTTGTCACAGCCAAAACGCTCCATGGCCTCATCGTAGGCCATACGGGGAAAAGGTGTTTCAAGATCAATATCCAGAGTGGCCTTGAACAGAGCCTTCATCAACCCTTCGGCAATGGCGTAAATATCTTCTTCATCTACAAAAGAAAGCTCCATGTCCACCTGGGTGAATTCCGGCTGCCTGTCAGCCCGCAGATCCTCATCCCGGAAACATTTAACAATCTGATAATAGCGGTCCATTCCCGCCACCATCAAAATTTGTTTAAAAAGCTGGGGAGACTGGGGCAGGGCGTAAAACTTGCCTGCATTGACCCGACTGGGAACCAGGTAGTCCCTGGCCCCTTCCGGGGTGGAACGTGTCAGGACCGGGGTTTCGATCTCCAAAAAATTTTCCTGGTCAAGATAGGTGCGCATGGCCTGAGAGGCCTTGTGCCGCATAATCAGATTATCTGCCATGCCCGGCCGCCGCAGATCAAGATAGCGGTATTTGAGCCGAAGATTCTCGGAAACCTCAACGTCCTCATCCAGGGGAAAGGGCGGGGTCTTGCTCTTGTTTAAAATGCGCAGCTCACTGACCATAATCTCGATGGCCCCGGTTTTGAGCTTATCGTTGCGCATTCCTTCAGGGCGTTCCATTACGGTGCCGCGCACCGCCAGAACCCATTCGCTCCGCAAATCATGGGCTTTGGCATGGACTTCAGCATTAATTTCCGGATTAAAAACAACCTGGGTCAGGCCCCAGCGGTCGCGCAGGTCAATAAAAATAACACCGCCGTGATCACGCCGTCTGAGCACCCAGCCCATCAAGGTAACTTCTTTGTTCAGATCCTGAATTTCAAGATCATTACAGGAATGACTCCGTTTGAGTTTTCCCATGGATTCCATTCTGTATGACTCCTTTTTTATATTGGTCCGGTTGGCCTTACTGGTCTTGTTGGTCCGGTTGATGCCGACCAATGAGACCAGTGGGACGAACCAGACCAATCAGACTAATATTTTTTTTATCATTGTACTCCAGGCGGATGAATCTCCGCCCAGCTCAACGTTTTGCTGCTCACGGTTCTCCATGTTGCGGAGAATCCCTTCACCCTTTTCCAGTTCATCATCGCCCATAATCAGGGCGTACCGGGCCTTCATGCGGCCCGCCTGTTTCATCTGATTTTTCAGGCTGCGGCCCTGATGATCCATGGCGGCCCGCAAACCTCGCATGCGCAGCGCGTTAACCATGACAAAAGCCCTGGCCAGGGCCTCATCTCCCAGGGCGGCAATAAAACAATCGACTTGCGGCTCCACACTGGACAACCCTTCCTGTTCCAGAAGCAGGGCCAACCGCTCCACGCCGAGGGCAAAGCCGATCCCCGGCACATCAGGACCGCCAAGCTGTTTGACCAGTCCGTCATACCGTCCCCCGGCTCCCACCGCGCTCTGGGCCCCCAGATTATCGGTCAGAAGTTCAAAGGTGGTCCTGGTGTAGTAATCAAGCCCCCTGACCATGAATGAATTCACGGAATAGGGGACATTTAACAGATCAAGATTTTTTTTGACCAATAAGAAATGTTCCGCGCAGTCCGGACAGAGATGATCGAGAATTGACGGGGCGTTTTCATACTGTTCCTGGCAATGCTGACTCTTGCAGTCAAGGACGCGCAAAGGATTTGTCTGACGCCTCCGCTCGCAGTCCGGACAGAGTTTGTCTGCCTTTTTCTCAAGAAAATCCAGCAGGGCCTGGTTAAATTCGGGCCGGCATTTCGGGCAGCCCAGCGAATTGATTTCAAGACTTACGGAAAGGCCGAGTTCCTCTAAAATAAGCCGGGCCATTCCCATGACCTCGGCATCAGCCATTGGGTGATCCGTACCGAGCACCTCGACGCTCATCTGGTGAAACTGACGCAGTCGGCCCTTCTGGGGCCGTTCATGCCGGAACATGGGACCGATGGTAAAAAGGCGCTGGATCGGTTTTTTGACATGGAGAGCATGCTCCACGTAAGCCCTCAGAACCGGGGCCGTCCCCTCGGGCCGCATGGTCAGCGAGGAGCCGTTGCGGTCGGCAAAGGTGTACATCTCCTTTTCAACGATATCGGTGGTCTCGCCGATGGAACGCTGGAAAAGTTTTGTCTTTTCCAGGATCGGTACCTTAATCTCGAAAAAGCCGAAACGGTGAAAGATGTCCCTGCCCGTCTGCTCAATCCGCTGCCAGGTCTCCACTGTACCGGGCAAGATATCCTTGAAGCCCTTTAAGGCCTTAACACTCACAATCTCTTCTCCCTATTAAAATGACGACAAAAAACAAATATTCGACGTGATGCCGGAAAATAGCTGGAACCGCCAAATTGTAAATGTTTGGCAGTATTTCACAAGGAGGTAAGCAGGCTGATCGGCTATACACTGGTATGCTGGGCAGCCTGATCGCCTTCCTGGGGAGTGCTGCCGAATATTTACGACAAAAAACAAAAAAATTTAGCGTAGTTCAAGGGAAAAGTCAAGGAACAGTCTCTTTGCCACCTTGTCAATTTTATGGTACTAATTCGCTAACCTGATTCGAAAAAAAGGCCGGACCGGAGTTTTCCGCTAAAGAAGATCGGCGTGATCGGTCTTGGTGCAGCGGTCCATGACCACCCGGAGCCCATGGAGGCGGGCGTTGTCAGCGGCTTCATTATTAATGATCCCTTCCTGCATCCAGACGGCTTTGGCCTTGACCCTGATGGCCTCGTCCACCACGGGAGGAACATCTTGCGAGCGGCGGAAAATATTGACAAGATCAACTGCCACGGGAATCGAAGAGAGGTTGGGATAACAGGTCTGTCCCAGAATTTGCGATTGCCCGGGATTGACAGGAATAATGGTGTAGCCGGCTTCAAGAAGATAACTTGCAACCTGATGGCTCGGCCGTTTGCTTTTAGGCGAGAGGCCCACCACGGCGATGGTCTTGCAGGTGATGAGGATTTCTCTGATTTCGTTAAAGTCGACAAGCATGGTTTTCCTGAAGGTTGAAAATTGATATTTATTACTGAAATACTTCCTGAAAGGAAAATTTGCAAAAATAAAAGCAACGAATCATCGAGGTGTTAACATGTGTCAGATGAGTGTCTATCTGGAAGAAGAAGACCACGAAAAATTAATCCTGGAAAATGCCACTCTGCTTGAGGTGACGGAAAAGGGGGCCACCGTGACCACCCTGTTCGAGGAACCGAAAACCGTGGCCGGGGCCCATGTGAAAAAAATTGATTTCCTGGCCGGAACCGTCATCCTGACCACAAAAAATCCGTAAACGTTAACAAGCACTGTGGTTCCCGTAAATTACGGCCCCGGTGAAGGGTTACAAAAATCCTGGAGAATGAGATGAGCGACAAAACCGAACTGGAAAAATTACGAATTTTGCTGCCCCACTGGATTGAACACAGCCACAGCCACCAGGAAGAATTCAGGAAATGGGCGGCGGTGGCTAAAGATGAGGGCAAGGCTGATGTGGCTGATCTCATTGAAAAGGCGATTGCAGCCATGACCGAGGCGAACAGCGCCCTGGAAAAAGGCCTGGACAGCCTGGGAGGCAAAGTGGATGGACACCACCATCATCACCATCATCATTAAATTCAGCTACTTATAATGCTGGCTTAATACATCGCGATCAAGCTGGCTGGCTTCAAAAACCGGATGAGCCTCCACCAGCCAGTATTGCCCCGGATTTTCCATGATTTTGTCCTTTAGGACTGCGGATAACCAGTGGGAGTCCTCAATCAGGTTGAAAAAACAGCTGTCGATGCCGAAAAAGCCGTCAAGCAGATGGGCAATGGTATGCAGAGTTTTACTTTGGTAGCCCTGCTCAAGGTTCTTGATATCGTCAAGATGCTTGACTCCACATTCTGTTAATTCATTGATAAAACCAACAATAACCCGTCGGTTTTCCAGAATGGAGGCTTCAAGATCGGGCCAGAATTTTCTCTTCTCCGCTGACAGGATGTGCTCTTCGACAATATGAATCCGGTCATATTTAACCAAGGTTGTCTGATCCAGAAAGCGAAGCACATTGCTGCGGGCCGTCCGGCCGTCTCTGCCGCCGGTCAAAAAAAGATGGCTGATGTTCAAATTCATCACCTGACTATCCTTTTTGAAACAAAGGAAGTCGGGTAATTTCCATGAAGCTTGAAACATGATATTCCGCCGACAGATCCTGATTCTTAAAGGCAATCAACTCCATGCCCGCAGCCTGGCTGTGCTCCCGGTCAATAATTGAATCACCGATATAGATCGCCTCATCGGCCCGGAGCCGGTAATGATCGAGGATTTGAAGCAGGGCCTCGGGATGGGGCTTGGGATTTGCTACATCAAAGGCCGTCATCACTTTGCCGAAATAAGAAGACAGACCGAAAATATCAAGAATATTTCTCATGGTTGATGTCCGGTTCGTGCTGATGGCCCTTTCATAATCAGGTATGAGAAACTCAAGAAATTCGATAAGATCCGACTCCATATTCATGTGTTGCAGAAAGGGACGGTAATCCAGATCCGCCCGAAAGGCCTCGGCCTTTTCAATATCTTCGGGATAATGACGCAGAATATGCCGTACTGAATCCATGACATTATGGATGTGGACATAATCCACCTCCTCCTCTGTCAGGAGTGGATGGCCGAATTCTTCCAGAATTTGATTATAATAAAGTTTATTGGCGTTTTTGGAGTCGAACATGACCCCGTCGCAGTCAAAAATCACCAGTTTCAATTGTGACATGATACTTCCTGTCTAAGGGTTGGAATAAAATAATTTTTTAAATTTAACCCACTTTAATAAAGAAAACAAATCAAACCGGCCAGACACCATGACATGCACAACTGATTTTCTTGTTATCGGCAGTGGAATTTCCGGCCTTTCCTTCGCTCTTAAGGCCGCCACCCTGGGCTCAGTGACGATCATCACCAAAAAAGCCAAAGTGGATACAGCCACCAACCTGGCTCAGGGCGGCATTGCCGCCGTGCTTTCCGAAAATGATTCTTTTGATCTCCACATTCAGGACACGCTGCGCTCCGGAGCCGGATTGTGCGATGAAGGAGTGGTGCGGATGGTGGTTGAAAGCGGTCCGGCGCGGATTGACGAGTTGATCCGCCAGGGCATCTCCTTCACCCATGATGAAAAAAATCCGGCCCAGCTTGATCTCGGCCGTGAAGGAGGTCATTCAGCCCGGCGGGTGGCCCATGCCCAGGATCTCACCGGCAGGGAAATTGAACATAGACTGCTTAAAAAAGTGGCGGAAAATCCGGATATCACGGTTCTGGAAAATCATCTGGCCGTTGACCTGCTCATTGCCTCCAGGGCCGGCTTGAAATTAACAGACAAGCAGGAACGCTGCCTGGGCGCCTTTGTTCTTGACAGAGAGGATAACACCATCACCCCCTACCAGGCCAGGGTGACGGTTCTCTGCACCGGCGGCGTGGGCAAGGTGTATCTCTACACTACCAATCCCGATATTGCCACCGGCGACGGTGTGGCCATGGCCTATCGGGCCGGCGCCAGGGTTGCCAACCTGGAATTTGTCCAGTTTCATCCCACCTGCCTCTATCACTCCAAGGCCAAAAATTTCTTGATTTCCGAGGCTGTCAGGGGGGAAGGCGCCAGACTGGTTGATGAAAAAGGACGCGCTTTCATGAAAAAATATGACCCGCGCGGTGATCTCGCCACCCGGGATACCGTGGCCCGGGCCATTGACACCGAGATGAAGGCAAGCGGTGATGACTGTGTTTTTCTTGACATCAGTCACAAACGCGCGGATTTTATCAAAAAAAGATTTCCTAATATATTCCAAACCTGCCTGTCATACGGCATTGACATGACCAGGGAACCGATTCCCGTTGTCCCGGCGGCCCACTATATGTGTGGCGGCGTTTTGACCGACACCATGGGCCGGACCAACATCAAACAACTCTATGCCTTTGGCGAAACAGCGTGCACCGGCCTGCACGGCGGCAACCGGCTGGCCAGCAACTCCCTGATCGAGGCCGTGGTTTTCGCCCATCAGGCTTTTGAACAATGTCGCCGTGACTGGCCGGAAGTCAGCCGGATCAGCTGCCCTGAAGTACCGCCCTGGTCCACCGCCAAAGCGGAAAAAATAGAGGAATGTGTTCTGATCAGCCACAACTGGGATCAGATTCGGCGCCTGATGTGGAATTATGTGGGTATTGTTCGCAGCGTCAGGCGGTTGACCATGGTAAAGCAGCGCCTTGATTTGATCGTCTCTGACGTCAGGCAGCATTTCCATGACTTTCTACTGACACCGGATCTTATCGAATTACGTAATATAGCCCTGATTGCTCAACTGATCGTCCAATCAGCTCTCCTGCGCCAGGAATCCAGAGGACTGCATTACGTCATTGATTTCCCGGAAAAGGATGATCTGAACTGGAAAAAAAATACGGAATTACAGATTGTCAGAACCTGAGAACTCTCCCGGGGGAGAGTTCTCAAGACTGTTTATTGCCACTTATGATGCCGGCCACGGTGGCCTTTCATCTCCATCATGTTCCGGCGCTGTTCGGCGGACAGGCTGCTCAAAAAAGCGACTCTGGCATCCACTGCCGTCTCAAAGCTTTCGCCGTGCTCACCTTGATATTCAGCCTTGACTTTTTCTCCAACCGCCTGAAAATTAGGATCGGCGGCGTCCAGCTCAGCCCTGAACAGGTGAAATGAACGGCGCAAATTTTTTCCGGGCCGCGAGTCGATATCATTGTTCTTAAAAAACTCATCTTTAAAGTTCATGCGAGACTGATGCATGGTTTCCAGCAAGGCAACCTGGCCTTCATCCAGCGATAATGCCTCCTCGAGATGTTCAGCCCTGCTTTCAAATCTTTCGGACGTGCACTCGCCCTTCCCCTTGTCACCATGATACCCGTGGCCGTGGCCGGAACCATAGGCTGCTCCGGCAAGCGGCATAATAAACAGAGCTGTGCTGAGGGCCAGGACGGTTTTTGAAATTTTAGATGTTTTCATGTTTGTTTCCTCCATGTTAGAGATAGTTTGTGTCGTTTCGACAATGTTCAGCAATTCTTGTTTCTCTTGCTTCGTTGTCTGTAAGATAAGGGGTGACTGTTAAGAAATTATGTCGAGTACCCCCTATTTTTGTAAATATTTTGTAAAGATGGCTTTCTTTTTTTATGGTTCAGGGTATTCCTTAAATGAAATAACGAATCGCCAAATGAAGCAATCTTGACAAATTCGTAAAAAGTTTTTTCCGCCACAGAGAAATCTTTTTTATTACAAGAAGTTACCTCTGAGAACTCTGTGCGCTCTGTGGTTTCAATAGTTTTTGCAAGATCGTCAATATTGCCCCAAGGGATCATGAAAATACTGATTATCGACGATGACAAAAAATTATGCCGTCTTGTTCAGGAGTATCTTGAACCTGTCGGATTTCAGGTCAGCGCGGCTCATTCCGGAGCAGAGGGACTTGCCCTGGTTCGTGAGGAAAACTTTGACGCCCTGATCCTTGATGTCATGATGCCCGGCATGGACGGTCTTGATGTGTTACGGCAGCTGCGACAGGAGTCAAATGTGCCGGTACTGATGTTTACGGCCAGGGGGGACGAGATGGACCGCATCGTCGGCCTGGAGATGGGGGCGGATGACTACATCCCCAAGACCTTTTCATCAAGGGAGCTGCTGGCCCGCCTCAGGGCTGTAATCAGAAGATCGGCCATGGCAAGCGAGCCGACTGTCAGTGATAAAAAACAAACTCAAGAGCAAATAATTATCCAAAACCTTATCATTGTTCCCCACGCAAGATCCGTCTTGCAGGACAGGGCGAAACTTGATCTCACCCCGGTGGAATATGATCTTCTCGTCAGCCTGGCCTCCAGTGCCGGGCGCATTCTGTCCAGGGATCAACTGCTTGAGTCGGTCAGCGGCCGCGATTACACGGTCTTTGATCGCTCTATTGATGTTCATATCTCATCCCTGCGCCGCAAGCTGGGAGATGAGCCGAAAAATCCACGCTATATCAAAACAATCAGAAGTGCGGGCTACATGTTTCTCGATGAAGAGGGGTAAAGATGAAAGTGCGTCTGTCGATTTTCAGTAAAATTCTCCTCTGGTTTTTCTTGAACATGGTTCTGCTTGCCTTTATTTCCGTTATTTTTTTCCAGATCCAGTTCCATGTCCCACCCGACTCCCTGCTGGCGGGAAGTACCCCCCAAAAGGCCGGTTCCCTGCACCGCCTGCTTCGTCACGAACTAGCCTCTACAGTGAAACATCAATGGAATGATCTTTTGGATCGTTACGGTCAGGAGTTCAAGGTGGATCTTCTTCTTTTGAGCCCGAGCGGGCTGAAGCTTGCGGGCCGTGACATTCCGGTACCGGAAAAAGTAAGGGAGAAAATCCAATCATTAAAACAATTTCATTTTGGCAAACACCATGGGAGATCAGCAGGTTTAGGACGAAAAAGCGGCAATCATCGTGGAGTCTCCCGGTTTTTCCGTTTACGAACCCAAAATCCTACCCGTTACTGGCTGGGCATGCCCATACCCCTTATCAACCATCAGAATAACCACATTGAGCCGGCTATTCTTCTCGCTATGACTGATTCCCGGCTGGGCTCCGGTCTCCTCTATCCGGATCTCCTTCCCCTGGTTGGCATCGCTCTTGTCATTATGGCGCTCTCCGGCCTCTGGTGGCTGCCCATGGTTAACCATCTGACAAGGCCGATTAAATCCATGACCAGGGCAACGGAAGAAATTGCCAGGGGACGATTTGACATCAGAGTGGATGAAAGGCGGGGAGATGAAATCGGCAGACTGGGCCGCTCCATCAACACGATGTCTGAACGGCTTGACGGTTTTATCCAGGGCCGGAAACGATTTTTAGGCGATGTAGCCCATGAACTCTGTTCTCCCCTGGCCCGCCTCAAGTTGGGTCTGGGGGTGCTTGAGCATAAAATCGATCAGCAAGAGATTGGTTATTTAACTGATGCAGCTGAAGAGGCGGAAAATATCTCTGAGCTGGTCAATGAAATCCTGTCCTTTTCCAGGGCCGAAATGACGCCGGATAAAATCAACATCCGCGAGGTTGATCTTCAGGCCATTGTCAACAAGGTGCTGGAGCGGGAAAAAATAAACAATTCTGAAATAAAAATACGCATTGACAATGATCTTACAGTCAGGGCCAATCCTGAACTCCTGGCCAGGGCCCTGGCTAATCTCTTAAGAAACGGTCTGCGCTATGGCGGTGATTGCGGTCCTGTGGAAATATCGGCACAAAAAAGAAACAATAAGGCCCTGATCAGAATTGCGGATTGCGGCCCTGGGGTGCCTGAAAAATATCTGGGCCGTATTTTTGATCCATTTTTCAGGATGGAGTCCGACAGAAGCAGGGAAAGCGGCGGCGCCGGCCTGGGTCTGGCCATTGTCAAGACCTGTATTGAGGCATGCCGGGGAAAGGTCGGAGCCCGCAACAGGGAGGCTGGAGGGTTTGTCGTTGTCATTGAACTTGCGGCCGGGTAATCAATTACAGTGCGGGGATAGAGAAGACGTTGGCCATTTCACCCCGTGATTTGTCACCCGGCCGGCAGCTGTTTTTTTAATAAATAAAAATCTAACTTTGTCCATTGGCATCTTGACAAAATGAAATCTCTATAGTAATTAGGCCTAAACTTAAATTTGGTAGTGAAAATTTTTTTTTAAATATAGATTTTTCTTAAATCGATTTTAATTAACAAGGAGGAACAACATGGCAACAATTGAGCACAATGGACATAGTTATGAGGTAGATGAGGACGGCTTCCTGACCAAGGGAACAGAGGAATGGAACGAAGATTGGGTTGACTACGTTAAAGCCATTGAAGGCATTAGCGACATGAGCGATGAGCACTGGAAAGTAATTAATTCTCTCCAGGAGTACTACAAGAAAAACGGTATCGCTCCCATGGTTCGTATTCTGTCCAAGACCACTGGTTATCCGCTGAAAAGAATTTATGAGCTGTTCCCCTCAGGACCTGGTAAAGGAGCCTGTAAAATGGCTGGCCTGCCGAAACCGACCGGTTGTGTATAATTAAGTTTCCAGATATCAGCATCTAGCTGGTTCAACAACTTAATTACAAAAAAGGAAGTGAATATTTTCACTTCCTTTTTTTTGTGTCTTACCCTCTTCTCGTTATTCCCTGATATCTCAGCCCAAGCCTTCCTCGCTTATCTTCCCCAAGGCCCCAGCATGGAGAGTCTCCACTTTCTCTGTGTACTCAACAGGTGTAATGGCTGCACCCCGTATTCCCCCACGCAAATTAATTTCCGCTAAATATGATGTGGCGCCGTGGACCATCAAATCAATGTGGGCATAAGGAAATTTTCCCCTTTCCATAACCTTACGGCACAGACGCCACTGTTCATCAGAAAGAACATAAGGCTCGCTCCTGCCCCCGCAATGGAGATTGTTGCGGAAATTATACGGATTATGCCTGCTGTAGGCCTCCTTATACTCTCCCAAAACAACAACACGGATATCCCGGGATTCCGCTAAAAAAGGCTGCACGACAAAGGGAAAAGGAAGCACGCCAAGGGATGCCTGGGTGAAAACGTCCTCAATGGATTGCCAGAGATAAATTCCCATGCCTGCATTTTTACGATCTAGCTTGGTGACAACCTTACTGATTCCATGTTGATCATAGAGATTTACAGCGGCCAGCATATCATGCTGGTCGTGGATTGCACGGGTATGGGGCAGCATGAAACTGGAAAAAATAACAGCCTGCTGAACTTTTGATCGGCAGACCTGCTGGGACAAGGCAGAAGGAAACAGGAGAACACCCCTTTCGACAAGATCAAGCAGGAAAAACTCTTCGGATGGTTTCATCCGGACTCGACCTAAAACAATATCGCCAACGCCAAGCTCATTAAATTGGCGCCGCAGGGTTGCATTATTGTTGACAATACGCCTTTGTGAGGTCTGGGGAGTATCAGATCGTAATGGCGTCAAAAGAGCATCTCCACAAAACGTTGATGAAACTGGGACAAATCGGTATTACACTCACCGCAAAAAAACCTGATCTGTCCCAGAATCTGCGATTCGTCACTATCTTGAGTAAAGCTTGAATCCGCGTTCTGGACATAATGGGTGGTGAGAATAACCCCCTCCGCTATTTCAAAAAAATCCCGATCATTCCCACAGTTGGGACAGGTAATGAGATTCCCTCTTTTCTTGCTCGGCCGCTGCGAGCTCAATGTTGCTTCCGGGATAAAATCCACTTTATTTCCTCCTTCAAAATTTTGACTTTTAACTTAAGGCAGCGACTTTACATTGTCAATATCAGTAACGAATTTCAAACTTTTCAAGCTGCTCCGGGGATTCAATCCCGGTCACCAAAACCTCTTTGACATTTGCCATGGGAGACCCGGTATGTAACCATTTTATCATGGAATCAATATTTTCTGCAGGACCGCAGATCATTGCCTCAACATCGCCATTAGCCAAATTCCTCACCCAGCCGACAAGACCTTGCCGCCGGGCCTCTTCTTCCGTATAGGCCCGAAAGAAAACTCCCTGCACCCTTCCCCTGACAATGGCGTTGATGCATTGGTCCATTTTACTCTCCCTCAATCAACCTTTTAAACTCTTCCTCATTCAGAATAATCAGTTCCATGTCTCTGGCCTTTTTGAGCTTACCTCCGGCCTTGTCACCCGCCACTAGATGAGTCACCTTTTTACTGAGTGACGATGCCACCTGGCCGCCAAGCTCCCTGACCCTGGCCTTGGCCTCATTTCTGGAAAAACCGGGAAGCCTGCCGGTAAAAAGAAATTTTTTCCCGGCAAGAGGTTGTTGTTTCCTGCCAAAATCAGAAGTGGTGAAATGCAGACCAATCTTAAAAAGACGGCGCAACATCTCCTGTACAGCCGGATCAGCAAAATATTGACAGAGACTGGTTGCACTCTGGCCGCCGATCCCCTCAATGTCAAGAAAATCATCTTCACCGGCCCGCATCAGCTGATCAAGGGTTTTAAATTGATTTTCCAGCAAAGCGGCAGTAACCTCACCAATAAAACGGATTCCCAAGGCGCCCAGAAATCGTGCAAGCGTTGTTTCCCTGCTCTTGAAAATCGCCTGGATGGCATTGGCGGCGGATTTATCAGCCCAGCCTTCCAGAGGAAGCAGATCACTCTTCTTCAGCCGGTAAATATCAGGAATATCACTGACCAGTTTGGCGTCAAACAGCTGTTCCATTGCCTTTTTGCCAAGCCCCTCAATGTCCATGCCCGCTTTACTGGTAAAATGAATCAAAGAGCGCAGACGCTGGGCCGGGCAATCCACATTCGGACATCTGAGGATGGCTTCTCCTGGTTTACGCAGCAACTCATGGCCGCATTCGGGACAGACAGACGGCATCCAGATCTCCTCTTCGCTGCCGTCCCGCAGATCAATAATCGGCTGAATCACTTCCGGAATAACATCTCCGGCCCGCTGGACAAGAACCCGGTCACCCAGCCTCAGGCCTTTACGTTTAATCTCATCCTCATTATGCAGGGTGGCCCTGCTCACAGTAACCCCTTCTAGAGAAACTGGTGCAAGGATGGCAACCGGAGTAATGGCGCCGGTACGGCCTACATTAAATTCCACATCAAGCAGACGGGTCGTGGCCTGGGAAGCGGGAAATTTACAGGCCAGAGCCCATCGTGGACTGCGGGCCTTGCTGCCAAGCCTTTTCTGCAGTGAAAACAAATTGACTTTAACCACCATGCCGTCAATTTCATAGTCAAGATCATGACGCTGTTTCTGCAGAACATGAAAATAATCCACAACCTCATTGATATCTTTGCAGAGCTGGACAAGGGGATTGATTTTAAAACCAAGCCGGCCAAGAAAGTCCAAGGCTTCAAGCTGGTTGTTGCTGTTCAGCAGGGAAGGATCGCTGATACCGTAGGGAAAAAACTGCAAAGGCCGTTGGGCCGTGATTTTTGAGTCCAGCTGACGCAGAGAGCCGGCCGCCGCATTGCGTGGATTGGCAAAGAGCGGTTCTTCCGCATCAGCACGCCGCTCATTTAGTTTCTGAAAACCATCAATGGTCAAAAAGACCTCGCCCCGCACCTCAAGATAGTCGGGAACGTCGTTGCCGTGTAAACCAAGGGGAATGGTCTTGATCGTCCTGATATGACTGGTGACATCCTCACCTGTTTTACCGTCGCCCCGGGTTGATCCCAGGGTCAGTAAGCCCTTTTCATAAATAATTTCTACTGCCAGACCGTCGAGCTTTGGCTCGGCGACATAGGAAAATTCGGCATCCGGTAAATAACGCTTCAACCTTCCCTCAAAATCCCGAATTCCGGAATCAGAAAAACTGTTTTCAAGGCTGAGCATGGGAAAACGGTGGTTCACCTGACCAAATTCAGCCAGAGCTTTGCCGCCCACTCTCCCGCTTGGAGAGTCCGGGGTGACCAGCTGAGGAAATTCTTCCTCAAGGTCAAGAAGTTCCCTGAACAGCCGGTCATATTCACCGTCGGAGATCAGGGGATCATCGAGAACATAATAGCGGTGATTATGCAGGTTAATCTGCTCCCGCAGTTTCTCCAGTCTTTTTTTAACAGCTGTTAAATTTCCAGACATGATCAAAATCCAGCCACACCGCTCATGAAGGTGGTTGCAGCAATTTACCGCCAGAAGCAATATTTTCCCGCTCCACCTCATCAATAAAGATAATGATGGAGTCCTTCGGTTTATTGGCGATTCGGGAAATAACCTCGGTGACTTCGCCGCACATCTGCTCCTTCTGTTCCCTGCTTAATGTTCCGGCAACCCGGATACTTACATATGGCATTACTCCTCCTTTGGACAATAGAATTTAAAATGATCCGTCATTTATCCTCTATTCTCTCTTTGAGATCAATTTATTTTCAAAAAAAACGACAAAATACGCCTTTTCGCAACAAAGAAAAACAAACAGCAAATGTTGACTTTGCCGGGGCTGTACAGTATCTTCGAGCCACTTGATCGCCACCTTTAAAAGGAACATCAAAAGTACAAAAAAACCGTGGGGAGGAGTCTATTAAATGGCGTTAATAAAAAATCTTTTTAGCAAATCACCTTTTTTACCGATTGTTGAACATGCCAAATTGGTCCATGAATGTGTGGAACTGATCCACCCTCTCCTGGAAGCTTTGATCAATGAAGATTATGAGCAAATCCGAAAACTTCATCATAAAATTTCAAAAATCGAACATAAGGCAGACCTGATCAAGCATGAAATCCGTCGCAACCTGCCGAGGCGATTTTTTTTACCGGTGGCCCGGGAGGAACTCGATGGATTTCTCCAGTCCCTTGAAAAACTGGCCGATTATGCCGAAGATTTTTCGGTCATTCTATTTATTCGAAAAACCAAAATCCATCCCGCCTTGCATGACAGTTTTTTTAAATTTGTGAATCAGATTTTTCAGGCGACCGGTACTTTGCTGACTGCAGCTGTTGAGTTAAATAATCTGGCCGAGGTTTCTTTCAGCGGGGCTGAAGCCAATCTGGTCCTTGATCGGATCAAGGACCTAAGTGTTGAAGAGTGGCAGGCGGATCGTCTGGCCCGGGAACTGAGTGTCCAGATTTATGAGCTTGAGGACGAGATTAAACCCATGGACATCTTCTTTTATGAAAAATTGATTTTAAAACTCAGCGCCATCGCCAATGAGGCAGAAAATGCCGGAGATTTTCTGCGGGCCATGATTACAAAAACCTGACCTGGAGGCTTCTGGTAGATAAACAAAATACCAGGCTGACAAAGTAAAAAAATCCAGGTAACTATTCAGTAGTGCCTTATATTCGTTCATATGGAACTTCGAAGCACACTGGTGCTATTCGAGAAGGCCAGGTAAGCGTAGACTCCGAAATGGACGAAGATGAGGTGCTACTTCCAGTTTCTTATTTTTTATGACACTTTCAGGAGTAAGACACTAAATCATGACGGAATATATCGTTTTATGCATACCGGCGGTAATCGGCATCTACATGGCATGGAACATCGGCGCCAACGATGTGGCCAACTCAATGGCCGATGCTGTGGGATCACGGGCGATTTCGGTGAAACAGGCGGTTATTGCCGCCGGAATCTGTGAATTCGCCGGAGCAGTGCTGGTTGGCGCTCATGTCACCGACACCGTGCGCAAGGGAATTGTCGATCCGGCCATGATTGCCGCCCTGCCAGGCCTGCTGCCCGGTGAGGCGGCCGCCCTGATTGTAATCGGCATGACATCGGCGTTGCTCTGCGCCGCCTTCTGGCTAAACTTCTCATCCATGTTCGGCATGCCGGTTTCCACCACCCATTCCATCATCGGAGCCATTGCCGGCTTCGGTATCATCGCCGCAGGCTGGCAGGCGGTCAACTGGGCCAAAATGAGCCAGATTGTCGCCAGCTGGTTTATTTCCCCGATAGCCGGTGGCGCAATAGCATTCGTTCTCTTTAAACTGATCAGAAGAACAATTTTAAGGAAAGAACAGCCCGCCCGGGCAGCCAAAATTTATGTTCCGTATGTTGTTTTTCTGCTGGTAGCCGTGGTCTGTCTGGCCACGATTTACAAGGGTTTAAAACATGTCATCGGTGATATTTCCTGGCTGACGGACACCAATTCTCTCTACCTTTCCCTGGGACTGGCCGTGGTGGTGGCCATTGTTACAAAAATCGTTATCACCAGTAAACTTCGTGGTAAAAACTCACTGCCCATCTCCAAGCAACTGGAGCTTGTGGAAAAAATTTTCGTTCCCCTGGTAGTGACAAGCTCCTGCGCGGTAGCCTTTGCCCATGGGGCCAATGACGTGGCCAATGCCGTGGGGCCTTTTGCCGCAGTTGTTCACATCCTCCGTACCGGCACCATTGAGATGAAAGTCGGGGTGCCGCCCTGGATTCTCGGTCTTGGCGGAATCGGCATTGTCCTGGGCCTGGCGACATACGGTTACAGAGTGATGCAGACTGTTGGCACCAAAATCACTGAAATTACACCTTCGCGCGGGGTTGCGGCCGATATTGCCGCCACGGCCACAGTACTGATGTGCACCCGCCTTTCCCTGCCTGTCTCCACCACTCACACCCTTGTGGGAGCTATCCTCGGCATTGGACTGGCCAGAGGCCTGGGAGGTATCGACAAGAATGTCACCAAGAAAATTTTCTTCTCCTGGATCATCACGGTTCCAGCCGCCGCAGTGATGGCGATCTTCTTTTTTGTTGTGGGCCGTTTCTTTTTTCTGGAAACGATTATGGAAGTAATCGTCTAAACAGGCAGCTAAAAGTAAATTTCTTCCTTGAGATCACGAAGTAAAAGAGAGTGAACAGCCTCTTCGCAGCTCTTGTCCCGATAAAGAACCTGATAAATCTGCTCCAGGATCGGCATTTCAACCTTTTGTTTTCTTGCCAGGGCCCAAGCTGATTTTGTTGTCTTTACGCCTTCGGCCACCATCTCCATCTCTTCCAGGATAACGGCCAGCTTCTTTCCCTGTCCAAGTTTCAGACCAACGGTCCTGTTGCGGGAAAGTTCCCCGGTACAAGTCAAAACAAGATCTCCCAAGCCGCCGAGACCCGAAAACGTTAAAGGATCCGCCCCCATCTTCACTCCCAGCCTTGTGATTTCCGCAAGTCCCCTGGTTATCAAAGCCGCCCTGGTATTGGTGCCGAAACCGAGACCGTCACAGATACCGGCGGCAATGGCGATGATATTTTTCAAAGCGCCGCCCAGTTCGAGACCGATGACGTCCCTGGAGCCATAGACCCGGAAACGTTCGGTATAAAAAATTTGCTGTATCTGCCTGACAACCTCTTCATCATGGGCCGCCACAGTCACTGCTGTTGGGGTCTGCCGGGCAACCTCTTTGGCAAAACTCGGTCCGGATAAAACGGCAATATCTGCCTTTTTTCCTGATTTCTCCAAGACTTCAGCCATCACCTGAGTCATGGTCAACAGGGTTTCATTCTCTATCCCCTTTGTCGCGGAAATAATAATGGTCTTGTTTTCCAGAAATGGAACGATTTTTTCAAAAACCTGGCGATATACATGGGAAGGAACAACCATGAGAATGGTGCTCAGGTCTTTTACAGCCTCTTCAATATCTTCAACAACCTCAACATTTTCGCTTAGCACAACCCCTGGTAAATAGGTCGAATTCTCTTTTTCCCGCCTGATTTTTTCAACATGTTCTCGGCGATGCCCCCATAACCTGACTCGGACACCTTTATCACTGACCAGCTTTGTCAGGGCGGTTCCCCAACTTCCCGCACCAATGACGGCTATCTGCTGCTGAAAGACCATCTTATTTTACTCCTTCAGTCTACAAAAATTCGGAAAACCAAAATACTTTTCCTGTTTTCCGTAAAGCTTTTCGGTTTTTCTTACTCAACTCGAAAGTTTTTTTTATGTATACCAATTAAATATACGTAAAATCAAACTTTTAACATTCAGAATGTTAAACTTTTCCAACTTGGATCAAAATTTGCTTTTATTATTTAAATAAAGAAAATAATTTTTGAAATAGTACTCTTACAAAGGGGTGCCTGCTATGACACAGAGAGAAGCCTTAAAAATTTTGATGCTGAGTCCAATTTATTTCAAAATGAACCTGTCGGCCAGAAAAAATCTACTTTTCGAGTTCTGCAGACTGCATCCAGAACTTTTATAAGTTAACAAAGACAATTACTTACAATATCGGAATCACGCCAAGGGCTTAATCGTCCTCTTTCTCTTCGTCTTCATCTTCTTTTTTATAAGACTCGGGCACCATCCCCATACCAACCACCTTTTCATCAGTCCCAAGATCAAATAGCTTCACGCCCTGGGTATTTCTGCCAATCACCCGGACATGCTCCATATTCATCCGGATAATCTTGCCTCCATTAGTGATCAGCATAATCTCATCTTCATCAGTGATCTGCAGCGCACCCACCACCTTACCGTTACGCTCACTGGTCTTAATGGCAAAGACACCCTTGCCGCCCCGCTTGGTCAGCCGATAATCCACCTCCGGACTTCTCTTGCCAAAGCCGTTTTCGGTCACCACAAGAATTGACTCATCGGTTTCCAGCACCACCACGCCGACAACCTGATCATCTTCGGCCAGCCTGATTCCCCTGACGCCGCTGGCAGTCCTGCCCATGGCCCTGACATCTTCTTCCTGAAATTTTACGGCCATGCCGTTATGGGAAACCAGAAGAATTTTATTTTGCCCAGAGGTCAGGGCGGCGGAAATAATTTCATCCCCTTCCCTGATTTTTAAAGCAATCTTGCCTCTGCGGATGGGCCTGTTAAATTCCTGCAGCACTGTTTTCTTAACCACGCCCAATTTTGTGACCATCATGATAAAACATTGTTCGCCATCTTCAATTTCAAAAGATTTGACCGGTAAAATTGCCGCAACTCTTTCGTCCTGTCCCAGATCAAGAAGATTGACAACGGCTTTGCCCCGGGCAATACGACTGGCCTGGGGAATCTCATAAACCTTGCGCCAGAACACCTTGCCTAAATTGGTAAAAAACAGAAAAGTATCATGGGTTGAGGCAAGGTAGAGATGACTGACAAAATCTTCTTCCACGGTTTTAATTCCCTTGATTCCCTTGCCGCCCCTGCGCTGGGAACGATAAAGATCAACCGGATTTCTCTTAATATATCCGTCATGGGTGACCGTGACCACCATGTCTTCACGCTGAATCATATCTTCCGGCAGGATTTCATCCGGGGCCTCGATAATTTCGGTGAAGCGCTCATCTCCATATTGCTCTTTAATGGCGACAAACTCGTCCCTGATTATATCCAGAACAAGGGCTTCATCCCCAAGGATCTGCTGAAACCTCTCAATCAGTTTCATCAGCTCGTCCAGTTCCGAGATGATTTTTTCCCGTTCCAGGCCGGTTAATTTCTGGAGTCGCATCTCCAGAATGGACTGGGCCTGGATTTCTGAAAGATCAAAACGACTCATCAGACCCTGTCTCGCCTCTTTAGGATTGGCCGATGCCTTGATCAGTGCAACCACCTCGTCAAGATTGGTAATGGCCACCTTCAAGCCTTGCAGAATATGAGCCCGTTCCTCTGCCTTTTTTAAATCAAAGGCTGTACGGCGATAAATAACTGATTTTCGATGCTGGATAAAACATTCAAAAATCTGCTTGAGATTCAGTACTTCCGGCCTGTTATTAACGATACTGAGCAGAATAATTCCAAAACTGCGCTGAAGAGGCGTCATTTTATAAAGCTGGTTGATGACCACTTCGGCCATCTCATCCTTTTTCAGATCCAGAACAATACGCATACCTTGCCGATCTGATTCGTCCCGCACTTCGGAAATGGAATTTATTTTTTTATCCTTGACCAGCCGGGCTATTTTTTCTACAAGAACCGCCTTATTCTGCTGATAAGGAATCTCCGTGATAACAATCGATTCCCTCTTTTTTTTGTTTGTTTCGATATGGTGTCGAGACCGGAGAAGCAGGCTGCCCCTCCCGGTTTCATAGGCCTGCCTGATGCCGGCCCTGCCGCAGATGTAGGCACCGGTGGGGAAATCCGGTCCACTCACATATTCCATCAGCTGATGGACCGTGATATTGGGATCATTGATCATGGCAATAAGACCATCCATAATCTCGTTCAGATTATGGGGAGGAATATTGGTTGCCATGCCCACGGCAATGCCTGATGAGCCATTTATCAGCAGATTTGGAATTTTAGTCGGAAAAACAACCGGTTCCATCATGCTGTTATCATAGGTCGGGACAAAATCAACGGTATCTTTTTCAAGATCAGCAATGATATCCTGATCTATTTTTGTCATCCGGGCCTCGGTATAACGCATGGCAGCCGGAGAGTCACCGTCAACCGAGCCAAAGTTGCCCTGCCCATCCACCAGGGGATAGCGCATTGAAAAATCCTGGGCCATCCGGACAATGGTATCATAGGCAGCCGTATCACCATGAGGATGATATTTACCAATAACATCACCGACAATACGGGCTGATTTCAGGTGAGGCCGGTTATAAAAATTTCCAAGCTCCCGCATGGCAAAAAGCGCCCGCCGATGCACCGGTTTAAGGCCATCCCTTACATCCGGCAGAGCTCGACCGATAATGACACTCATTGCATAGTCGAGATAGGATTTTTTCAACTCCTTCTCAATGGAAATAGTTGGTGATACTTGCTGTTCTTGTTCTGTCATATTATTGGTTGGATTAGTTTAGTTGGTTGAATTTGTTTGATTGGTTTGTCGGTTAAATTTGTTTGCCGGCTTACCAGCCAGTTAAACAAATAAAATGAATTTGTAACTATTCAGCGTGTGTAAAAATGTTACGAAAAACTCGGTCTGTAACTGTTCAGATGTGCCTTAGATTCGTTTATTTAGGTCTGCGAAGCGTACTTGTGCTACTCAAGCAGGCCTAAATGAGCGAAAATGAGGTGCAACTGAATAGTTACATGAATTTAACTAATAAAACTGATCAAACATCCAGTTCGGAAACCTCAAGGGCATGATCATTGATAAAATCACGCCTCGGTTCCACCTTATCACCCATCAAAGTCGTAAAAATATCATCTGCCTTTTCCGCATCTTCAATTTTTACTTGGAGCAGTACCCTTTTCTCCGGATCCATGGTGGTTTCCCAGAGCTGTTCCGGATTCATCTCACCAAGCCCTTTATAGCGTTGAAGATTACTGCCCTTAAAGGCTTCTTTTCTTATCTGAATGAGAAATTCCCGCCAGTCTGTTATTTCTTTTTCACTGCTTTTGCTTTGCATGACAAAAGAGGTCTGGAGTAATTCCCTTATTTTGGGAAAAAGAGTGATGCTTGACCGGTACTCTGGAATCAAAGGAATTTTAGGGCCAATAGTGATAAACATGTGGGCTTTGTCCTTAATGGCCGCATCAAATTCATAACAGCTCGGTTTCCAGCGACAGGGCCGAATGTTGCCAAGAATAAGATTTTTACCTTTAAGATTTTCCCTTAAATTTTTAACAAAATCTTCATCAACAAACTGGTCTGCCGACCGGACATCCTCGTCCAGGAGAAAATTGACCATTTCCGGCCAGATGCTGATACGCTGCAGATAATCTATCAATTTTTCATAATTGGAAAGATTCTGCAGCATCTCAACCAGTTGTTCGTCGGCAAAACTTTTTCCATTATCAGAGGTACGAATAATAAGAAGTTTACTGGCCCGTTCAAAAAGAAACTGGTTCAGATGTTTATCATCATCAAAAAACTGTTCCTTTTTGCCCCGTCCCAACCGATAAAGCGGTGGCTGGGCAATATAAATATAGCCTTCTTCTATCAGCGAAATCATCTGCCGAAAGAAAAAAGTTAGGATCAGAGTGCGAATATGGGCGCCATCCACATCGGCATCGGTCATAATGATGATCTTATGATAACGGAGTTTATCCTTATCGAAATCTTCCCTGCCTATTCCCGTTCCCAGGGCGGCGATAATTTGTTTAATCTCCTCACTGCCTAAAATCTTATCAAAACGGGCCTTTTCCACGTTCATGATCTTACCGCGCAACGGTAAAATTGCCTGGCACTTTCTATCTCTGCCCTGTTTGGCGCTACCACCAGCTGAATCACCCTCAACCAGAAAAATTTCTCTCTCCTCGGGTTTCTTGGATTGACATTCAGCCAATTTACCGGCCATAAGCAGATCTAGACCAGAACCTTTTTTTCGGGAAAGATCTCTGGCTCGGCGGGCTGCTTCCCTGGCCCGGGCCGCTTCAACCGCCTTTGTCAGGATTTTTTTTGCTTCCTGGGGATGCTGTTCCAGATAGATGGATAATTTTTCATTGCAGATTGACTCGACAATGGATTTAACCTCACTGTTTCCAAGCTTTGTTTTTGTCTGCCCTTCAAACTGCGGATTTGGAACCCGGACTGAAACCACGCTGGTGATTCCCTCCCGGACATCGTCACCGCCCAGTTTTGCCTGGAGATTTTTCGGCACAACATCATCGCTTGCGTAGCGGTTGATGCATTTGGTCAAAGCGCCGCGAAATCCAGCCACATGGGTTCCGCCTTCTCTCGTGTGAATATTATTGACAAAGGGAAACAATCTTTCTGAAAAACCGTCAAAATACTGAAAAGCAACCTCCACCTGCACATCATCCTTTTCACCGTAAAAAGAGATAGGAGTGGCATGGACCGGGGTTCTTTTTCTGTTAAGATACTCCACATAAGAGACAATGCCTCCCTTGTAATGGAATTCATCGTCAGCCCCGCTTCGTTCGTCTTTGATCAGAATTTTAACATTCTTATTGAGAAAGGCCAATTCCCGGAGGCGATCCTGGATAATATTATATTGAAAAACCGTTGTTTCAGTAAAAATATCAGGGTCGGGTTTGAATGTTATTTTTGTGCCGTTTTTTGTTGATTGACCGATGACCTTGACTTCTTCTTCTTTTATACCGTGGTGGTAGCGCTGAAAATAAATATTTCCATCCCGCTTTACCTCGGCCATGGCCCATTCACTCAAGGCATTCACCACTGAAACCCCGACTCCGTGGAGGCCACCGGAAACCTTGTACGTTGAATGATCAAATTTACCACCGGCATGAAGGGTACACATGACCAGTTCCAGGGAAGAAATCTTTTCCTTGGAATGTTTTTCAGATGGGATACCGCGTCCGTCATCTTCCACGCTGACACTGTCATCCTGATGAAAGGTGACCTTGATAACGGAACAATGACCGGCCAGAGCTTCGTCAATGCTGTTGTCAACGACCTCATAAACCAGATGATGCAATCCTTCCACGCTGGTATTGCCAATGTACATGGCCGGGCGTTTTCTTACGCCCTCCAGGCCGGTTAAGACCTTGATCTGGTCTGCTCCGTATTTATTTTGATTTTCGCTCACTCTTACTCAGCCTCGGTTATTTTTTGATTTTTTATATGCATGGGCATAATAATACTTACAAAATCAGGATCTTCTTCTGATTCGATCAGACAGGGACTATCCTGGGAAGAAATAAAAATTTTAACCTGATCGCTTTTCATGATCTGCAGGGTATCTACAAAAAATTTTCCGTTAAACCCCATAAGAAGAGAATCGCCACTGAATTCTATGCCAATATCTTCTCTGGCATCTCCAAGATCCATGCTTTGGGAAAACAGGGTGAAATTCTTTTTTTCAATCTGAAAAGTGATGATATTATATTTATCCTCGGTGAAAAGGTTCATCCTCTTCACCGAATTCATCAGGTTTATCCTGTCTATAGAAAAGTATTTTTCTCGATCTATAATACGGATAATATCTTTGAATTCAGGGAAATCTCCCTGCATCAGACTAATGATATAGAGCGTATTAGCTGTTTTAAAAATCGCCTGTTTTTCCTCAACTCCAAATAAAATGTCATCTTCACCTTCCTCGCATAATTTTTTTATCTCCGCCATTCCCTTCCTGGGAATCAAGGTGGTTTTATCCACCTGCAGCTTTTCAAGATCGGTTTCAACCTCTCTTGTCATGAGAGAAAGCCGATGACCGTCTGAAGAGACAAAGTTGAGAAAATTTTTACCATCCTTTTTTTCCTTTTCAACGAGAATGGCAGTCAGGGTAAATTGACTTTCACTGTCCTGGGCCACTGAAAAAATAGTTTTACTAATCAGATCATGGAGAATCTCACCAGGAACCGGAACCAGCATATCTTCCTGATATTCAGGAAAGGAAGGAAATTCTTCACTGTCCATACCGGCCAGCCGGTAATTGCTTGAATCATCGGTTATCTTTGCCCAGCAATTTTCAAGAATCTCCATATGGATTTGATCTGAATCTGATTCCCGGACAATTTCAAAAAGTTTACGGGCCGGCAGGGTAATTGAGCCGGATGACAGAATTTCGGCAGGCAGTTTCTTTTTTATACCGATTTCAAGATCAGTGGCAGTCAGAATAACAGCATCATTTTCAGATTGAATAAGAACATTGGAAAGAATAGCCATTGTTCCTTTTTTAGAAGTGATGTTCTGAACAGAAATAAGTCCACTAAGAAAATCATCTCTGGCAATATTCAAAACAAGAGACATAATTCACAATCCTTATTTTTTATTTATATATATATATTAAAAACTTATAATGATAAGATCTGTTAGTTTGTTGGAAAGCTGTATAACTTATTTAAATATAAGAAAATTTTATTAACCATGATCTTTTTGAAAATTGTGGGAATATCTATTTTTTTGGTTTTCAACACGTTTTCAAAATTGAATGAACAGGTTTTCAACAGTGATTTGATCGAATGAAAAAAATATAAAATATCAAAAAAAAACAATGTCCGGTCAGACTATGGACGGACACCATAGAAAATGGGTTTTTTTTCAAAAATAAATCTTTTACTTTTTTGAAACAACCAGTTGAAATTATACTACTTTCATCCTAATGAAAAACGATATTTTAACTTTACTGATTTTAGTTTAAATTAGTAATAATTTCAATGAATAATAATAATAATAAAGGGATGGAAATTCGTTTTTTTATCCCTTCCTAAGCGGCCTGATATGGAAATTGATCCTTGTTTTATTTCGCTTCATGAAAAGTTATCTCTTCTCTTTGATTCAGCGTTGAAAAAGTCCATTTTTCCCGGCGCTGCCGTGGGTGTGATAACAGGATCTAAGTCTGAAAGAAAAAAGTATATCATGACTTTCGGTAACAGGGCAGTAACTCCGGAAGTAAAACAACTTGATCAGGGAGTTTTTTTTGACCTCGCCTCTTTGACAAAACCCCTGGCCACAACTCTTGCTGTTCTGAGTCTGATTAAAGAAAAAAAAATACGCCTTGATGACAGACTCGATGATCTCCTGGAAAAAGAAGTTGCCTCAAAGAAGAAAAAAATTACCCTGTTTCATCTCTTGAACCATTGTTCCGGATTGCCAGCCCACCGTCTTTTTTATAAAGAATTAATTAATTTTCCTAAAGACAAGCGACAGGATATACTTTTTTCCCGTATCTTGGCCGAACCTCTTGAATATGAAACCGGCTCAAAAGCGGTTTATAGTGATCTTGGTTTTATGTTGCTGGGAAGAATGATCGAAATTAAATCTCTGAAAAAACTGGATCAATATGTTGAAAATCGTATATTGGCTCCACTTGGTCTGGAAAAAGACCTTTTTTTTAATCCCCTGGAGGAGAAAAAAGAAAAAAAATATGCGGCCACCGAAGATTGTCCGTGGCGGCAAAAGATTCTCTGCGGCGAGGTACATGATCAAAACTGCTATGCTGTTGGCGGCCTTTCGGGTCAGGCCGGGCTGTTCGGGACAATAAACGGGGTGCTGAACCTGGTCTCCATGCTTCACGATATCAATCAGGGCTGGGCAAGGCATTCTTCTTTTAGAAAGGAAAATTTAAATTTCTTTTTCAGAAAGCAAAATATGGTGAGCGACAGCAGCTGGGGGCTCGGCTTTGATACACCTTCGAAAAAAGGATCAAGCGGAGGAAGGTTTATTTCGGACAAAAGCGTGGGTCATCTTGGTTTTACAGGAACATCTTTCTGGATTGATCCCCTGCGGCAGCTGGTCATGGTACTGCTGACAAACCGGATACATCCGCATATTAAAGAAGGGATTAAAACCTTTCGGCCCCTGTTTCATGATGCTGTAATTAAATCTCTGTACTCCGGGTAAAGTTCAAGAACAGCCTCCCTTTCGGCTTTTGTAACCCCTCTTTCAGTTATAAGTCCGGTGATCAGCCGGGCCGGAGTGACGTCAAAGGCATAATTTGCCGCCTTTGTTTCAGGTGGGGTGATACAAATAGTCTCCTGACACTTTTCTCGGGTCAGGCCGCTAATATAGTTGATTTCTTCAGCAGATCTCTGTTCAATAGGAATTTCTTTCACACCGTCTCTGATCTGCCAGTCAAATGTTGAGGAAGGCAGGGCGACATAAAAAGGAATAGAGTTGTCTTGAGCAGCCAGAGCCTTGAGGTAGGTGCCGATTTTATTGGCCACATCGCCTGTGAAGGTGGTGCGGTCCGTGCCGGTAATCACCAGATCAACCATCCCATGCTGCATCAGATGTCCACCAGTGTTATCAGCAATCAAGGTGTGCTCCACGCCTTCCTGACCCAGTTCCCAGCAGGTCAGCTTCGCCCCCTGCAGCCAGGGCCTTGTCTCATCAACCCAGACATGAACTTTGATATTGTTGTTATGGGCCGCGTAAATTGGCGCTGTGGCTGAACCGTAATCGACAAAGGCAAGCCAGCCGGCATTGCAGTGCGTTAGAATATTTACTGGTTCACCGTTTTTCTTTTCACTGATTTTTTCGATGATGTTCAGGCCATGCTCGCCGATTTGTCTGCAAAAATCTGCATCCTCATCCGCTATTTCACAGGCAACCTTGAAACTCTTCTTTCTTTTAGCGGCCGGGTCGGATTCATTTTTGATAGCCTTAATCTGACGATCAACAGCCCATGCCAGATTTTTGGCGGTTGGCCGGGTTTGAATAATTTTCCGGGACGCATCATCCATAAAGGAGTCAAAATTATTTTCCGGAGCGGAAAGAGCGGCGCAATACATGGCAAAACCGGCTGTTGCGCCGATGAGTCCGGCCCCGCGAACATGCATTTCAGAAATAGCTGCGGCGTAATCAGCAACGGTTTTGAGCTCTTCAATGATAAACTTATGGGGAAGATGACGCTGATCAATGATCTTGATAATTTCAGGATGTTTGGGATCAGGCCAGATTGTCCGGTAATGTTTGCCGTGTACTTTCATTTTAGTGCCTTACGCCTGAGAAGCTGTCATAAAAACAAGAAACTCAGAAAATAATTTTGAAATAATATAGTTATATCTTACGCCAAGGTACTTATCCTAAGAAATCTGATGTTTTCTTCCACTTTAGTGGGTTAAAGAGAACACCTTGTATTAAAAGAATTTGTTAAGAATATAATAGAAAAAGAGAGCCATACCTATGGATCCGTAAATCATGATTCATGGTGTGCAATTGCTACCGCCTTTTTTAAGAATGATGATAAAGGTGATGACACCGATGAGAAAAGAGAGTGATAATATAAGAAATTGATTCATGGTGTTTCCTTTTTAATTTGTTCAAAGATACCAGAATGTTATTTTTCAGCCACGAACCCCACGAAAAACACAAAACTTTTTTATTTTCATGTAGATCGTGGATATTGTAGCAAAAATCTAAAACTATGCCCATTGAGAGAGAAAGTCCGGGTCTGCCGATTTAACAACCATGAACTTTGAACCGTGACCCCTTCAACCTTATTTAAGGGCTCACTCAAAAATAACTTAGCATTCTGAGGAGACACTAAGACACATCTTAAGCCGATCCTCAATCACGAAATCCTCAACGTAGTCCTGCTACGCCTGCGGTTTCGCTCAATCGGCTCGACTTAATCTATGTCCTATTGTCACCTCATCTCTACTAATTTATTTTTGAGTGAGCCCTAAGATAATACGCAATGAGAAACAGGGCTATTAATTTTCTTCGTAGTATGAGAGAACTCTGCTTTCCTTCACGCTGTCTTTCCTGCGCGAAAAAGCTCGATGAAGTTGCAATTTTATTTTGCGCCGATTGCCTCGGGAAGCTGCATTTTGTCAAGGAACCCCTGTGTGCTCGTTGTGGCAGGACGTTTATAGCAGGTGAAAATCATTTTTGTTCTGTCTGTTTAGATACACCGTGGTTTTTCAGTAGAGCAAGGGCTGTTTTCATTTATAACGATGTTATCGCCAAAACAATTCATGCCCTTAAATATG
>JAYEPA010000238.1:0-2178 GCA_034723545.1 Thermodesulfobacteriota bacterium | reverse complement strand
ATCAATGATCCTTCCCTTCACAAACGGGCCCCGGTCATTTATTCTAACAATGATCTTCCTATTGTTTGAGAGATTCAAAACTTTCACATATGTGCCCAAAGGAAGTGTCTTATGTGCAGCGCTGACCTTGTACATGTCATAAATCTCACCGCTGGAAGTGGATCGTCCATGGAACTTCGCCCCGTACCATGACGCCTTTCCTGACTGCCTGAAGCCCTCTGAATCGGGTAGAGGGTAATACCGTATCCCGTTGATTACATATGGTTTAAAGGTGGGATCTTCACTCTTTTCCGGCAGTACAACGATCTTTTTGGGAGGTGGTTTAGCGATTCTGACATAATTTGTTTCTCGCGCACATGCGATTAAGCATAACGGGAGGCACAGGAATAGAATGAGTAATCTTCTCATCTCTTAAAACCAGAAATGTCCTTTAAGGGTTCACCGATTCTCAAAAATCATTAGTAATAATTCAGGTTCTGGGTTCACGGTTCTGGGTTCACGGTTGGTCGCTTTGCGCTCTTCATATTTCTTGAGATAGGTGATGAATCCACGAATAGCAGCAGTTACGCGCAATGTGCCACCCCTCAATATCTCAAAACCGTGCAGTTTTCATCAGTTAACCTTGAACCGTGAACCTGAGTTACAATCATTTTAGCCAACACAGCCCTTTTATCATAACTATCAATCTCAAGGCAATATCCTTCAACCTGGGACCATATTCGCTTTTTTTTTCGATTTCACTTGACACAAAAAACAATATTTTTTAAAGTTGCAATGTAACTATATTGTAACTATAATGTAGCCATTTTTATTCTCCTATTAAGTATTTCTATACCGCCTCTGGCGGGATCATATAAAATTGCCCAGCAATATAATGAAAGGTGTAACCTATGAAACTTAAAGATAAAATTGCTTTGGTGACCGGCAGTAGCCGAGGTGTAGGAAGGGCCGTTGCCCTCGGTTTGGCAAAACAAGGGGCTAATGTGGTTGTTAACTACACCTCAAACGAAAATGCAGCCGACGAGGTTGTAGAGATCATTCAATCAATGGGAGGCAAGGCCATTGCCGTAAAAGCCGATGTAGCACAAAAAGCAGAGGTAGAGAATCTGGTTAATTCAGCCATTGACACATTTGGCCGTCTGGACATCCTGGTCAACAATGCTGGGTTTACCCGTCCTTCCATGATGATCAAAATGACAGAGGATCAATGGGATCAAGTGGTGGATATCCATCTAAAAGGTGCTTTTCTGTGCTCTCAGGCTGCGGGCCTCCATATGAAGGAACAGAAAAGTGGTAAAATCATAAATGTGACATCCGTGGCCGGGATTGTAGGAACGGTTGGGCAAATAAATTACAGCGCAGCAAAAGGGGGCATCATCAGCATGACAAAAAGCATTGCCCGAGAGCTTGCGCGATACAATGTGTGTGCCAATGTAATATCCCTGGGTATTGTGGCCACGGACATGACGGAAAAGATACGGAGTGATGAAAAACTCAAAGAGATCTATATGAACCGAATTCTTTTAAAACGCTTTGCGGAAGCAGAAGATATCGCTCCCGCCTTCGCGTTCCTGGCTTCGGACGAAAGCAACTACATTACCGGCCAACTCCTTTGTGTAGACGGGGGTTATGGGATGATATAAGAGTCTGCGCCCTTAGGAGGGGGCTTTGCTTATCCCCAGAGGCGATTTAGTTTGTTGGAATTTCAATAGATTTTGGAGTAATGGAGTAATGGAGTAATGGAAGAAATACCCAAAACTCCTAAGCAGAGACATCTGGTTCTGACCTCCCGCAGAACTTCAGAGGGGATCTTCGACGGTCCCTGAGGGCCAGGTTTTCTATGTTAGAACAAAATAACCTTACTTAATTTGGTGATTTTATTTAAAAGAAGATTGGCTTTGATTGATCTGCCTTACATTATGTTTTAACCTTATAACTTTAGACACTTTCGGCAATTTAGTTTATTTTTGTTCACTTTCATTTACAGGAGGAATAAAATGGCAGCTATACCAGACAAAATACAGACGTGGCAGATGGTCCAACCAACAACCTTCAACAAGGAAACAAAGGAAACAACACCCGGCAAGCTTGAGAAAACAGAAATACCAGTGCCTGAACTGGGGCCTGGCGAAGTCCTGGTCGAAGTTGCCGGTTGTGGTGTATGCCACACAGACCTGG
>JAYEPA010000237.1:0-2179 GCA_034723545.1 Thermodesulfobacteriota bacterium | reverse complement strand
TGCCCCGTGTTTGACCTGGCAGCGGGCCAGTTCCGGAAAGCGCAGATCATAACAGATAAGGCCTGCCACCGGACCGGAATCCGTCTGCATGGGACAGGGAGAAGAGCCCGGAGTAAAATAACGGTCTTCGCCCAAAGGGGCAAACATGTTTTGTTTGCGATACATGCCCATAACGCCGTTGGGACCGACAGTATAGAGAGTATTGTAAAATATTTCTCCTGTTGCCGATTTTACCGGCTCCGGCAGGGAACCGGCCAGGCAGATCTGATACCTGTCGGCCAGTTTTTGCAGCTCAACCAGGAGTTCGTTGGTTCGCGCCGCCTGCCTGGCCAGGGCCGGATAATCAAAACCCGCGGCCCAGAGTTCCGGCAGGACAACAAAACCCGGCCCTTGCGGAGATAAATTTTCCAGGCCGTTTTTGACCTGTTCCAGGTTGGCTTTAATATCTCCGGTATGGACATCAAATTGGAGGTAACCGAGATAAAGTGATGTCATTTTATGTCCTTATGTAATTTTGTTTTTTGACCTGAATTTGATGTTCCCGTAAAAATTATTGAAACCACAGAGCGCACAGAGATCACAGAGTTAACTGATTGTAATAAAAAAGATTTCTCTGTGATCTCTGTGCGCTCTGTGGTTCTGAGCAGTTTTTCAGCCATCAGCCAACCGAGCCAAAGCCAGATTGGCCATAGTCAGGCCAAATATTGCCGTAATCGTCGGCAGGCTGCCCATAATCCGCTTTCCACCGGGTTCCTCATTCTGACTGACGGAGCTCTGCTTCTGAAAGCCGGAATGAGCCTGTTCCAGAGAATATACACAGGTGATGCCCTGGCCAATGCCGCGGCCCCGCAGTTTTTTACGCATACGGCGGGCCAGAGGACATTGACTGGTCTCAAAAAGATCTGCGGTTCGGATCAGGGCAGGATCGGTCCTTAAGGCCGCGCCCATGGAAGAGATAACCGGAACTTCCTGCTGCCAGGCCGCTGCCAGTAATTCGATCTTCGGGCCGATTGTGTCAATGGCATCAATCAGCAGATCCGGCCTGGGAGTAAGAACCTGTTGCAGGGAGTGCTGGTCGACAAAAAGGTTAAGCTCTTCCACCTCGCATGCGGGATTGATCTCCTTGACGCGGCAAGATGCGGCCTCTGTCTTGGCCTGGCCCAAGGTGGATTCCAGGGCCAGAATCTGGCGATTGATGTTTTCCAGAGAGATCACGTCAAAGTCAATCAGTCTGAAATGACGGATACCGGAGCGTGCCAGTCCTTCCAGGGCATAACCGCCAACCGCTCCCAGGCCGACAATGGTGACAAGCCGGTCCTGCAGGCGGGCCAGCTTGTCCGCGCCGATCAGCCTCTCAATTCGTGAAAATCTGTAACTATTCAGCTGCACTCCATCTTCGTCCATTTTGGTCTTCTCGAATAACACCAGTATGCTTCAAAGCCCCAAATGAACGAATATGAAGCACATCTGAATAGTTACAGTCTGGAGGAAAGGGTAATTTCCAGCCTACGCTGAATAGTTACCGAAAATCTTTCCATTTCTAAATAAAGCTCGGCTGAAATCATCCAATTTGATTCCGCGTAGTGACGCGCCATATTGATACAGGGCAGGGATGACGGCTGGTTCGTTAATTTTTGTTTTTTTCATCAGAGCTGTTTGCTTATCCGCGTCAATCAATTTGGCCAATTCAGCGCAGAACTGATTGGGAGAATCGGTTTCCAGCAGAATTCGGTCAAGGGGCGTCCGGAGAAAAACAGCGCGCAGTTTTTTCCTGGCCGGATGAGCAAGCTGAGTTGAAAAGGAGATGAAAATCCCCATTTTGGTTAATCTTTCCATGATCTCTGCTGAACCCGCAAAACCATGGATCATGATAGCGGGAATGTGCGACTGAAAGTCAGCAAGGATTTCCACGAGCCTTCCCCAGGCCTTGACACAGTGGATTGCCACCGGACAACATTGCTGCTTGGCAAGTTCAAGCTGGGCCAGAAAAATTTTCTCCTGCCGAGGAAAATCAATCCTGCAGGCCCGGTCAAGGCCGATTTCGCCAATGCCAACGGAATTTTTTTGGACCGTAGTGGTCAGCCTGTCCAGCCACTTTTTTTTGACGGTGTCAGCGTACCAGGGGTGAATGCCGAGAAAAGGGTACACCGCATCATGTTGCTTTGCCAGATCAAGCACG
>JAYEPA010000236.1:0-2179 GCA_034723545.1 Thermodesulfobacteriota bacterium | reverse complement strand
GTATCAAGCAGATATGTAAAGCTGCTCATGGTTATAACTCTATTTCATCGGCCGGCAACAAATCTTCATCCACATCGGGAAAATCTTCTTCCAAAGTTTCCAGCGTGGCCAGCAGGGCCAGAAGAGAATGGTGTTTTACAGGTTTTATTATTAAAGTCACACCCTCCTTGCGAATGATTGCCTCATCTCCAGGCAGTTCGAAATCTTTTGGAATACGTAACGCTTGATTACGTCCATTCTTGAAAAGGCGGACATGACGTTCCTGTTGCATAATGGTCTCCTTGCATAAAACAACATTAGCATATGCTCAAACATATGCCTTCTATTCAAGAGAAGCAAGATAAAAATAAAAAAACCGCTTCAATCTGTGCAAGGCATCCTTCAATAAAAAAAGATCCAAAAGAATGGCAAGGCCGGGGGCCACGAAGATAAAGAGATAATTGTGGTCCTTCTGTGATTTTTCAAAAAATGAGAGGGGGAAACCATTACCAGCCAGTCAGCGGCGAAAAACGCACCGCCTTGCTCTTGGCGGATTTTGATTCGGACTTTTGCAGCCGCCGGGATGACTTGAGATTCTCATCCCGGCAGGGCTGTTTTTGAGGGCGTGGTCAACCTTGCCCCTGGTGCTGCCGCCGGTGGTGATCGGCTATCTGCTCCTCCTGCTCTTCAGCCAGTCGAGTCACCGATATTGTCGGCCAAGGGAATAGAGTCGGAATCGAGCTTGCCTGTAACGGAGGTCGACTCGTTACCCAGATCGTACCGGAATCCGTTCGGGAGCTTGACCTCAACAAGGGAAGCAAAGTGCTTGCCATGGTTAAGGCTTCTGCCTTTCGTCCCCTTAGCAGAATCGCAAGTCCCTGCATCGCAAGCCGTCACAAGGTGTAAAATAACCGTTTATTCCCAAATACTCTAAACCAAGAGAGGAAATTTTTCTCAAAATTGCTAACGAGAGGCAGTGAGAATTTGGATTATTTTGATCTCTTGATGTTCTCGAAAAAGGCAAAATTAAACGCAGAGAAGCAAAGGTCGTAGAGATAACTATTCATTTTTTAAAATAAAAACTCTGAGCTCTTCGCGTCTCTGCGTTGAAAAAATAGTTTTTACGAGTTCATCATTTTCAAAAATACATAAAAAACGGGGTGATGGATCAGTAACCGAATCCATCACCCCGTAAGGTTGCCAGTCAAAAAACGAATCATTTTCTCTCAGGGATGCGATAGAGTAACACCTTCTATCACTCCTGCATAAATGACGGGCATGATACCCAGTTTTTCAAGCTCCTGGCGGGGACGATCGCCAATACGGGTGCAATACACCCGGCTGCATTTGCCAAGAGCGTTGACCACGAGGTCAAAATGCTCCTGATTAAATTGATGGGATTGATCCCCAACCGACAGAGGCGCAGTCTTTGTCTCACCAATCATGGTCAGCCCATCCTCTCCCATTTCATATATCAGAAAACTCTCCGCCCTGCCGAAATGTTCATTTACATTTTTGCCGTCAGTTGAAACAATAGCTATCTGCATATTTTTCTCCTTCTCATTGACATCTTTTCAAATTTCCGCAGCCGGATCTTTTCAGCCACAGCCTGTTCCATCGCCCATGCAGGCCCCTTTTGAGGTACATTTCTGCTGACGCGCTTTCAACTTGTTCAAGCCCTTGCCGGTATAGACCGCTTCAAGACCCATCTCGATAAAACCTGTCATGATCACCGGCTTGACCCCCATCTTCGACAGAATGTCTCTCGGTGATTCGCCAAGGTCGTTCACCAGCACGACCCGGCAGTCTTTCAGGATACGAGCCAGGTTATGCCAGCGTCGAATCCCGCCGCCGGTCAGGGGAGCAGGCCGTTCTTCAACCAATTCATAGCCGTCATCCTTTTGTCCCCAGATCTGAAAACGATTTGCCTCTCCCAGGTGCTGATTAACCAGCACTCCCTCCATGGTGGCCACGGCCACATAGTCCTTTTTCTGTTCGGGAATTTTCGGCAGCGCCGCACAGTCCGAAAGACAGCTATGCATTTTCTGACTTTTATCCTTGCCAAGAAGGCCCACGGCATCAGCCCGACAGCGGGTGCAGTGGCGCATCTGGGGAAGATATTTTTCCGCCGTCTTTCGCAGGACGGACATCTGCCTCTTGTCCGGTTCGGGAATGTCGGCAAAACCCGTGTCCACCGTGG
>JAYEPA010000235.1:0-9080 GCA_034723545.1 Thermodesulfobacteriota bacterium | reverse complement strand
TCTCACTCGCCCGAAGCTCTGTTCAAAATCGTCATTCGATTAAGTTACGGTCATTCGTAACGGGGAGAGATGCATTCTTATATTTTTAAACAGTAATCATTTTCCTTTTGGAACAACTATAAGTTACGGAACGGTGGTTAGGCCAATTGCTGGGCCTACCTGAATAGTTACAAACTTTGATATACAAGGAGTGGTATTTTTTTCGGGTCTCGATAATACATGTAGTATATCGAGGGTCGAAAAAAATGCCGCGACGCAGTAGATCGAAGTTTTTACGACGCCATCAAGCATTAATTTTCCGTGCCGAGATAGGCCTTGATGACTTTGGGATTGTTGCGGATCTCATCAGGTGTTCCCTGGGCAATTTTTTTGCCGTAGTCCATGACATAAATACGATTGGACAGACTCATGACCAGCTTCATGTCGTGTTCGATCAGAAGAATGGCCATCCCCTCATCGCGAAGGGAAATAATCAGATCATCCAGCTCTTTTGTTTCCATGGGGTTCATTCCGGCCGCCGGTTCATCAAGCAGAAGAAGAAACGGTTCCGTGGCAAGGGCCCGGCCGATTTCAAGACGGCGCTGGTCACCATAGGGAAGATTTTTTGCCTTTATGTTGACTGAATCAGCCAGGCCGATCTTGACAAGAATCCTGTAGCTGTCCTCAACGATTTTTTTTTCTTCACGGATCGTGCCTGGTCCTCTGAAAACAGCGCCGAGGATGGATGCCTTTGTCCGGCAATGACGGCCGATCATGATATTTTCAAGAACGGTCATTTCAGTAAAAAGACGGATGTTCTGGAAAGTTCTGGCCATGCCCTTTTTCGTCACCTGGTTTGGCTTCAGCCCGGTGATTTTTTTCTTTCGTCCATGGGGCGGCGAGAGATAGACATCCCCTCCTGTTGGCAGGTAAATACCGGTGATGCAATTGAAAAAAGTACTTTTCCCGGCTCCGTTAGGGCCGATTAAGGCGACAATTTCGCCGGAGTTGATCTCCAGGTCAAGACGATCAAGAGCCCGGAGACCACCAAAATCCATGGTCATCTTATCAACAGTCAGGATCGGTTTCATTCTGCACCGGCGGCAGAATCATCTGCTTTGCTGAATTGATAACTGCGCCGCCTTGGGGACACAAGACCCTGGGGACGGAAAATCATCATCAGGACCATGGTGGCTCCAAAAATGAGCATACGGTAATCGGAAAAGGCGCGAAGATATTCCGGTAGTAAAATAAGGATAAAGGCGGCGATGATGACACCAAGGATTGAACCCATACCCCCAAGAACCACAATGGACAGAATAATCGCTGACTCAAGAAAGGTGAAACTTGCAGGATTGATAAATGTTGTCTTGGCAGCAAAAACAACTCCCATCATACCAGCCCAGGTGGCGCCCAGGGCAAAGGCTGTCAATTTTGTCTTTGTTTTATCAATCCCCATTGCCTGACAGGCAACTTCATCTTCTCGCAGGGCGATCCAGGCTCGACCTATGCGGGAATGCTGTAATCGATTCACCACAAAAACGGTAAAAACGGCAAGTACAACCATGAGAAAATAGATATAGATTGTCGCTGCCTGCAGGCTCATCTCCATCCCGAAAAATGAAGGCCCGGGAATATTAGCAATCCCGCTGGGGCCAAAGGAAAAATCATTCCAGTTTTCCAGAATGAGACGGATAATTTCACCAAAACCAAGAGTGACAATGGCCAGATAGTCGCCGCGCAGCCTGAGGACCGGAAAACCGAGCAGAATACCAAATAAGGCGCCCAGCGCGGCGCCAATGGGAAGCACAGTCCAGAACCCGAGGCCGAAATGATGATTCAGCAAGGCGTAACTGTAGGCGCCCACGGCATAAAATGCCACATAACCAAGATCAAGAAGCCCGGCCAGTCCGACAACGATATTTAGTCCCAGCCCCAGTACGACATAAATGAGAGCTGTTGTCATGATATTGGTTTGATAGGTAGAAAAAACAAAGGGGAAACAGCAGATCACAAGCACAGATACTGCCAGCAGCGGAACGTACATTTTTGTGGAGATCCGGAATGTGGAAGCCGCCGTTTGTGCGGTATCGTTTTGCCTGGTTTTTCCCCTCTGCCTCTGCACAGCCCGGCCAACCAGGGAGAGGATAAAGCTGCCCACCCCCACCAGGATCATGTTGTTCCAGCGGTAGTCTACGATCTCCTCATAGGGATTGATCCTGATTACCATGATGGGAAAGGTCAGGAATATAAACCAGCAGGAGATGAAGAGGGATTTTTTTATTTCATTAACAAAAAACATGGTAAATCAATAAGTTTTCTAGCATACTTCATTGTTTTTGTGAAATATTTATAGCTGTTCAGGTTGTTTAGGCTGTAGGCTAAAGGCTATTAGTTTTCGAAATCGGTCTTTACCCTCATACCGGATATTTTGACTACTGTTCATCCGAATCATACCTTCTTTGACTCGCTGCGGCCCAGGATGCCGGCCGGCCGAAAAATCAAAATCAGCACCAGCAGAGAAAAGGCAAAGACATCCTCATAATCACTGGAAATATAACCGGTGGCAAAGCTTTCGGTCCAGCCAAGAACAAAGCTGCCCAGAACAGCGCCGGGAATGCTGCCTATTCCACCTAAAACAGCAGCTGTAAAGGCTTTGATGCCGGCTATAAAACCAATATAAAAATTGATCTGGCCAATATGGGAGGCGATGAGAAGACCGCCAATGGCGGCAAGCGAGGAACCAATAATGAAAGTAACGGAAATGACCCGGTTGATGTTGACGCCCACAAGCATAGCCATCTTCCTGTCCTGGGCTGTTGCCCGCATGGCCTTGCCGATACGGGTAAATTTGATGAGTAGCGTCAGCAGCACCATGACCACTGCGGTCACTGCCAGGATAACGATTTCAGACGAACCGATGATGTGGGCCCATGGCTCCATGAAGGCGAATTCCGGAATCAGGCTTGGAAAAGGCATGAAATCGGATGTCTGGGCCAGAAGAACATAGTTCTGCAAAAAGATGGACATGCCGATGGCGCTGATTAACGGAGATAAGCGCGGCGCGTTGCGTAACGGCTTATAGGCAACCTTTTCAATGGTAAAACCGTAGGCTGATGAATAGACCACCGCCGCCAGCCCGGACAGAACCAGAATGACAAACGGGTTGAGGCCGGCTATAGAGAGGACGCTGGCGGTGATGAGGGCGGTAAAGGCGCCGATCATGTAAATTTCGCCATGGGAAAAGTTGATCAGGCCGATGATCCCGTAAACCATGGTATAGCCCAGGGCAATCAGGGCATAGATGCTGCCCCTGGTCATGCCGCCCAGGAAAAGTTCGAGGAAATATTCCATCCGGTTACTTCAACTCCACGTATTCGCCATTTTGAACCTGGTACATGGAAAAACCGACTCCAACGGCATCTCCTCTTTCATCAAAACTGATCCTGCCCAGTGGCGTTTCAACATATTCACTCTGCAAGGCCTTGGAGACAGCGACATAATCAGTTGTTCCAGCCTTGGCAATACAATTGAGCAGGGCTTGTGCGGCGGCATAGGCGTTCAGTGAGAACACACCGATTTCCTTGCCAAAACGTTCTTTATACTTTTTTGTTACTGAAACAGCCAGAGCATTTTTTGATACATCTCTGGGGCCTGTAGCATAGACTCCTTCAGCATATTTCCGGGCAACCTTAATAAAGGTTTCATCTTTTACTCCGTCATCCGATATAAAAAAGATTTTCATTCTTTTTTTGCGCATCTGCATGACAATTTTTGAAGCCTCGGGATGATAACCGCCAAAAATTACCCCGTCAGCTTTTTTCCGCCTGATTTTCTGAACAACGGCGGAATAATCAACAGCGCCCGGGGTGACTCCTTCAAAAAGGACCACCTCGGCCCTGCCTGATTCTTTGATGAATTTTTCGGCATATTCCGCCAGGCCCTTACCATAATCCCCTTTATCATGAATCACGGCAATTTTTTTCAATTTCAGGACATCAATGGCAAAATCTACCTCGTTGCGGGCCTGGGCATCGTCAGAGGGCATGGTTCTGTAAAAATTGGGGTAATCTCCGCTCTGGGTCAAGTCGGGATTGGTGGCTGATGGTGACATGACAATCACATTTGCCGCTTTATAAATTCCAAGGGCAGCTTTAGTGGCGCCGCTGCAGATATGACCGACAACAACATGAACTCCGTTTGAGACAAGTTTTGTCGCGGTGTTGGTGGCGATTTCCGGCTTACAGACATCATCTTCAGATAGAATTTCCACTGATCTGCCAAGAATCCCGCCGTTGGCGTTGATCTCCTCAACTGCAAGCTGGACACCATTTAAGGCGGGCAGACCATAAGAGGCAAGATCACCGCTGAATGATCCCGCAACACCGATTTTGATCGTTTCTTCAGCGTTAACCGGGCTGCTCAATGCAAAAACAACAACGGATATGGCGGAAAGAACGAGATTCAGAGTCGTTTTCATAAATGATTTTCTCTCAAGGTAAAATAAGAAAGCGTATTAATGTTGCCGATGTTAATCTATTCAAAAATATATCTTTGTCAATACGCTAAAAAAACGTAACAGTTCACCAGAGAATGCTAAACCAGGATAACCCCAGCCCTGTGAGGTGCTGGTGAACTCTTACAAAAAACATGATCATATTAACAAAAGAATCAAGGATTTGATAGATGGAAAACCAGTATTTTAAAGCGCTGCTGGTCAGCGAAACAGCCGATCATCATTTTACCAGGGAAATTATCACTCGCCAGGTCAAAGAATTGCCGGCCGGAGATATTCTTGTTCAGGTCCACTACTCCTCTTTGAACTACAAAGATGGCCTGTCTGCGTCCGGAAATAAGGGGGTCACCAGAAAATATCCTCACACCCCCGGCATTGACGCGGCCGGAATTGTGGTCGAGAGCAGCAATGATAATTTTCATAAGGGCGATGAAGTTATTGTCATGGGTTACGATCTTGGAATGAACAGGCCGGGTGGATTCGGTCAGTTCATCCGGGTTCCGGCGGACTGGGCCGTCAAGTGTCCATCCGGATTATCTCTTTTTGAAAGCATGATTTACGGAACAGCCGGCTTCACGGCGGCCCAGTCGGTTTTGAAGATTGTTGAGCATCCTACTCGGCCCCAACAGGGAAAAATCTTGGTGAGCGGGATTACCGGTGGTGTCGGCAGCGTCAGCGGCGCCCTACTTGCCAAACTCGGATATGAGGTTGTAGGTATCAGCGGTAAACCTGATGCGCTTGAATTTCTGGAAAATTTTGGCGTCCACGAAATCATCAGCCGGGAGCAGGCCACGGATAAGAGCGGACGACTTCTCTTGAAAACAAAATGGGCCGGGGTGATCGACACTGTTGGCGGTAAAATTCTGACGACCGCGTTGAAATCCACCCAATATGGCGCTGCCGTGACCTGTTGCGGCAATGTCGCCTCCCCGGAACTTGCGACGACCGTCTATCCCTTTATTCTCCGAGGAATCAGCCTTTATGGTATTGATTCGGCTAATTGTGCACTTGCGATTCGCGAACAAATTTGGCAAAAACTGGCATCAGATTGGAAAATTGACCAGCTTGACAATCTCGTCACGGAAACAGGTCTTGATGAGCTGGATCAATTTATTGATTTAATCCTTCAAGGAAAAACACAAGGACGAATTGTCATCAATATGAAAAAATAAGTAACAAGATTTTGTGTAGCCTGTATAAAAAACGCAAAATCAGCACGATAAGTTAAAGTTACCACTCACGTCATCCCGGCATGTTTTTAGCCGGAGATAAGCGCAGACTTCGATCCGGAAACTTGCCACTCAATCCATCCTGGATTCCGGCTAAAAACATGCCGGAATGACGATATAATTCTTTGTTACTCTTATAATAAACGCCGGGATTTTCACCCCGGTTAGGATGCTGAATAGTTACAAAAATAGTAACTATTCAGGTGGGGCCACCAAATTGGCCTAACCACCGTTCTGTAACTGTTCAGGAGTGCTCCATATCGAAGTCGGAGTTTATGCCCAGTCTTTATGGGTGCTTATCTGGTTCATTTGGGACTTCAAAGCATACTTGTGCTATTCGAGAAGGCCCAAATGGGACAAGATGGGGTGCTCCTGAACAGTTACCAAAAATAAACTGTTTTCTTATGCAGTTATGGTTAAAAAAATTGACTTTTTTTTTAATTTCATTAAATTATTCAGTCCAAGAAAAAAATAATAATTGTTATCAATGAATTAAAGGAGAGAGTATGAAAAAAACAATTTTACTGTGCGCAACGACGCTGTTTGCTGCAGCTTTGCTGCCGATGAACAGTATCGCTGAAAACAAGAAAGGTGATGTCACCTTAACGCCATTTGTTGGCGGCCATCTTTTCGAGGGCAACCAGAATGTCGATAGCGATGCGTTTTCCGTTGGTTTGGGAATGGGTTACAATTTAACGGATCATTGGACAGCAGAAGGTGTTTTCAAATTTATGAAAAACGACGAAGATATGCCGGACAGCAGTAAAAGCGTAGATGGTCGTCTTTACCACGTTGACGCTCTCTATCACTTTAATCCAACCGGGAAGTTTGTTCCCTATGTTGCTGCCGGCGTTGGCGGTATCACTTTGGATAATAATCCCGATGGGCCTGAAACGTCAGCTCTCGTGAATTATGGCGCCGGCCTGAAATATTACATTACCGAAAAAATCGCCCTTCGTGGTGATGTCCGTCATCTGGTTACTTTTGACGATCATTACAACAACATGACCTATGCTGTCGGTCTGACTTTTCTGTTAGGCAATACGGAACCAGTACCACCGCCGGAACCTGTTCTTGCTCCAGTCGACAGTGATGGTGACGGCGTCACTGACGACAAGGATAAATGTCCTGGAACGCCGGCAGGACTGGCTGTTGATAAGGACGGCTGCCCCATGGAGATCACGGAAGAACTTTCCATCAAGTTTGATGTCAAATTTGATTTTGACAACTCCGACATCAGAGCAATTTATAAGGAACGCTGCGGAGAAGCATGCCAATTCCTTAAAAATCATCCAAACTCGATTATTTCAGTCGAAGGTCACACTGATTCCGTAGGGTCAGAAGAATACAACATGAAATTGTCCCGGGAAAGAGCTGCCAGCGTCAGACAATATCTGATTGACAATTTCTCTGTTGATCCTAACCGGATCACGTCCACCGGCTTTGGCGCATCCAACCCTCTTGCCACAAATGATACTCCTGAAGGCCGTCAGCAAAACCGCAGGGTGATGGGTGTGATCAAAACTGAAGTGAAAGAATTTAAGAAAAAATAAAGATTGATGAACCCGCACAGAGAACACGGAGATTACAGAGAATGATTTTATTCGAATCGTTGCCTCGGTAATCGCTGTGCGCTCTGTGGTATCAATAGTTCTTACGAATGCATCAAAATTTTGGAGGAAAAAATGGATAAATACGAATGCCCCTGCGGTTATATTTATGATCCCGAAGAGGGAGATTATGAACACGGAGTAGAGCCGGGAACACCTTTTGAAAAACTGCCTGCTGATTGGGTTTGCCCGAAATGTGGCGCTGTAAAGGAAGATTTTTGGTTAGCTGACTAAAAGTAATATTTATTATCCATCATAATATCGATTGATCTGATGTCGTTGGGGTTGAAACTTGCCAACGCCACCAAATCTTTTTTTAAAAAAGGGGCTATTGCAGCCCCTTTTTTTATTTGCAGCCCTACGAGTCCGCACAGAAATAACTTCACATTACACCTCAATTCTGCGAATTTATTTTTAAGTGAACCTTTAGCCTGAAATTCATCCTGCAGGGTTGATCCGTTTCACTCTTCCTGTAAATCTATTTTTCCTATAGTCCGATTGACAATTTCATTCTATAATGATTTATGATTATTTCTTACAATGGTAAGAAAATTGCTTTTTCAACTGTTGAGGAATGTCATTTCCTCGGAGTATTTTGTTGAAATCGTAAAATCAATTTATGGAAAGGAATCGTAATGAAAGATATTGAAAAAAAATTTATACAAGATGTCGATAATTTGGTGCCCAGACCGGATATTGCTCTGGATGTCCTCAGCATGGCCCATGATATCAATTGCAACTTTTCCGAGATGGCAAAGAAAATTGAAATGGACCCGAGCCTGACAGCCAATATGCTGCGAGTGGCCAACTCCGCCTATTTTGGCTACATGAGAAAAATAAACTCAGTCCATGAGATCATCATCCGTCTTGGCATGGAAAGCGTTAAACTCATCGCCATTACCAGCGCCTCGGTGGGATTGATGAAATCTCCCCAGGAAGCCTATAATATGGAACCCGGCAGTCTCTGGTATCACTCTCATGCCACGGCGATTCTTGCCACAATTCTTGCCGATTATGCCCACGTTGAAGATAAATCAGCGATATACACCGCAGCCCTGCTGCATGATATCGGCAAAATCCTTTTGAACCGTCCTTTGCAGCTTGAGAGTTGTAATCGCGACGTTCCCAGGAAATTTTCTAATTTTGTAGAATTGGAAGAATATATGCTGCAGACGAATCACGCCAAGGTCGGCATGGCACTCCTGCAGAAATGGGGACTGTCAGACAATATCACCATTCCTGTTGGATTCCACCACACTTTGGATTGTCCTGAAAAAGAAAAACTTTATTCTCAAATCATTTATCTGGCCAATTTTCTTGTTGAAAGTATTGGCATCAGATCTGTAGCTCCAGAACAGTATATGTTTAATGTTTATGAATTTCTGGAACAAAATCAATCTATTCCCGATGTGCCCAATGTTCAGGCAAATATGGAAAATATTATCAATGAATTTTTTACTCAATTTAATAAGACTGCGCACACGAGTTGATCGTTTTTAGTCCCTTAGGAATTATTTTCGTGTTATTTGTGACAAAAAAATAAAAACTTCCTTGAAATAAATAACTCGAAGGTCTCTCTCCGTTCGATATCTGCCTCTACTGTGAAGGGACTGATACCCGCTAAGCGAGTACTGAAAAGAATCCTGAAAAATTTGATGTTTTATTCCACTTTAGTGGGTTAAGGAAGAATTGGCAAAAAAGAAGGACAGCAAAGAAGTCCTGGTGAAATTGTACTAATGCAGCCTT
>JAYEPA010000234.1:0-28567 GCA_034723545.1 Thermodesulfobacteriota bacterium | reverse complement strand
ATTTTGTAATGCCCCATGTCATGGCTGATGCCGCCCCTCCGAATATCAGCAACGTCACACAGCACTCGCTGTTATTTAGCGGCTTTGAACCTGTCTGCTTATTCTTGCCATCATCATCAAACAACAAGCACATTTCCACGACACCGTCACCATCATCATCGAGTAAATCTAGAGGGTCTTCATCCAGCAATTGCTGGAGTGCCTGTAGTGAAAGTATGAGGCTTTACAATAGTGTCCGCCTCCGCCATTATAATCGATCCAAAAATCGACAGGGTAGTTGTCAATCCAACAAAAAGTTCCTTTTTCATTTCATCTTCTCACTCATCTTAAAAAGCACAAAAAAAGCCGAGCTACCTCAATTGGCAACTCGGCTATCTCGTTAAGACCCGTAGTTTTCCGTCCCTGCCTTACGACAGGTTTGGCATTGTCATTTATTTTGGTCAAAAGACCAGTGTCTAAAACTTGCAAGAATTGCTCCGAGAAGATGTTAAAAGATGGGTGAATTACTATCACTTTACATATCAATACGTTAGGCATATTGACCCATGAAGAAAACATGACTTCATCCATGTAACAGCTGGGGGATATGGCTATTTTGAGGTTAACTTGGTGGTTTCACGCAGGTGTGTTTTGAGTCGAATAAGGTTTTACGTTGTGCTGACCTCAGCACGTCATTGAGATGTGATTTAGCAGGGTAAGATTTTTCAAATTTTACAGATGTGAAGATGTTTCCTGACTCCTTTTGCCCATGGTGTCGGCTTTTTTCTGAACTCTCATCCGAAGTCGATACACCTTTTTTGATACTTGATCTGCAGTGTGATACGCAGATAATGCGCAGACGGATCGATGAGCGCTCGCGTATCGGCATCGACACTTTCGAGGCGGATCTGGACGTGTTTGAGAAACAGATGCAGAGCGGCCAAGCCGCTTTCCGCTGATGAAATGAAAATTCGTTTCCGCATCGACTGCAGTACATTGGGATCGATGCAAAAGTCTATTGACACTATCGCTCTGTAATCTGCCTTACCTGGTAGAGTATATTGTCTGAGGTATATACGTAAAATGTGGATATCGGAAAACCAGATGAACGTATCGCATTCGCTGTCCAGGTATTGCAGTTATTGAACAGGTAAAACGTTCCTTTTGCACGATAAAAGCTGCTCTCTCCATAGAGGCCATGTCCGAGGCGGATGGTCCGATTTTTCTCATTCAGAGCAAAACTGCTGTCAATAAACTCGACCAGTTTGATGAAACCTTTATGCGACAGCTCCAGCGGAACCACTTCACTGTTGGGGAAATAGCTTACGGGGTCCATTCGGAGTGCAACCACATGAAGAACGGAGTCGGTAGGCCACAATAGTGCTTTAAGGCCCATTGTGATAGTTGTTTCCTCCGTCTGATAGTACGCTGCATCGCCCCATCCTATCTCTAAATAGTATGCATGCTTAAAATCATCAAATGAACGTAGATAGGGACTTGCATCTTTTTTCGGTAGAACGATGCCTGTATGCAATTCATGGTTGACAAGATATACTGTTTTATTATCGGTTTGGTTCGGGTCAGGCGGATATAACCCTTCAATGGGTCTGGAACAACCGGCCAATAGAGCTATGGCAAATATTATCAGGCTTTTTAATATGCCTTTCACAGCCGGTTCAATATAATTGAAAATGAGATCAGGTGGTATGCCGGTGGACTTTATAATCCTCTTCCGGAGAATCTGTGGGTAACCATTTTGTGTTCCCTGACTAACACCCTGTAACGTCATCGTTGTTTGCTATTCTAGAAGCATATTGTTTTGAGTGCGAAATTGAAGATAGTGCCCAAGTGTGCTTTTGCCTATCCAAAAAGTCCTTGAGCCAGAGGCAAAAAGAGAGGCGTCCTTTCGCCATATCGGCACCTACCGATCAGCAAGAGTTCTCTGCGCTGTCAAGGCTGCGTAACGAAGTGGAGCACCCGAAGGGCTTGGCCTTGAAATGGTAGATAACTCTTGCTACTGTCAAGACAGATTGAGCGAAACAAATGTAAATATTGGATATAGATTTCACAAAATCACCCACAAATTATTCGGAAGAGCCTATTTTTACTTTTTTCATAACAAGTTAGTATATGATTTCCTGATATCTACTGTGACCCGAGAGAGTTGACAACGGATTTTCGGATATTTACACCGGTTTCTAACCGGATATCATTCATTCATGATCAATAACCAGAAACCGGACAACATTTAGTAGTTTAGATCCATCGACAATATTAACCGTTTCAGCAAACCTGCAAATTAATATTGTTCCTGATAGTACCAGATTTAGTTAAACCTGATTTGGAGAATTGTCAAATTGTGTTTGAGCTACTACAACTTACCAGACCAGTTACCGTCAAGTTGCCCGACAAGCTCAGTCATCATTTTTGTAAACGTGCCCTGCAGCACTACTTCGGCAAGGCCATCAAGAGACGGTTCCAGGTTCACCTCAATGATTTTTCCTCTCTGGCCATAGATCCGGGAGGAAATAAAGGAGGCAGGTGCCACCTGGCAGGAGGTGCCGGCAACGATGAGGACATCGGCTCCAGCCAGCAGCTTTTCGCTTCGGGCCAAGGCCTGTGGTGGTATCTGCTCGTCAAAAAAAACCACATCGGGCTTTAGGAATGAATGGCAGGCCGGGCAGAGCGGAGGCATGTGTTCTTGCCGAACAAAGGACAGGGGGTAGTCTCTGCCGCAATCAAGGCAGGTGAACGACTCAATTGAGCCGTGAAATTCCACCACATTTCGGCTACCGGCCTTCTGATGCAGAAGATCGATATTCTGGGTAATAATCCCCCGTAACACACCAATTTTTTCCATCTCGGCCATGGCAAGATGACCGGCATTCGGTTCCGCCCGGGCAATGTCGATAAGTTCCACCAGCATCTTCCAGACCTTGGCAGGATTGCGCCGAAAGGCCCCGATTGTCCCGTATTCCATGGGGTCAAACCTGCTCCACAGTCCGCCCTTGCTCCTGAAATCCGGGATCCCGCTCTCCGTGCTCACCCCTGCCCCGGTAAAGGCGATGACCTTTTTTGCCTTTTTCAGCAAACGTGCTGCCTGTATAATGGAATCCGTCATAGTCTTCCTCGGTAAAAAATTGACGAAAGAGTCTCTCAAGAAATTCGTATTACATATTTAATCGTCCATGCAAAAAAATTGCAAGCAACCCAAAAATCAGCACATCAGGGCCTGACTTTTCTGTCTGATGATGATATGTTTTCTCCAGAACCTCTCACAGACAAGCACGCCAGGACATCAAATGAAATTTACATTGCGCCCACATGGAGTCCGACAATGGCTGCTGGCCTTGACCCGTCTCATCATTTTACTGCTGGTGCTTATGAGCGCTCTCTTGCCTTTTGTCCACATGCCCGGCTCCTCTTTTAGCGGTTACTTGCCGCCATTGACCGAGGAGGAGCAGAAAACGGCTGCTTTGCTGAAAAAACATGTCCATACCCTGGCCCAGGTCATCGGGCCCCGCAATATTTGGCGCTCCCCTTCCATGGCCACCACGGTGAGCTACCTCACCGATGAAATGACATATTGCGGCTACTTTGTTTTGCAACAGGAATTTACGGCCCATGATGTCACCGTAGTCAACTTGGAGGTGGAGATCAAGGGGAGCCGGAAACCGGAAGAGATTATCGTCATTGGTGCCCATTACGACACGGTCCCCAACTGTCCCGGTGCCAATGACAACGGATCCGGGGTGGCCTTTTTGCTGGAACTTGCCCGCCACCTGGCCGATGCCCTGCCGTCCCGTACCATCCGACTGGTGGCCTTTGCCAATGAAGAGCCTCCCTTTTATTTCAGCAATGACATGGGCAGCCGTCATTATGCCCGGCGCTGCCGGCAGAGACAGGAAAACATCGTGGCCATGCTTGCTCTTGAGACCATGGGCTTTTACAGCGACCAACCAAGCAGTCAGCGCTACCCGTTTCCCTTTTCCGTTTTCTATCCGGATACGGCAAATTTTATCGCCTTTGTCGGTAATATCCGCTCACGCCACCTGGTCCGTCAAGCCATCGGCGCATTCCGCCAGCATGCTCATTTTCCATCCGAGGGTCTGGCGGCACCGAGTTTTATCACCGGTATCGGCTGGTCCGACCACTGGTCTTTCTGGAAAGCAGGGTATCCGGCCATTATGGTCACCGATACGGCATTTTTTCGTTATAACGCCTACCACACTGCGGCCGATACTGCAGAAAAGCTCGACTATGAACGAATGGCCCGGGTGGTCACCGGCCTTGTTCATACCATCATGGAACTGGCGGATCAGCCGCCGGTGTGAATTATGAAAAAAAAGAGAAACGACAATAAGAGTGCCCTGCAAGGCATAATCCTTTTATCAAGCCTTGCCTTGTTCTGCTGTATGCCGGCAATTGCCCATTCATTTTCTTTTTCTAAAAAGGAGCCCAAATTGATCACTCTTCCCAAACCGGCACTTGACGGCACACTCTCTGTTGAAGCGTCAATGCACAGGCGAAAATCAGCCCGCTCCTACGCTACGGGGGCACTGGCCATTGCCGAGGTGTCACAGTTGTTATGGGCGGCCCAAGGGATTAACAGACAAAACGGTATGCGCACCGCCCCGTCCGCCGGAGCCCTCTACCCGCTTGAGGTTTATCTTGTGGCCGGCAATGTCGATGATTTACCCCCGGGAGTCTACTACTATCACCCCCATGAACACGCACTTGAGCTAATTACAGGCGGTGATCTGCGTCCCGATCTGGCCCGGGCAGCCTTACGGCAAAGCTGTATCGAAAACGGCGCCATCGATCTGGTACTGGCAGGGGTGTATGAACGAACTTCCAAAAAATACGGCTCCCGGGCCAGCCGTTATGTCCATATGGAAATAGGCCATGCGGCCCAGAACATATATCTGCAGGCCGTCGCTCTGGATCTGGGAACAGTAGTGGTCGGAGCCTTTGATGATGAGAGAGTGCAACGGACCTTGATGATGAAAGATAATGAAGCACCACTGTGCATTATGCCGGTGGGAAGGAGGTTGAAATAAAAGCACTTATTGTCAGTGGTGATCAATTTGAAGACACCGAACTGTTGGTTCCCCTTTACCGGCTTCTTGAAGAAAAAATAGAAACCGACATCGCCTCCCTCAGCGCCACCACCATCACCGGCAAACACGGTTATAAGGTTGTTGCCACCGTTGCCATTGACCAGGTCGACCCCTCTTCATACGACCTTCTAGTTCTGCCTGGCGGTGAGGCCCCGGCAATGCTACGAAAAAACGAGGAACTGCTTGCCATTGTCCGCCAATTTTTCACAGAAGGCAAAACGGTTGCCGCTATCTGTCACGGCCCGCAGATCCTGGTCTCAGCAGGTGTTCTTCATGGAAGACATGCCACCTGTTACAAGTCAGTGGCCGAAGAGGTGGAAAAAGCCGGTGGCCATTACAGCGACTGTGAGGTGATGGTGGACAGCAACCTGATCACCTCCAGGGTACCGAAAGATCTTCCCGCATTTATGCGGGAAATCATAAAGCAATGTGAAATACGAAGATTGTTCCAGGCAAACCGGTCAAGCCGAAACAACAAATGAGAATATGAACGATAAGGTCCCGGGCAATATATATCGGAAGATTCATCACCGAGATCCTTGCAAACTCCGGGAGCAATCTATTTTCGCCGCCAAATGCCTATTCTGCCAGAAAAATACAGAACAATACCAATTGCTGCCGTGACCTTACCGAACCTGAATACTCCAGGGCTGTTGAATTGATCTCCAAAGATAAGACATAGACCCCCTAAACATAAAAAGCCTACTCCTAACAAGATAAACTCTTTATTTTTTTTCTCCATTCCGGATATTTCCAAAACATTATGGACAAACATCTAGGGAGAGATGTTGACTTTCATCTCGGATGAAGATCCAATATAGCAAGCTTGACCCTGTTTTCCCTTAAACGAAAAAATCAGATTTTCTTAAACACAAATTTAATGCCTGTGTCACCTTTGAGACCTAGTCCGCTTCCCATGAAACCAACCTTGCCTTCAACTGATATCTGGGCAGTTATTTCTACTGTGTCAACTTTATAGGGTCCGTCTGTCTTTTCGCCTTGAGCAAGCAGCTCTTGTGTGTTTTCTAAAAAATCACTCATATTTGCAATCAATTCTTCGCTTGGCACTTCTACCATTCTTGTTCCATGACCTTTCTGCTCACCACGCACATCCATTCTACGAGTTCCAGAACTTTCAAGATTTTCACTGTCCGACACAAAAATATTAAATGCTTTCATTGTTGTTCTCCTTCCCCTTTTCGCATAGTTTTTTTGTGATTAAGAATGAAATATAGACTTCGTTTGAAACTGCATATTCATAGTCATTGTTATTTTGTAAATATATTTATCTTCTATAGTTATTCCAGCGCTTGCGGGAGATAAGCATAGAATTCGATCCATTCAGATTATCAACTTCTTTCAGATTCCCGCATTCGCGGGAATGATTAAAAAAGGTTAATTTGTGGGTAATAACAAATTTTATTGCTGATTGATGAATCCAACAAGTTGAAATGCTGCCCAATCTCGAGCCGAAAACAGCCGCTCCTCATCAGGTCGACTGGTCAGCCATTCTAAATCCTGTTTTACTATATGCCGAGCTGGTTCGTATCGATCGTCTCCTTGTTGTAAAATTTCACCAAGGTCTTCTTCCATCTTTTTAAGAATAGTGACAACATTTTCTACGGTCAACGTGCGAAGCCATTCTGCCGTATGCATGTTTGCCCTGACTGGATTATTGCATTTCATAACATGTCTTGTAAATTCAGTAACATAAAGACTCGATGCTAAATCATTAACTTTCCAGAGCGGAGCAAGAACGGTATCAACCCCAGCATGAATCAATAATCCAGGAAACCCCACAGCCTCATCGGACAAAGAACGTCGATTCTTGCCAGCTTCACAGGCTCCCAGCACAACAATTTTAGCCCTGATAGTTTTTTGACCAAAATGTTTTAAAAGTCGTAGCAAACTCAATTGCCCGTCCGCCAATAACAAATGTGATGACCAGGGTGATGATTCCATAAAATCTCCATGGCAGGAAACGATAACTGCATCATGACCTGCTAGAGCAGCTAATGTATCAGTTATGCTGACTTGATTTCCTATTTTCACATTTTTCTTAATAACGGAATAACCGTCTAAACGGCTCAATGGTAAATCCTCTTCAGGATCAGCCAGGACCATGGCATCCCATTTAAGATCAATATTAATTTTTTCAGATCTGCCAAGCGCATCACCAAAGTCTACCAAACTTGGAACAACAATCACCTTTTCAAAAACATCGTGGAGCCTTTTACCTCCAGTAAGTTCACAATGTTGCCAAGGTAAACTTCTAAAAAGCCTGTGGGGGCTGATTACTATTTCGGAGCCACCATTTTGGATTTCGAGACAAGAACGTTGCAGCCATTCTCCCATCCTCAGGAGCAGTAATTCTGTAACAGAACCGGCCCACTCTGATGTAGCCTCATCTACACCGGACACCTCCATCAAATGCTCCCATGGTTCATAAACCGTTTTCATAAATTCTTGATATCGAACATGATCAATCCATTCTGCCTGGTATTTCTTTTTACGGCCTAATACCCAAATACACAAACCGTTATCTGTTCCAAAAAGAGAAAATACGAATCGGCCTTGTTTTTCTTCGCACCACTTCTCAATACGTTCAATGGCATTACTGCGTCGCTTTTGAGATAAAGCCAATGTTGTTGCATTTTCAAGTCCTTCAAATCGCACTAGGTCCATCAAGCGCCCCTTGGCTGTTTCTGCAGAAATCAAAGCCATCTTGCGCTTGAGCGGCCCACAGTTTTTCTGTAATGTTATTTGGGCCTTTAACGCGGGGAGGAAGTGCCACTCCTGTAGCATGGTTTCCCATGTAGATGCTTCACGGTTATAAAATAAAACTTCACCCAATGTCTCTTCAGCCTTTTGTATGAACTTCTCACACTGATCCCATCTATGCATTTTAAAAAACAATTTTGCAGCCCTGCCCTGGTATTGTAAAAGTGGAATAGTGGAATTTTGTTTCGAGAAATATTTTCCAGCCCTTTCAATCTGAGATACAGCCAATTCCGGATTATCAAGTTTAAGCTGTACTTCGGCATCAACAACACAAATTTGAGCTTCAAGGTCAGCAGGCTTATCAACTTTTATTGCTCTGATAGTATTAAGGGCCTTTTGATAATAATCTGCTGCATCGTTGAAATTACCTAAAGCCAAGTAGCAGTTTCCCACTCCAAGATACAAAACAGCACTCTCGGATGCTTTCTTGCTTCCCTGATCTATTTTTTTTAGGATTTCAAGTTGAATTTCTATAGACGATAAGTACTTCTTTTGTTCTGAAAGCGATTGTGCCAATTGAATTTTAAGCTTATGTAATAGGTCTTCAGGAATTTTCTCCCCGCAAAATTCTATGGTCTCATGAATAACATCCTCAGCAGCCTCACCATCACGCACTTCACTAAGAGCTGTTGAAAGAGCAAGAGCAGTATCTGCATAACCTCTAAAATCACGTGCTGTTTTAAGTCCGGAAACTGCACTTTTGAGCCAGGGGAGAACAGCAGCAGCACCTAGTTGGGATCTATATTTATCAGCATTTTGAGTTATTTTGTTGCATAGCTGAGACAGGCCGTTGCATACCATATTATATTCTTGAAATTCAGGTGTTTCGCTAAGCAAATCAGCAGCTTTTATAAAAAATGAAATTGCCACCAGAACTCGTTGGATAGCATCAATGGGTGGATGACGGTTGGCTCGTAAAAGCCAAGTTTGTGCAAATTCGAAATAAATGGTAGCCTTTGCAACAGGATCAACCTCAAACTCAACCCCTTCCCAGTAGGTTCTGGTTCTTTTAAAGGCTCGATGGGCATGGTCATCCTGACCTCTTTGGTTATAAATAGACATTTCCTGCTGCATCAAACGAAGATACTCGTTTGTTGCACGTGCATAACTTTCATTGATGCCACATTCACGGGCAGTTACCCGAATGACGTCGACGACCGCATCTTTGGCATCAAGGCTATTTCCGCAAAGCGCAGAATAATCATCTAATATTTTTTCAAGTACAGCCGGATCTGCCTCACCTGATTGGATCAATTTAATAGCTCCGTCGCAGTGAGAATCCAAAACAGGATCATTTAAATATTGGGGGGAACCCAATCCATCACTTTCAGGCCAGAAAGCGCTGGATTGGTGGATTAGATGATCTATAAGCTTGTTAAATTTTTCAACCCCATGCATTTTGACCTCCAACTCGACCAAAAAATCAGCAGGAAAAGATATCCTCTGGCAACCCTTGGCCTGGAATCGTATACGATAATTTGAGATGTTTCCTGATAGTGTCAGGTTTAGGTAAAATACAATCAGGATTGGAAAATTGTCAGGTCGAGTTTGGAAGAGATTTTAAAGCGTTAATATATCGCTCTTGGTTATAGGATTCACTTTTTTTTAACATGCCAAAAAGTTCTGTTGTTACAGCACCAGCTATTAATTTCCTCGCATCAATTTCTGAAAAGCCTTCTGAGATTAGTCTTTCCAATGTTATTCTTGTTTCTGGTGGTTCGTTGTCTCGAATTTGATTGTCGACCACCTCTAATAATGTTTCTAGGGCCATTTGACCCCGCTCACCTTCAGGCTTATGCCATTTTAATTTTTTCTTCTTTTTCTTTTTTATCAACCTCAGATTAGACATTTTAATTCCTTAATTTTCTCGAATTCCAAAACATCCTAAGATAGGATTGTAGGGAGATATGTTGACTCTAAAAAATCCCAAAATAAGTAACACCCGGTGCCCTTTCTCAGTAGAAAAAATTCAAAAATCTGTAAATCTATCTTTTCCCAAATCTAAAAACCCACTAAAAAAGATTGTCTTCATGTAAAGGGGGGGATTTTCCATGAAAAAAAGTAACAATTGATACGCATTATCAAAGCCAAATCCACCTAGCTGTATTTCTCGTACATATCTTTATAGTCGTAAATACCAATGTGACCTAGGTGATCAATTAAAGAAAGAGTCTTTCGCCTTGATTTTGGATTCTTGATAGCCTTTTCAATAATCTGCTTCCTTTCTTCATCTTGCAAATGCCAACGTGGTCTATTTTTCTGGGTATTCATTAAGTAGTAGATCTCAATAACATTAAGAGAATCCCGTTCTACTTCTCTGGCAAGGTATTTTTCTAACTCATGCCATCCTCTACCGTGATCATCTCTTGCTATATGTGGTAATACTCCCTCTATCAATGGACGTAACGAAACAACCGTCTCTTCTTCTGGGGCCACAATCGGTATTTGAGCAAGACTTTCCATTTCTTTGTCAAAGTCAGTGGAGTTATTTGCTATAGAAGCTTTCCGAACTCTCCACTCCCAAAATGACTTGATTTTAGGCCAGAACTTTTGAATATTTTTTGGGTTGTCCGTTAAAATTCTTTTTACATTCCAGGATGCTTGGCCTCTATGATCAGGTGAAACAGTCTCAAAGAACTGACAAATTAAGATATCTTTCTCTGAGTTAGACTTAATAACCTTGTCACTAAGTAAATATTCAAGAAATAAGTGCACTGCTAAATTTTCAACAGGGTTCAAATGTGTTTCACTCACGTAACCTCTTGCAAGGTAAGAAATAGCAAGTTTATATTTAGGGGCCAGTAATTCTATGAGTGCTAAATTAAATCGATTAAAAATGACGAAGGAATCCCATGCAGATGTGAAATATGGCGCTTCTGATTCAGATTCGGGGAAAATTTTATTAATTTGTGAAATGACCCAGTCTTTATCCATCCAAAATAAAACCCAAAGGTAATGACCGAATACTGAATGTACAGCTAAGCTAGGATCACTTTCCTTGTTAAGTTTTTCAGTTAAAACTGTTTTCACTTCTTCTTCAATTCGTTGTGGACCAGGGCCTTCATTCTCATTTTGTAATTGTGATTTTGCATTTTGAAGTGCGTATTTTATTAGTATTGAAAGAGCTTTAGGACGAACATGATTAATGGCAACAGTTGCAGGGTCATTATGCCCCAACGATCCCTCATGAGGTCTGTCGCTTGTTTCATCCGGGTCAAGATCATAAACCAAAAGCAATAGTATGTCTTTTATTCGGCCCAGATGTTCCCTAGGAACTAATCTTTCAGACACATCATCCTCAAGCCCAACCTCAATCATATTTAAAATTTTTTTACGTACATAACACCAATGATCTGCTTGGGAATCTATAGAAAATGATCTAACAGTATCATTATCTAGTAATCCCTCAAAAAAATTAATTAACGTGCTCCACGGGATGGGGCTTTTTTTGCTATCATTAAGGAAGTATTCAAAAATGGCAGTGGCATATTCTGATCTTTGAAGGGCAACATCTAACAAATAGTTTTTGTATTTTTGTAGGTCGTTAAAAATGATATCAGCTAGCAGCTTAGATAAACCATTATAAGAAATTTGCTCGGGACCAAACTGATAAGCGGGGTCTGGCTTCCAATTCTTAATAAAATCTAAAAATTGCTGGACTGACATTTTAGATAATTCTTCTTTTGAAATTGGGCTTGTTTCTAGCACTGAATATACCCCAGAATGCCATCTCGTGAAATCGGGATGATCTGGCTCTCCAACAGACTTGACTATGTTGCTAAGAGTTTCTGACTCGTTGCCTGTGAGATATTCTTTTATCATCCACAGTCTGTCCCGAATCCATCGTTTATTATAATTTTCGATATATTCACCAGGATCAATATCTCTATTTTCCTTTGCCCATTCAGCTTGTTCTTTGACTTTGTCAATAGGAGGACCTGCTAAAATACGATCCAATATAGCTTTCTTATTATTTTGGGTTACATGATTAAATCCCTTTTCTAACAGAGTAAAAAATTCATGATGTATCTCTGTATCTTCGAAGTTATTGGAGTTGACAAGTTCGGCTTCAAGAAACTTGTTCAGCTTTGCTGGATAGAGACTGAGCAAATAGAGTGCTATTCGGCGAAGGATTATATAGGTACTTTCTAAATAATTACCAATTAAGTCAGTAAGGTCTTTATCATCATTGATAGCTTGGCACAGTGTGTTTCGTAGTGAGACTAATAATTTACCCTTGTAACTTGAAGATCTATCTTGATCAGAATCCTCAATGGCAGATCGCCAGTATGAGCTGCTTGAGTAATCCTCAATGTTTTTAATGTCCGACTCAATATTAATACATTCACAAAGGTTGTTTTCTAGAATTGAAATAATCTTATTATGGTCAAAATCTAATAATTTAATCGGTATCTTTTTTAATAGTTTTTCTTGCTCAAAGTCGTGATGAATGAGAGAGATAGCATCACTATTGTAGTAAGCAAGTTTTTTGCTTTTTTCTATAGGACGAACTGGCTTAATTAATGCGTTAAACAACTCAAAAGCCGCTTCAAAAGTTTCATCTAAAGATAGGTGCTTTATTAGTTCCGTGACATTTCTTGTAATTTTCCATGCTAACTGTGGACAATCTAACCAACTAATAATTTTAGGGACAGCATGGACTGCTTCTTTTGGTGAAATTTTACATATGGCTTCAATAGACCTTGAAAGATACCAACCATCACCTTCAATTTTGCCTAAGTGATTAAGAACTACTTCAGGGACTTGATCCGCAACAGAAATTAAAAACTCTTGAGCATGCCATCTTGGTAAAACTTTGTTGTCTTGGTCTTTTATTAACTCAGGGGGGGTGCTCAAAAAACCATTGTCAGACAACACTTTTGCCCATGATACGTTCGGCATTCTTTGAAAAAAATATTCTTGTAAATCTTGCCGGGTTCTAAGTAAGTCTAAAATTAATTTTAAAGCATTAGGGTCTTTCCCCGGTGTCGGAGAATGAATAAAATTATCCAGTATTGCGGCTTGTGTATAAAAAGGGATTTTTTTAGGCATTGAAAATTTCTCCTAAAAATTGCGTGTACAATTCTGAACTTAGGTCAGAGTATATCTGGGTCATCCAAGTAAAAATGTTTCTTGTCTTGTGTTCTGATATTTCATTAATAACTTGTAAAGGCATCAATTCTCTCTGGGTAGCGTCCCATGCATATAGAAAATCTTGTAATTTTTCATGACTAAAACTGCAAATTCGATTGTTACAAACAAGAATCCCCCAGCTTATCAAGCGAGCCTGTTCATAACTAGCAGGATAGTCAATTTCAAAGGACCTATCATCAGTGTTTAGTCCTTCTTTAGCAAGGCGGATCGCTTCAGCTAAAAGCAATTCCGCATTTTGAAGGCCAGCAGTTTGAGTTTCTCTTTCGAGAATAGCTTGTCTATAGCTTTCCCATAATGTGACTTCATCATTAAAAGTAGAAAAATTAATGCCCGGATTTAACTCAATGATCTTGCCGACAATAGACAAGTTCAATAAGTTACAACTTAATTGCAATAACTCGTTTGGAGGGTTCGTGATATTTAGCTGAGCTAAAATATTCTCCGCAACACTCTCATCGATTGGAAAGCTGGTTAGTTCGACAAATCCTGAATCTGTAAATTGTTCAATCAGGTGAGATTCATGAGATTCCCTCTTTCTAGAAATGAGCACAATTTCAACGCCTTCGATTTGTTCGGTTTCTAGTATTAAATCTGTTATAAAGGGAATACTTTCAGACCCTAAAATGTTATCAAGTTGATCTATAATTATTCGGCATTTCTTATTTTTAGTAACAACCTTAACACTCTCAAGAAAGGAATCAGTAAGTTGGAAGTATTGACTTAACTGAGCCTCATCTCGAATATGTGCAGTCGAACGGAGGTCCCAGTATAAGCATAGTAAATCTTGTTCTAAGGCTCGGAGAGATAAGATTGATCCAATGACACTTTTGCCTGTACCGGCTTCTCCTGTGAGAACGACAGGTTGGTTTAGGCTTAATTGCTCTTCAACTACCCTGACTTCATCCCTAGGAAGTGTTGATGCAATACCGGGAATATGTTTTTTTATTTTATTTATCTTTCTGTCAGTGTGACGGAAAAAAGATTTTTCTATTTCCTGAAGATTATTCTCATTTAGCTCAATTTCTTTGATCTCTTTAAAATCAACAGTTTCATGAATTTTTCGTAATGCTCTGATAGTGTGTCTATTACGATATACGTCAATTTGCTCTAACTCGTTGTTAAAAAAAATAGCAATATCACTAATAATGGGCTCTACGATATCTTCGTTTTCTGTGAATATTTTGTCTGCATGGTTTGGGTCTAAATCTTCTTTTCTTACTCTCCAACAGTCAAGCAACAAGTCCATAAGCTCTTGGTTGGATGGTAAGCCAGAATTTAAATAGTTGCTTTCTAGAGTTGCGCATAAGTCATTACTTGAATTTCCAGAGGAAGTATTAAGAGCTAAATAAGTATTGCAGTGGATGAGTTCATGGATTTGTGAAGCTTTAGCACAAGCTTTTCGGAGACATTTTAAAAGGTTAGGTTTGGTGATAGTATCTATAGCCAAATCACCACACACGCTTGAAGCAATATCAAGTATGAACTTACCAATTAGTTCTTTCATGAATACCATTTATCTGGTTGATTAAGCTATTTTCTAAAAGCTGGAACATATAAATATTATTGCTCCCGATCATACTACTCATGGAATGTTGTTACCTGCAAAAAGTTAAGATATTTGCCAAAAGATTTTGACTCCGATTCAGACCCAAAAATGTCAGATCGAATTTGAATAACTACAAATTAAGTTCACTGGAAGGATACAAAATCCCAAATATCTGCCTGATCCCTTCAAGAAGCCGCAGGGTCGGACGTGAAACGAGGGCCTCGTCAATGAGATAAATTTTTCCTTCCCGCACCGCTTTAATGGCCATGAATCCGGGCTCCAGCCTGATGGCCTCAATGCTGATTTTGTTCATCACGCCTTTCTGGGCCAGAAAAACGTCGATCTCAGGACCTTTTGCCAAAATCCGTTCCTTACCGTAATAGCCGATATTTGAATTCCGCACCCGCACCGCGTCGGAAGCGACGTTCCTTCCCCCGGCTGTCTCCAGGGCAAAAATAGCAAGAGACGATGGTGCAAAAGTTTTCATTTTAGGATGAATGGCTTCAAAATAGACATTTTTCCGCTGATCAAAAGGGATGGCTGAAACATTGGCGCTTATTGCAGCCCTGCCCTTTTCAAAATCATGGATCATTTTTTCTGCCGCATCCTGCCTGCCGGTCAATTCTCCCAGATCCTGCCAATAGGCAAACATCGAGGTAACGGAAGTCGGTTGCAGAGAAACCACGGCAATGCCCGCCTTTTTTAGCTGGCCGATCAATTGGGGATATGATCTGCTGATCATGGGACGGACAAGGACAAGATCGGGCTGGGCCGCGATGAATTTTTCCGCATCCTCCCGGTAATGAAAAGAATCCTTTTTTTGAGCTGCTTCCGGATAGACGCCGTTTCTGCTTACCCCGATGATTTCCTCATCAAGGCCCAGAGAAAACAGGTTTTCCGTATGAGCCGGATAAAGAGAGATGATCCGGCAGAAAGGTCTGGAAAAATTGACGCTCCGGCCATCCGCATCGACAAGTGTGGCGGTATGGCCACTCAGCACGAAGAACAAGACAAAAAAAAGAGTAAAAAAGATGGATCTACGCAATATCATGACATTTTCCACTGCAAGGAGACCTGATGACTCCCGGAGAATTCATTCCAGCCTGTCCTGCATCTGACCCCGAACACATCGAAAATTTTTTCAGGAACAAGAATGTCCTCAGCCGGGCCCCGGGCAAAAATCTTTCCATCCTTGAGCAGAAAAATTTCGTCACAGAAGGCTGCGGCCTGATTGAGATTATGAATGGCGGCGATCACGGTCACAGACTGCTTTTTAACCCGTTTTTTTACAACATTAAAGATCTGCCGGGTATGAAGAACATCAAGGTTTGCCGTGGCCTCATCCATGATGAGAAGGGGCGTGTTCTGGGCCAGGGCCCGGGCGGCAATGACCCGCTGTTTTTCTCCGCCGCTGAGCGCTGTCACGGGTCGATCGGCCAACTCCGCCACACCAATGGCCTCCATGGCCTCCTGAACAATGGCCAGATCATCCTCATCCGGGGCGCCGAATCGGGGAATATAAGGATGGCGGCCCATGAGAACGACCTCGAATACGGAAAAATCAAAACCTGCCCTGAACTCCTGGGGAATAAGCGCCATTTCCCGGGCCAGTTTCCTGCGGGGATAGCTTGTCAGTGGCTTATCGCGCAAAAACACTCCGCCAGTTGTCGGCCGGAGATTGCCGATCATCAGATCAAGCAGGGTCGTCTTGCCGGAACCGTTGGCACCAAGCAGTCCGTAAAATTTCCTCGGCTCAAGAGCAAGGCTGATTTCATGCAGCACCTCCCGGCCGGGATAGTGAAATGACAGACGATCCACCTCAAGAAGCGTCATCATCCCTGTACCTGCTGTTTACTACGAAAAATATAACAGAAAAAAGGTCCGCCGATAAGAGCGGTCAAAACGCCGATGGGCACCTCGGAGGGCAACACCGCCCGGGTGATGGTATCGGCAATCAGTAAAAGAATGGCCCCGGCCAGAAAAGAGGCAGGCGCCAGGCTGCGGTTATCCGGCCCCAGAATAAAACGCATGAGATGCGGCGTGATGAGGCCGATGAAACCGATTATGCCGGAAACGGCCACGCAGGTGGCGGTCACCAGGGTACCGCAGACCAGCAGAATTTTTCTCGTTCGCGAAGTATCAACGCCAAGGGACTCGGAAGTACGGTGGCCGAGAGCCATGATATTGAGGTCCCGGCCATAAAAAAGAGCAACCGCCAGGCCAAAACAACCGGCAGCAGCCGTCATCGCCACATCAAGCCAGGTCTTGGAGGCAAAACTTCCCATGAGCCAGAAAATAATGACGCCAACCTGCTCATCAGCAAGATGCTTGATAAAACCAATTCCGGCCGATAAAATGGCAGCCACGATCACACCGGATAAGATGAGGGTATTGGTGCCGAGGCGGCCATCAACCGAAGCCAGCCAAAGCACGACAAACAGAGTGGTCACAGCGCCGCTGAAGGCCAGGAGAGGCACGGAACAAGATCCCAGAAAAGAGAGATTAACCAGCAGACCAAGGCAGGCCCCGAAAGCGGCTCCGGAAGATACCCCCAGAGTATAGGGATCGGCCAGCGGGTTTAATAAAATGGCCTGAAATAAAACCCCGGCCACGGCCAGGCCGCCGCCGACAAAGGCTGCGGTGAGAATACGCGGCAACCGCACATCCCAGACAACATAACCAAATGTCTCGGGAAGACCGGCAACGTCCTGACCGGAAAAACCGGCGACAATAATATCAACAACCTGTGACGGACTGATGGCCAGATAGCCCATGCCCGAGGACACCACCACCAGTCCGGCAAGGCTTGCGGCAAGAAAGAGAAAAAAGAGCCAGGGCACGCCCCCCCTCACGTCTGATTGATTTCCCGACATCAACCCACTCCCCTGACAAAAGAATCAATCGCCCGGGGAGTCCCGCCGAAATGAAGATGAAGATAGGAACCCAGGGTCTTGCGAATCCGGTAGCCTTCCAGGCGGCCATTATTTAACCGGTAAACCCGGCTGACGTCAGCAGGCATCTCGTCAATGTCCGAATAATGAAATTCATGGCCCCGCAACACCTCACCTTTCTTTCCCCACAGACAAGATTTGATGATTTCCGCCTCCCGGTAGCCCAGACTGGAAAGACGGGGACGCATGTGGGAACGGACCGGAAAAATCCCGGCCATTTCATATTCCTTGCCCGCCGCATCGACAATGGCGCGGGTCAGATACATCAAGCCGCCGCACTCACCATAGAGGGGATTCCCTGCTTCAGACCAGTTGCGAATCGCCCCAAGCATCTCCCTGTTTTGGCTGAGTCCGGAGACATGCAATTCCGGATAACCGCCGCCAAGATAAATAAGATCAAGGTCGGGGGGAAGAATAGTATCATGCAGGGGACTGAAAAAAACAATCTCTGCCCCGGCCCGGCGGAACAGATCCAGATTATCCTCATAATAAAAACAGAATGCCTCATCCCTTGCCACCCCGAGCCGCCGGACCGGGGAAGACAGGGAGGCGGACGGAACGCTTTCCGGGACATCCGTACCGGCCGCCTTCAGGGACAACAGCAAATCACAATCCACATGTTGGCGGATGGTCTCGCCAAGGGACTGTATCCTCTTTTCATCCAACACCCCTTCCCCACCCATACGTAAACCAAGATGGCGGTCAGGGATGGTAAATTCAACATCACGGGGCAGATAACCTATGAGAGGTGTCCGGCAGTGCTTTTCAACCGCCGTCCTGACAAGTTCCAGGTGACGCTCACTGCCCACCCGGTTCAAAAGGACGCTTGCCAGATTGATATCAGGATCTAATTCCTCAAAACCTTTCACCACGGCAGCAACACTTTCAGCGGCGGACCGGACATCCACCACCAGCAGAATCGGCAGGCCGAGAACCTTAGACAGAGAAGCGGCGGAAGCCTCTCCGCCGTCAAAAAGACCCATCACCCCTTCCACTACATTCACTTCCCGTGCGTGGCTGGAAAAAACCTGTCGGACAAAATCCCTGCCGCACATGCGCAGATCCAGGTTGCGCGACACCCGGCCGCACACCACCTTGTGCAGGGTGGGATCAATAAAATCAGGGCCGCATTTAAAGGGCTGCACCACATGACCCATCTGGCGCAAGGCCGCCATCACCCCGAGGGTCACCGTTGTTTTACCGCAGCCGGAATGGGTGCCGGCAATAAGAAAGGATGTGTTCATGATGTTGTTGGCCCGCGTTTCCTTCGATATCAATGCAGATTTTTACTTGAAATTCACTCACAAATAACTTCACATTTTATTGAGGAGTGTCAGTAACCTCAATAAGTGGTAGCAGCCTATAAAAAATCCCCCTCAATCCCCCTTTGATAAAGGGGGAGGTTATCGGTATGACACCATTTATTGAAGAAGTCACGTTAGTGAAGAAGTCACGAGTGACAGAAGTAACTACCTGATTATTCGACTATTCTTTATCCTCATTCGAGGACAAGGGGCAAAAACAGGGTATCGTCTCCCCGTTTGACTTTGAGCGGAAGGGTGTCTCCCAACTTAAATTTGATTAAAACACGTTCAATATCATAAGGCTTCCGGACTTTCCGATGGGCGATCTCCAATATCCGGTCACCTTTATGGATCCCGGCCTTGTCAAAGGGATACCCTTTGAATACATGCAAAACAATAAGGCCCTCTTCAGACTCTATCTCCGGCACTTTCAAACCGACTTTATAGCTGCGTCCGTATTCGGTCAATTCAAGTATTTTTCTGTACTTTTCTTCCTCTTCACCTTTCTTTTTGGCTGCGTAATAGACCTTCAAAAAATTACGGGCATCATGGAGAGTATCAGGTTTCAAGCCACCTTCCTCAAGAATTTTGATATGCAACTCAACCCATGGTATTGATTTTGTCTCTGTTTTCCAATTGGTTAAAGCTGTTTTGTAACTAATGTGCCACAGGTCGAACATTTTGCGAATTTCATGATCAGCCTTTTCATAATTCTTTACACTATAATAAAGCATGGCCAAATATCCGCTTCGGGCAGTCTCTAAACTTCTGCTACGCGAGCGGAGTTTCTCATACTCCTCCACAAGGTATTCATAAATCCGAACACGTTCATCAAGAGATAGGTTCAGATGAGAGGTAAGCGCACCATCTTTTGCGAAAAAGCGCATAAAGATTGTATCTAATTTTAGAATGGATTCATTGTGCAGCTTGTAGGACCCATAATCCTTCCCACTCGAAAGTTGAGCTGCCTGATAAAAGGCACGGATTGAATCTGAATAATCCTCAACATGCTCAAGGGCCTCGGCGCGATAAAAATGGTACAGCGGATTATTCGGTTCTCTTTCTATGGCCTGATTCAAAAGATCTAGTCCAGCCTGACTGTTTCCTGGGGCAGTTAATACCTGTCCGAGACCACCCAGGGCAAGCGCTTCGGAATTGGCGGGATTTTTTCTGCGAATATTTTCCAAAACAATAAGAGCATGATGCCAGCTGTCACCATATATAAGAATACGTGCCTCTTCCAGCAACAGCTCTGTGTCGTCTTTCAGTTGTGGGTTAAGTGCCTGGACCTTATAAATTCGAGACAGGACATCGTTAACCTGTGGAAACGGTCCTATTTCCAGATAAAGCTTTTGTCGCATGACAGCTATTATTCTTCGCTGAGCGTCAATGTTTTCTTTATCAATCTCCAGGATTTTTTGATACTCATCATTGGCTTTATTCAACTTGAACTGTCCTGCGAATCGGTCCCCCACTTCGAGAAGAATTTTGACTTCTTTGTTCGTTCCCCTGGATTCCTGAACCTGCTGGACAATCTTTGATCCGCCGACAATTGCGCCGATGATAATCCCAATGAAACCGATAATTGCGGAAATTTTTTTTAATGAAAACGACTTGGAAGAGTGACTACTTGTGTTTTTATCAGGCATATCACATTTCAATAGTTAAGGTCTGAGCCTGCTATACGTTCAATGTATTGATCCCTTTTCTTTGGCGTGCCACATAAAATTCCGGAATAGTATTTTTCCTCAAAATGATGATCTTTGCTTAAAAGATGACATCATACCTGTGGATTTAACAAGGTCAAGTACTTGCGGGTGCAGGACGTAAATCAAATGAGTTCAGAAATCACGTCGTCGTTCCTCATCACCATGACAATTTGGCAGAGTGTAACAATACAGACATCGTAAACTGAAGCCAAGAAAGTGTACTATTTTGGACAACGAAACAATTTTTACCGTAGGAGCCCGCCCCTGCGGGCGATGACTGGATTGCAATCGCCCGCAGGGGCGGGCTCCTACGGTAAAATCGTCGTTAAACCAGGGTGTTAATTGTCCACTTTTGCTCTATCCTACTGATAGCATAACTAAAAAAAACACGAGCAATATGCAATGATTACGATGTCTGCAATAATTCAAGAACACCTTAGCAGGCAGGAATAAACTCAGAACCAGTTGTAATTACACCTGAACTTTAGACACATTATCACATCAACGACAACTATAACGCCAGTCATCGAGGTTGAGGCTCTTTTTCAGCCAATCAAAGTCCAATTCATCTGCCTTGGGACAAAAGGTGTCAGGGCTGCCATTGTATTCCACTCCGAATACGGCTTTACCTGCTTGGATAAACGGCTTCAGGGTTTCGCATTCTTTATATTGAAAACACTGTTCGTTTAACGCCCAGTCAAAGTACTCCACCAGTTCTTCAATTTGGTTAAGATCATTTTTCAGCCCAATGGAAAGTCCACGCTTGTGAGCTTCACTGGCCAGCCATCGATTGAAGATGAGTTGGTCTTCTGGCGTCAAAGAAAAACCGTTGTCGTTAGTGTAGCCATCAATGTTGTCAGGTTCAATGCCGTCGCAATTTTTGCTGACAGCCAGATCCATCCTGGCTTCAAGGATGGGGCCGAGAGTATCAAGCCTGCGGATATCCACCCATCGCTCATCGGGCCAGCCATCAAGAGTGTTGCCGAGAATAGACTCGGGATAGTCATCCTTATCCGGCCGGTACTCCTCCCAACTTCCTGCACTCAGGTAACAGATAACGATCCGGCCATCATTATGCAGTTTGTCGATGGTGGATTGCGGTGTTTCAAAGAGATCAATATCGTACATGTCAACCTCGACTGAGGTATTTATGGGACCGCTGAGCTGCCACTGCCAGCTGGTTCCAGGCTTGGGTTGCCACCATGATTTACCATGTTTAGTATGGCTTGCTGCCAGAACCGGAGGCATGATATCAAGAAGCATTGACTCCTCAGCCCCGGAGAAAGAGGTGAGGATGAAAAATGTGAAGAAAATGAAAAAATAACGATACATTTTCAAATAAAACATTTGGCTACTCCTCTCAAACATAAGGTAATGGTCTTATTTCACGAGTGAATTAAAATAATCAGGAATCTTTGCCTCAAAGGTCATTTTCTCTTTTGGGCAATAGAACAATAACGTTCGTGAAACTTTTCTCCCCCAAGCCTGATGGTGCGTGTGCTACTGGCGCAGCACGTTCAATCCTGCAGCAATATATATATCGGTGCCAGGCTGAAACGTCCCGGTCTATTTGCGATTCTCCCATCCCCTGAAGATCTGCCGTCCCGTAAAAAATTTCCCCTGGCTGTAGGCCACAGAAGCTGATTTTCAGCTGACCCTGGAACCGTATAGGTAAAAAAGCCGACGCCAAAAGTCTGTATAAGGATTTCCAGAGTTCCGTCACCGTTGGTGTCCATAACGGTCGGTGCCGCCGGGGCACCCTTGCCGTTGCCATTGGTTCCCTGTTGGGGCAGTTGTATATCGTATAAAATATTACCCTGATTATCGAGGATCATCAAATAACCGTGGGGCTGGCCGGGAGTTATATTGTCAGGGTCACCATAGGTCGTTAAAATCAGCTCAGGTATGTTGTCCTGGTTGAGATCGGCCACCATGATCTCTGAAGCGTACATCATGGCCCTGTCATGGCGAATGTTGAGCTTCCACATTTCCGTAGCCGTCGCGGAAGTACAGTAGATATAGCCATCGTGGGCGGCATAGAGTATTTCCGGTTTTGTATCCCCACTGATATTGACAATGGTTGGAGCAGGCGGATTACGGGGCGGATACCAGGAACGAGTGCCCCGGTTTAACGGATAACCGGACGAGGGCAGAACCTCCCAACCCGATAGTCGCCTGGCCGCCCGGTCTTCATTCCCGTAAGAACCCTGCAAAACCATAATCGAATGGTGCTTGGTATCGTATGGGTTTGTATCCTTTTCTACATTGGCCACCCCGACCACTTCGTTTTGGCCATCTCCGTTAATGTCTGCCACCGATGGGGGTGACGCAGTCCACTGCATCCACTTTTTGTTATCCGGATGGGGCCAGGTGCCGGTGTGCAAATGGTAATGATCGTGCTCCACATCTGCATCAAACCAGCGGATAAATTGCCCCCAATTGAGACGATTGTCCCTATATGAGGAATCCCTATTGGTGAAGTAGGATGAGGACAGCATTGAAACCCCGGTATGTTGAAAGACGTTGATCTGGTGGTTGTCAAAGGTAACCACGATCTCCTTTTCCGGATCGTCATCCAGATTACCGATGCCCACGTTCAAGCCATAACTTCCGTAACCGTGATTTCCCTGGCCATTACTGTCTGCGTCGTTGCCCGGCCCGGTTGCCGTGTTATAACGTGGCCAGGCCTGGAAATTCAGCCCCGGCGGCTGGTAGGTGGAACCGTCCGCACTGAAGACAAAAACCTGGGCACCATCGCTTTCGGTCTGAGTAGTAGTCGCAACAATTTCAATGGTTCCATCGTTGTCCAGATCAGCAGCCGCAAGGCCTCTGGTCTCCGGACATTGACCGGCGGAGCAGACGGAAGCCGGCCAACCGTCCTTAATCACCAGGTTAGCATTTTTCCATTCATAGGCGGCCACCACATCGCCACTTCCAACCACAATCTCATAAATTCCGTCACCCTCAAGGTCTGCGCAGACTGCCGGGGCGTAAATACGTGACGGATGGGGGTAGCCGGAACCATGACGTGCTCGTGCAAGCTCATTGCCGGCAGTATCCCAGACAAAGATATCATAAAAGGTGCCGATTATCTTGGGACTATTGGTTCCGAGATTATGAACAATAGGTGAGGCGAACCAGGAGGTGCCGGTCCACTTGATCTGCCGAACAAATTCCGGTGGTTGCACCGATGCTGCCACAAGAAACCCTACCAAAAAAATCTGACTTAAAAGAACCGTCAAAAAAATAACCAAAGTTTTCATAGTCACACCCATGCGTTGCTTTTTTTGCGACAAAATAATTCATCATCCCTGTCGTTGTTAGTATGGCAGGTCTCACTCCCAAAAATGTCTTATGATTGAATATGCGAAAATTGTGCCAACGCTGCTAACATGTAGCATTCTTACTGCTATGGGCAAACTCCTATTGTTTTTTGTAAGCATGGTGTCGAGCATATATTTTAGCATTACAATTCTTCCCTGTATTATCTTTTCGTGTGAAGGAAATCCCGGCTGTATCCTGTTGAAAAATTACTTATTGCTATAAGACACTTTGCTGTCGACACAGTGCGGTCGTGAATAATTAACAAACGATTTAAGTGGAACAGGGAAAAATACTGAAAAATTCCCCTTGCTATTAGCCGACGAACATCCGAAAGGGCAAAATATTCGCACCCTTCAGTTAAAATCAGAAAAAAATTTATGTTCGCAAAAAAACCAAAAGCCCCCCTGCCAAAGGGCTTTTTCATAGGTGCCCATTTTTTCTTCCATTTTTTCTTTTTTTTAATGACAAAACAGTTGCAAAAAATTGAATTAACAGTATTTTTTAATAAAGATTTAATTTCATACGTTGTTAGGTGTACCCTTAACTTTCACTCAGATTCCCCATCTATTTAGTTAGGCTAACGACAATTCAGACGAAACGAGATCTATCATGCGCACAACGTCACTTCGAATATTCATCTCTACTTTTTCACATTCTTTTTGCTCACTAAATGCCTTCCGCAACTCACTACTTCCTTGTCTATCTCTTCTTATTATGCGGTATCGGCCATGCCAAATTGAATGTGATGGTTTTCTAAAACATCCCACAATGACTCCTTCAGCTCAATGGTGGGGACAACAAACCATGAAGTAATTTATGAGCTTTTTTGTTCAACCGGCAAAGCAGTTGAACACTGATCATGTCCGAAGGGCGTATCTTTCTATATAAAAAGTAAAATTAGTGCCTGTTTGGTTAGCAAGTCTCTTTTGAGAACGGGTACGAAGGGGTGGTCTTTTCCTGTCTAAGGGATTGTGATGAAATAAACTTTACGATATCACGCAAAATTTTCGTTCATAACCAAGGCACGAAAACAGGCGCATAGCTGTGTTATGTAACTGTTTTCGTAACGCAGGGTATGGGCGAAAAAACAAGTGAGATTGTAAAGTTTATTTGAAAACAAGCCCTAAGGTGGAGAAGTAACTCATCCGCCTCCCGTTACCCCAATCGACTCCAAAATGCATGTCTGAATGCAATAGAAAAAAGGAGAACAATCATGCCAGCGTATCTTCATCCCGGGGTTTATGTAGAGGAGATCCCCAGCGGCTCCAAACCCATCGAGGGTGTGGGAACATCAACAGCGGCCTTTGTCGGTTATACGGAAAAAGGGCCGGTTGCTGATCCCACACTGATCTTCAAGTGGGACACCTATGATCAGGATTTTGGCGGCATCATCGACACAGGAATGGATCCCGCAGGAGACCCGATGGGCTATGCGCTTTACAACTTTTTTCTCAACGGGGGAACTGCTGCCTACATTGTCCGCATCGTTGAGGAAGATTCGACGGAAAGTGCCGAGGGCTTTATCGAACATCCTGACGATGCCACCCAGATCATTAAATTCACGGCGGCTAATCCTGGCGAGTGGGGAAACAAACTGCGCTTGAAATTTAAACAGAAAGCCGTTGGCAGCAATTTCTTCAAGCTTGAGGTCGGCACCGGCGAGGATGATGACTTTAAAGTACTTGAGCTGTTCACCGATCTCACTGTTACTGATGACACGGCGGATGATTACATCGAGAGCAAGGTCAATGATGCCTCTGAGCTCATCCAGGTGGAAATGCAGGATGTTGGTCAATACCTGCTGGGAATCAGCATAAGTCAGGATCTCAGCGGTGTTGCCGATTTTTCCGTGCTCAACACGAAAACAATGACTGTGACAGTAGATGGTACCGCACGCGCTGCCACCTTTGACGCTGCTGATTTTGTCCCTGCCAGTACCCTGTCCGATGTTGCCGATCGCATCCAGGAATTGGTGCGGGGGGCCGTGGTTGCGAACCCTGCAGTGCGTGATTTCACCTGTGATGCGGAAAGCGATCAACTCTTTCTCACATCCGGCAGCCGTCTGCCTTCTTCGTCAATCGTTGTCTCCGGACCAGGCGATGGAACAAACGCTTCCGTTGACCTTCTGCTTGGCCTGGCAAATGACGGCACGGAACTGACCGGTCAGGAATCACTCAATACCATTCTTTCCTCCTCCTCCGGCGAGGTAGCGCTCGATGACGGTACAAACGGCTCCAAGCCAAGCCTTGATGAGTACAGCGACATTTTTGCTCAGTTCAAGAAGATCCGCGACATCAATATCATCTGCCTGCCCGGTCAGACATATGAGTCTTCCGCTGAACAGGCAATCATTGATGCGGCTGTGGCCCATGCAGAAAAGATGAAAAGCCGTATGGTTATTATTGACCCTCCGGGGAACAACGAACTGAAAACCGAGCAGGATGTAACCGATCTTGATTTAAAGCCGAAGACCTATTCGGTGGTTTATTACCCCTGGCTCAAGGTGGCCAACACCCATTACAACGCCGAAACAAAACCCGGAGTGCCCCAGACAGTGCTTGTTGCCCCCAGCAGCTATGCCGCCGGAATATGGGCAAAGACTGACGGCCGCAGGGGCGTGTGGAAGGCTCCGGCAGGAGTGGAAACATCCTTGCTTGGCGTTGCCGGTCAGCAGTATATAGTCGAAGACGGCGAACAGGACCAACTCAATCCCATGGGGATCAACTGTATCCGCAAGTTGCCCGGTTATGGTCCTGTTATCTGGGGTACGCGTACACTGGCCACCAAGGCCGATCCTGAATGGCGCTATGTGCCGGTGCGGCGCACCGCCATTTTCATGGAGCAAAGCATCTACAACGGCATCCAGTGGGCTGTTTTTGAACCTAACGACCATCGCTTGTGGGCATCCCTGCGGCTCAATATTGATTCGTTCATGAACGGCCTGTTCCGCGCCGGGGCTTTTCAGGGCGAGAAGGCATCAGATGCCTATTTTGTGCGATGCGGCCTGGGTGACACCATGACTCAGGGAGACATTGACCGTGGTCAGGTCATTGTTATTGTCGGCTTTGCTCCCCTGAAGCCGGCGGAATTTGTCATCGTTCGCATCCAACAGAAAGTTGGTCAGCAATAAAGGAGAGCTAAAATGGCGGCACCACTTTTCCCGGTCAATGCACACAGACATGACCCATATCGAACCTTTAAATTTCAGATTCTTATAGACGGCAAGCCTGTAGCCGGCTTACGCAAGATGACGGCTCTGAAGAAAACCACCGAGGCGGTAGGTTGGCGAACCGGCGGCGACCCCACCCATGAACGTAAACTGCCAGGAGGCACATCCTACGAGCCCATTACCCTTGAACAGGGGCTGACCCATGATCCTGTTTTCGAAAACTGGGCCGGCCTGGTTAACAGCATCCAGGGTGATGCGGGAATGTCGTTGAAAAATTTCCGTAAGGATATTGTTCTCAATATTCTCAATCTGCAGGGCCAAGTGGTTATGTCCTACAAGATTTTCCGGGCCTGGGTCTCGGATTTCCAGGCCTTGCCGGACTTTGACGCCGGCACCACAAACACGGTGGGCATACAAACCATCAAGTTGGAGCACGAAGGATGGGAGCGGGACACGTCTGTTGCAGAGCCGACTGAATCGTAAGCTCTATACGTCCAGAATGATCTTTAAGGCTCTCACAGAGTGAGAAGTAACACAGTAAAAAAAACACATACACTCTGTGAACTCTGTGCCTCTCTAAAATTATTTTTATGTTTCGTCGAATGGAGAATTAATGGCGGAATTCAGTGTACAGCTTCCCGGCGGTTTTCTGCATGAAAACAGGATCCATCGACAGGCGGTTTTTCGACCGATCTGCGGAGAAACGGAACTCTTTTTCCAGGAGTCAAATCGAAAAAAGGATTCCATCTCCTCTTACGTGACAGGGATACTGGCTGCGGCACTTGACAAAATTGGCGGTATTCATGCGAATCCTTCCGTTGTCGGGCAGCTCTGTGTGGCAGACCGGCAATACCTCATGTTGCAGCTCGCATCAATGCTTGAGGGAAATCTGTTCTGGATTTTATCTTCCTGTTCTTCCTGTAAAAACGATTTTGACATATGCGTAAAACGATCCGATTTGCCTGTTAAAGGAGCAGGCCATGGCTATCCTTTCGCCACAGTCAAGCTGGACGGAGCAGAGCTTACCTGCCGCATTCCAGTTGGAGAAGATCAGGAAAAAATAGAGCATCTTGCCGATGACGATGCACTGCATCTTTTATTGGAACACTGCATAGAAGGCGTGAATGGAGAAGAGGTGGAAAAAAGTTTTGTCGATAGTCTGACCCCAGCTGATATCGGTCGCATTGAAGACGTTCTGGAAGATATTTCTCCCTCTGTAACAACGAGTTTGTTGACCCGTTGCCCGGAATGCGACGCAGAACAGGTTATCGAGCTTGACCCCTACAAATTGCCTGTAACGGAAACAGGCAATTTTTACCAGGAAATCCATACCCTGGCCACGGCCTATCATTGGAGTGAACAGGACATTATGGCCCTTCCACGCAGCAGGCGCAGAATATACCTGGACCTGATTGACCAATCAAGGGGAATGTATGGATGAAAGAAGCTTTCTGCTTGTACCTTGTAGGGTGCGCATTCCGCGCCCGGAAAACGCTTCATTAACTGAATGAACATGGGATACTTACGTAA
>JAYEPA010000233.1:7123-9133 GCA_034723545.1 Thermodesulfobacteriota bacterium | reverse complement strand
CTTATCCCCCTTGAAAGGGTCAACTCGCTTCTTTTGATCAGCAAAAATGAATCCCTGCTTGACTCTTCCCAGAGTTGGATTTCTGAACTTGATGTTGTCCCTTCCCAGGATCGGGACAATATCTATATCTATAATGTCAGAAATTCGGTGGCATCCGATCTGGCTGATCTGGTTAATACCCTGATCAGTGAAGAAGAATCGCAAAGCAGGACGTCATCCGCCGGTCGACCGGACTCGAAAGATAAGAACATCGGCCGGAAAAAAACGCAGACCGCCTCCCGGGGAACGGTAAAGTCAAAAGCTCCCCTGTCATCCCTGCGTTTTGCCGGCGCCCCTATGCTTCTAGCCGATGACAGTCGTAATATTATTTTAATCAGGTCATTGCCCGCTGATTACAGCCGGCTGATTAAACTTCTGGAAAGGCTGGACAACATGCCGCGTCAGGTTCTTGTTGAGGTTCTGGTGGCCGAGATCTCCCTGACCAATGAACTGGAACTGGGGGTGGAATGGGCCTTTCATAACAAGAATCTCGGTATTAACGGCAGCGATTACACCCAGACTATGTCAACAGATTTCGGCCTGCCCACCGACGGATTTTCTTATCAAGTTATTGATCATGCCGACAATATTGTCGGTATGCTCCATGCACTGGGCACTGATAATGACCTGACGATTCTTTCCTCACCTCAGGTTCTGGTGTTGAATAATGAGAGCGCAACTATTGACGTGGGGCAAGAGGTGCCCATTGTTACAACGGAAACCTACCAGGATAATTCGACAGTGCTAGGCGATGCCGTTGACAAAACCGTGGAGTATAGAAATACCGGTGTCATCCTCGAGGTGACTCCTAAAATTAATTATAACGGCATTATTATTCTGGATGTCAGCCAGGAGGTCAGCAGCGCCGAGGAAAATTTCACCTCCGGGATTAATTCACCGATTATTTCCATACGTAAGGTCAAGACAAAAATGGCGGTGAAAGATGGTCAGTCCGTGCTCATCGGCGGTCTGATAAGAAATGAGACCAATACGATCGAGAGCGGAGTTCCTTTTTTTAAAGATATTCCCTGGCTCGGCTATATGTTTAAATATCAAAAGGATAAAAAGGTGAAACAGGAATTGCTGATTATGATTACCCCGTATGTTATTGAGACCGAGGATGTTCTTGATCAGTATATCCGTGAGTTTAAGGAGAAAGTCCAGGGATTGCGGAATAAAATGATGGATCAGCCCCTGGAGGTATCCACAGAATTTAGCCTTGAATTTGACGAGTGAGAAAGAAAGATGAGACAGTTTTTGATTGATGAGTTAAGCCGGGAAGAAAGAGATAATCTTGATAATTATTTAAAAAGAACCCTGAAGAGTGGCCTCATTGCCGGCATGTACTGGCTCACTCTCCCTGATGATCTGTTGAGTGAGGCCCAGCAGGGTCATGAAGAGTGTGGCCCGTTTCATTTCGGCATTGATCTCAGCAAGGATAAGTTGATCGCCGAACTGCTGGTGCGCAGTGAGGCGAACCTGCATTGCTCCTGTATCAGCTATGCAACGAGAGAGCAGCGGGATTTCCTCCTGCGTTTTATTGATACCATGCTTGCCGAAGAGCAGATTCGGGCCTGATGATGAGATGCAGGATGGTCGGAGTTTTCAGTTATCGGTGTGAATATCAGTTGCTGACCACTGAAACTTTCGAGCTGTGCGGTTAGCGGTTAGCTTTTTGATAAAACTATTCAATATCCTCTTTACCTCATTGACCTGTTGATTAAGTTCTCCATATGTTTCATCTTTAGGCTAACGGCTAGCGGCACAGGTTGAAAAATAGCACCCGAATGATGAAACGATTCTATAGCAACTTTTCTTTTTTCAGCTGAACCTGCAGGACAGAGATGGCAGCCGGCGTAATGCCGGAGATGCGGGAGGCCTGACCCAGTGATCGTGGCCGTACCCGGCTCAGTTTTTCAATGACTTCGTGGGAGAGGCCGGGCATTCCGTCATACTCCAGATGATCGGGCA
>JAYEPA010000233.1:5181-7023 GCA_034723545.1 Thermodesulfobacteriota bacterium | reverse complement strand
ATGGCAGCCGGCGTAATGCCGGAGATGCGGGAGGCCTGACCCAGTGATCGTGGCCGTACCCGGCTCAGTTTTTCAATGACTTCGTGGGAGAGGCCGGGCATTCCGTCATACTCCAGATGATCGGGCAGTTGGATGTTTTCAAGTTTTTTGAAACGATTCACCTGCTCTTCCTGCCGCTTGATATAGCCCTCGTATTTGACTTCCAGCTGCACCTCCATTCTGATTTCCGGCGCCACTTTCAATTCCAGACCGGCGATAAAGCCGAGATCGTCAATCTTGAGCTCGGGCCGCCGCAGAAGTTCGCCAAGGGAAACCATCTGTTTCAGGTTAGTACTGCCTTTCTCGACCAGACGGCGGTTGACCTCAACTCCTGGTTTGACAGTCGTGCTGCAAAGCCATGCCATGCCATCCTCGATGGCCTGTCTTTTCTGTTTAAAAAGGTGGTAGGTTTCGCGATCAACCAGGCCCAGGTCGCGGCCGACATCGCGTAGCCGCAGGTCGGCATTATCTTCCCTGAGCAGGAGACGGTACTCGGCCCTGGATGTGAAGAGGCGGTATGGTTCTTTTGTGCCCCTGGTCACCAGATCATCGATGAGAACGCCGATATAGGCCTGGGATCGGCTCAGGATAAGGGGGGCCTCTTTCCTGATTGATTTGACCGCGTTTACGCTTGCCATGAAGCCCTGGGCCGCTGCCTCCTCATAGCCGGAGGTGCCGTTAATCTGACCGGCCAGGTACAGACCCTTAATGCGCTTTGTTTCCAGGGTGGATTGGAGTTCAAGTGGATCCACGTAGTCATATTCAATGGCATAGCCGGGTCGGATAATTTTGACGTTTTCAAGTCCCTTGATGGAGTGCAGCATGTCGAGCTGCACGTCCATGGGCAGGCTGGTGGGCACGCCGTTGGGGTAGACCTCAACCGTGTCCAGCCCTTCCGGTTCCAGGAAGATCTGGTGCCGGGGTTTTTCCGGAAAACGCATGACTTTGTCTTCAATGGAAGGACAGTATCGGGCCCCGACTCCTTCAATGATTCCGGCATACATTGGTGAGCGGTCCGTGCCGGCCCGGATGATTTCGTGCGTTGTCTCGTTGGTGTACGTAATGTAACAGGCGCGCTGGGGCTGTTTGGGCCCGGGCCGGCTTGAAAAGGAAAAGAGAGAGGGCGGATCATCGCTTTCCTGGGGTTCAAGCTCGTCATAGTTGATGGTGGTTGCGTCCAGCCTCGGAGTGGTGCCGGTTTTCATTCGGCCCATTTGAAAACCGAGTTTCCTGAGGCTTTCTGCCAGGGAGACCGACGGCACATCTCCCATTCGTCCGGACGGAAAGGATTTGAGGCCGATATGGATGAGGCCGTTTAAAAAGGTGCCGGTGCAGATGACCACGGCCCGGCAATAAAGGGTTTCATCAAGGGAGGTAACGATGCCGGTGATACGGCCGTCTTCAACGAGTAGTTGGTCAGCCACGGTCTGTCGAATATCGAGGTTTTTCTGGTTTTCAAGAATCTCCTTCATTCGCAGCCGATAAAGGAGCCTGTCCGCCTGGGCCCTGGAGGACCAGACAGCCGGGCCCTTGCTGGTGTTGAGGCGGCGGAACTGGATGGCCGTGGCATCGATGTTTTTTGCCATTTCTCCGCCAAGGGCATCGAGTTCCTTGACCAGATGGCCCTTGGCCAGACCGCCGATGGCCGGATTGCAGGACATGGCCCCGATGCAGTCGACATTGATGGTGACAATGGCGGTTTTGCAGCCCATGCGGGCTGCGGCCAGGGCAGCCTCGCAACCGGCATGACCGGCGCCGATGATGACAATGTCATAGTCTGTTGAAGAAGAATTCACGGATGTC
>JAYEPA010000233.1:0-5081 GCA_034723545.1 Thermodesulfobacteriota bacterium | reverse complement strand
GACATTGATGGTGACAATGGCGGTTTTGCAGCCCATGCGGGCTGCGGCCAGGGCAGCCTCGCAACCGGCATGACCGGCGCCGATGATGACAATGTCATAGTCTGTTGAAGAAGAATTCACGGATGTCTCTGTAATTTCATGTTTCATTTGTTTCGCTCAATTGATGACAATACGCTATAATATCTCATTTTGGAGGTTAGTCCATTGTCCCATTGTAGTTTGTTGATTTTTTTCAGCCTGTTACCTGAATATTTGAATATTTACCAAATGTTATCACGATACATTTATGCCAGACCTCGTTAAATCATCGTAAAATTGATGCTGCTTTTTGGACATTCTGTTGCAAATTTGCACTGAGTCTCGTTCAAGGTTCAAGGTGCAGAGTTAAGAGGGTACCCGTTATTTCAGGGGTACCGGCAACCTTGAACCCTGAACATTGAACCTTTTTAACCCAGACCAACTGTCCGGTTTTGATCAAATTACTTGCGGTAAAGGATTTGCAGTCAATAATAAAAAGTTTTTTATGAGGTCTGTATGCATTATTTGTCCATCATACATATCATGGGGAATTTGCTTCTGGTAACAGGAAGTTCCATGTCCCTGCCTCTGTTCTGTTCATTTATCTACCAAGAATCTGACTTCTGGCCAATTCTCAATTCCGGCCTTATAACTCTTGCCCTGGGCGCCCTCTGCTGGTGGTTCTGCCGCAAGCACAATGAGTTAAACATAAAAGACGGTATTTTTATCGCGGTTTTCGGCTGGATTGTCGTCTCTGCCCTGTCCGCGCTTCCCTTCATGCTCCATGGTGCAATTCCTTTTTTTACCGATGCATTTTTCGAAATGATTTCCGGCTATACCACAACCGGGGCCACCATCCTCACAGACATAGAGGCTGTCCCGCACGGACTCCTGTTCTGGCGGAGCCAGACCCATCTCCTGGGTGGAATGGGCTTTTTAACCTTAACCATCATTTTTCTGCCCCACGGCATGGGAGGGCTGCGGTTATTCCGGGCGGAATCGAGTCCGGGCCAGGTTATTACCAAGGAAAAAGTCCTGCCCCGAAACAGAGATACCATGATCAGGCTTTGGTGGATCTATATCGGCCTTAACCTGGCTCAAACTATCCTGCTCTGCCTGGGAGGAATGGAGCTCTTTGACTCTCTGTGTACAGCCTTCGGTACTGTCTCAACCTCTGGCTATTCGCCGAAAAACGCCAGTATCGGCCATTACAACAATGCCTATTTTGACTGGATTATTATTCTGTTCATGTTTCTCGGCAGTATGAGCTTTGTCCTTCTCTACCAATTGTTAATCGGGAACAGCAAACCCTTGCGGATTAATACTGAATTTCGCTGGTATCTGGGGTTTTTGCTGTTTTTCTGCGGCATGGTCACTTTTATTTTATGGGAAGGCAACACCTACGACGGTTTTTTTGAGGCCCTCAGGTATGGCACCTTTCAGGTCGTTTCCCTGCTCACAACCACGGGTTTCGGCACCGCAGATTATGAGCTATGGCCCCAGACCGCCCAGATGTTTCTCTACGTGGTCTGTTTTATCGGGGGCTGTGCCGGTTCGACAACCAGTGGTATCAAGGTTGTTCATTATGTCATTATCTGCAAGTATATGCAGGCAACTATCCGCAAGATTTTCTTTCAGCCCATGGCCGTGGTCACTGTTCGTTTAAACAAGCGGGCCATTGATTCATCCGTCATTGATCTGGCCATCTGTTATTTCATTGTTAATATCTTTATGGTCCTTGCCGGTAGTTGTTTCATAGTGTTGTTGGAGAATATTGATTATGTCTCAGCCATGAGCTCGATCATCTCTGCCTTGATGAATATTGGTCCTGGTTTCGGCAAGATCGGTCCATCAGAGAATTTTGCTTTTTTTTCCGATCACACCAAATGGTTCCTGGCCTGGAATATGCTGGTCGGCAGACTGGAGATGTTTTCCGCCCTGGTGATCTTCTATCCCTCATTCTGGAAAGATTGATGGTAAATATTCGGCCAGCACCCCACGGAGTCCTTGCTTACCTCTTCGCGCGATCAGGCTGACTCACATAGGGCTACTATAGTTCTCCAGCCTGCTGGAATTTATGCCCATCAGGGTACGAATATAGGGCTGACACCGCTTTGCTGTTATCCAAATATTTACAGACCTAGTTTTTCGTGATTTTTTATAGAAGCCGAATATTTACGATTGATGATTGCTAATCCAGGAATAATTCCCGAACTTCCTTGAGAGAGGTGGATTTGCAGATAACGATAACCCTCTGTCCGGCCTGAATATGGGTGGAGCCGATGGCTGTTTCCCATTTGCCGCCATGAAAAACACTGCCGATGATGATGTGACCGGTAAGTGTCCTAAACAGTTTAAAGAGAGGTTTTTTGGTAATGGGAGAGTTCGGTGCGGCAATGAGGTCCACGACTTCAGCATCAAATCCATGCATGTGAGACATGGACAGCATTTCACTCCTGCGGATATAGGTCAGGATTTCATTGCCGGCCAGAATTTTTTTATTCAGGGCGATGTCGGAGCCGCTGGTGGTTGCCAGGACCACATACTCCTCTTTATTCACCAGAGAGATTGTTTTAATTCTTTTTTTAGGTTTGCCGCCATTCTGGGATTCACTAAGATGTTTTACCAGGATACAGCTCATTATATTGGTTTCATCCTTTCCAGAGGAAGCGATAAAGGTATCCATATCCTGTAGTCCTGCTGCCTCCAGGACATCCTTATCTGAACCGTCGCCATATAGGATCTCGGTGTCGATGAGGGTGGCCGCTAATTCCTCGGCTCGTTTTTCATCCTTTTCCAGAAGTTTTACTTGAACAGTTTTACCAAGAAGTTTAGCGATGCGGCTGCCGACCAGGCCGCCGCCGAGGATCATCACCCGCTGTCTTCGCTGCTGCTTGACCTTGGTCAGCTTCAACACTTTGGGGAGATCCTCTGTTGAGGCCATGATGAGAACATGATCCTGGGGCAGAATTTTATCACGGCCACCGGGAATAATGCTTGTCATTCCACGGGCAAGGGCAACAACCCGGAATGGAAAGGCATTGTAGTCTCGGGATATTTCAATCAGAGTTTTATGGGCGAATGGTGATTCTTCGTCAATACGGGTGGCCATAACCTGCATCTGTCCCAGGGCGATATCAATTATTTCATCACCTGCCGTTCGCTTGATCAGGCGGACAATCTCCTGGGCAGCAAGTTCTTCCGGATGGATGATCAGATCAATTTTCAGATCTTCTCCCTTAATGACAGAATTCTGATGACCAAAATCCAGAGAACGTACCCGGGCGATTTTACATTCAATATTGAACCGGTCGGCTATAATGGCCGAGACCATATTGACAGCATCATTATCCGTCACGGCAATGAGAAAATCCATTGTCTCTGCATTGGCTTCCTGCCAGCAGCCAATAGTCATGGCGCTACCTGTTATAAGCCTGGCATCGAAGTTTTCATCAGCATAGCTTATCACGTCGCTGTTCGGTTCAATAACCGTAACTATATACCCTTCATGGACCAGACGCTTGGCCAGGTAGAGGCCGATAGTGCCAAGACCCAGAATCAATATGCTTTCCGAGGGTGTCTTGTTTTTGCCGAACATAATAAAAACCTGCTGATTTCGATGATAAGAAATGGTTTTTCAGCATTCTGGCTGAAAGTGAAGTGTTTGGGTCACCGTTACTGCAGAAGGGGGGGACGTCAACATTTAACAGGATGTTGGCGTATTTGATTTTGTATACACAAGAATTTATTCCTTTTCCCACGAGATAACGGCCCATTTTATCGGGGTACGGCGGGTGAATACCCACATGCCGGCATTATTTTGCCGGAGTCTTTCATCAACATATGCTTCAAGTTTAAGTTGTTCTCCGGCAGTCAGTGAGTCCAGCATCCAGTGACAGCCTTTGACCGCATCCTCGCGGCTTGAGAAATATTTACTTCTCTCAAAGTGAATATAATCTACATTGGGATGAATCCCCATCCCGTACAGAATATTCAGGGTAACAATGTAGTCGGGACCGGGTTCAAAATTTCTGCCAAGGGCTTTGAAAAGCTCGGGATCAAACGGACCGCTGCCTACTCTATCGCTGATAAAGACTTTTCTCGCAGACCAGTCATTTACTTTCTGCAGCGCCCCGGCAAGATTCTCAACAGACATGGAGCGTGAGGCAATGACCACATCGTGGATGGGGATATTCTTGGCCTGCCAGTCATCGGTCCAGGACGCCTGGAGGGTTTCAATGTTGGTTATTCCCTGTTTTGCGCATCTGGCTCGCAGTTCATTTAACATTTCCAGGGAAAAATCAACGGCGGTGATTTTTTTTACCAGGGGAGCCAGGGGCAGGGCCAAGGTTCCCGGACCACACCCTACATCAAGTACGGTCCAGTCCATTTGCGGATTCATCATCTTGATAAAACGGTCGGCGTAAGGCGTGCCCACCTGCCGTTTAGCATAGGATGGAGCCCGTTTATCCCAGTCGCTGTTGCCCCGCTTTTTCCATGATTTTCCGGCTCGGCCCTCCCGCCATATCCTATCCCAGTCAATGTCCTGATATTTCATGGACAATCAGTCTCCTATTTTTGATTTGAGATCAGGCATGGTTTCAGGTTTGCGGGCATCCCAGTAACGGCTTTCTTTACCGGTAGCGGTAACGTTCTCGTAAACACCGTGATCCCTTCGTACCAGCTTGGTAAAACCGTGGCTCTTGAGATCGCTGTCGGTCTTGGGCATACTCACGCTACAAAGGGAAATGAGCCGTTTGACTTCTTTTCCGCACTGGGGACAGCGGTTTAATTTTTCACTGTCCAAAGATTGACTGATCTCAAATATTTTGCCCAGATCACAGCCCTGGCCGATATGTTCGTATTCATAGATTGGCATGAGATATTAGAAGTCAGAAGTTAGAAGAAAGAAAAGATTCGTTTATTTCTATTTTTCATTTTTTTGTCAACCTGTTGATCATGACAGTCAGTTCTTCAATTTCTGAACGTATCTTTCTGGTTTTTGTGCCGATGACAAATTCTTTTTCCGCCAGACGCAGAAACTTGGGCAGACTTTTTCGCCT
>JAYEPA010000232.1:0-2197 GCA_034723545.1 Thermodesulfobacteriota bacterium | reverse complement strand
GGCCGTAAAGATGACTGTATGCATGGGCCATCAGTTCGTTTGATTTTTTTGTGGCGGCATAGAGGGAGACGGGATGGTCAACATTATCATGCACTGAAAAAGGCATTTTCGTATTGCCGCCATAGACTGAGCTGGATGAGGCAAAGACCAGATGCTTGACGCCATTGTGGCGGCAACCTTCAAGGATATTGACAAACCCAACCACGTTAGAATCAACATAAGAATGGGGATTTTCCAAAGAGTAACGAACTCCGGCCTGGGCCGCCAGATTCATCACCGCGTCAAACCGGTGGCGGCTGAAAAGATCCGCAACCCCCTGCCGATCAGCAAGATCAAGCGGGACAAAGCTAAAACCCTTTTGGGGAAGCAACTGATCCAGACGGGCCTGTTTTAAGGCAGGATCATAATAGTCATTGAGATTATCAAGGCCGACCACCTCAATGCCGTCGGCCAGCAAGCGCTTTGCCAGGAAAAAACCGATAAATCCTGCCGCGCCGGTGATGAGTATTTTTTTTATTTTCATGGTTTCCTTTTTCCAGACATCATAACCCTTTAGATAGTCAGCCGGAGGTCAACAAACAGAGTGAGACTCCGACCCAGAAAGCGTAACTTATCAGTAAGCGTTCAGCAGCACCTCATCTTCGTCCGTTTGGGCCTGTTTACATAGCATTAGTATGCTGCACAGGCCCAAACGAACAAATCTAAGGCACTGGTAAACGCTTACAAGGCTGGGGTTGCCGTAAAATCGGTGTCCCGGTGAACGGTTACACTTATCAATAAGTGGAGGCAACTTAGATAAAATCCCCCTCAATCCCCCTTTGCTAAAGGGGGAGGCTGTCGGCATGCCACCATTTATTGGGAAGTTACCAGAAAGCACGTCAACTCCTCTGGATTCCGGCTGACAACATGCCGGAATGACGTTATACAGACCTCGTAAAAAACTTTTTATTATTGACTGCAAATCCTTTGTCGGCAAGTAATTTGCTCAAAACTGGACAGTTGGCCTGGGTTAAAAGGTTCAATGTTCAGGGTTCAAGGTTGCTAGTAGCCCTTGAGATAACGGGTACCCTCTTAACTTTGAACCTTGAACCTTGAACCTTGAACGAGACTCCGTGCAAATTTGCAGCAGAATGTCCAAAAAACAGCATCAATTTTTCGATGATTTAACGAGGTCTGTTATAATTATTTTGCACGACGAAAAAACCAGGACGTTTTTTTTCTTGGCATCCGAGGTGCCTCATCCTTACTTAAAGGCTTCCTCAAGGGCTTATTTAAAGGCTTATTTTCCACCTCATAGAGCTCCTTCAGAGCACTGTATTTTTTTTGGAGATGGTTGATGAAAGAAATTAACGTTTTTTTATGGCTTTTTCTTTCTTTTTGAAGCTGGGAGTTCAGCTGACTGACAAGATCATCCTTATAACTTTCCGCTCTTTTTTCCAACTCTTCAATCTGCCACTTTACCTGCATTTGAAGTTGCTGCATGTTCGCTTCAAGCATTTCCAGGCGCTGTCTGTCCCCAACGGAGGCCAATTCATCTTTTGCTTGATGCACCTCACCTTCGCCGTTTTTCGCCTCATCACCAACTATCCCTATATCGCCTTTATCTTCAATAACCTGGGCAATAACAGCTTGATCAATAATTTTCAGCTCGTCGGCATAGCCATAAACCAGGGCGTGATCACACAACAAATTGACTAACCGGGGAATACCGGTTGTCGCTTTAAAAATTTCATTCACAGCATCGGCTGTAAAAATATCCGGAGAACCTCCCGCCTTTTCAAGACGGGAAGCGATATACACCCCGGTTTCGTCATGAGTAAGAGGCATGAGGTGATAATTCACCCCAATACGTTGATTCAATTGAGCAAGGGAGGGACGCTTCAATTTGGCTTTCAATTCCGGTTGACCGACAAGCATTATCTGTAAAAGCAGATTGTCGTCAGTCTGCAGATTGGTCAACATCCGCACTTCTTCAAGAACATCGTCCGAAAGATTCTGTGCCTCGTCAATGATGAGCAGAACCTTTTCTTTCCTTGCATATTTTTGTATGAGATATTGATAAAGTTTTTCCAGATTTTTTGGCTTATCATTGGCAACCACTTCAAGTTCAAACTCTCGCAGCACCAACTCTAAAAACTGATTGCTGGTGACGTTGGTATTAAAAATCACCGCCACATCCATATCCGCTTCTATCTGG
>JAYEPA010000231.1:7734-9147 GCA_034723545.1 Thermodesulfobacteriota bacterium | reverse complement strand
ATATTTTCACACCATGCCTAATGAAAGGCCAGAGGATTGAAGAACATCAGCAAAACTCAAAAAAAATCAGCAATAAAATCCCGCCCAGACCCAGGCCGGAAAAAAAAACATCATAGCGATTGAACCGAAAAGACACATGGCTGTAAAAACGACCGGAAAAGCCACGACATTTCATGGCGCAGGCTACGTTATCGGCCCGGTCCAGACTGCGGACAAGCAGCATACCGATAAGATAACCAAAGGTCTGCAGGGTGTGCAGATTACAGCGCGCCTGAAACCCCCGCAAGAGCATAGCGGAACGTAGCCGCCGATACTCCTGAAAAATGACCTCGATATAACGAACCATAAAAAAAAGAATCCGGGTCAATTTTTCAGGCATACCCAGGCTGCGCAGCCCATGACCGAGTGTTCCCGGCTCCATGGTCCCGACCAGAGAGGCAACAGCGATCATAATAAGGTTGGCCTTGGCCGTAATGACAGCCGCCATGATCAGACCGGCCCTGCTCCACGTCCATGGGCCAAATTCGGCAACCGGGGTTCCCGGAACGGAGAGGGGCAGAAAAAGAAGAATAAAAAGCATAAAAAAATTAAGTTCCGCCAGCCGTTTCAAAATCCGTCCAGGAAACAAACGGGCAAAAGCGGGCAGCGGCAGGACGAGAATCGCTCCCACGGCAAGAACAGCAATCTCTGTGCTGACGGCCAGAATGACGGCAAAGGCAAAGGCGACCAAAATGCGACAGCGCGGATCAAGCCTTTTTACGGGAGAGGAAATTTGACTGTCCTGAAAAACGAGCATGGAGTCAATTGGAAGGCTGAGAGATTGAAGAACACTCCTGACAGACAGGGCCAAGCAGATCAGGCCGCACCTTATGCAGAAAGGAAACCACGGCGCCGGCGACAAAACCTTCAATCAGAACAATCGGAAGATGCGCGATCATGATGGCGACAATTGTCTTCAAAAAATACTCATTGCAGAGATAAAGGGTCACAGCCAGAAAAAAACAGCTCATAACAACACCAACCACGCCAATAAAAAAGCCGGCCGGAAATAAACTTTTCCAGTTCCGTCCCCTGCCAATCAGCCTGAAAAGATAAAAACAGAGGACAGCGGGAACCGCGTTATTAACAATATTGGTCCCAAGGGCAGTAAGACCGCCGAAACCGAAAAAAATACTTTGTAGAAACAGGGCCATGGCAAGGGCTGGAAAAGAAGACCAGCCCAGCATCATCCCGATCACTCCAGTAAGCATGAGATGAGTGCTGGATAGACCGATGTTGACATGGATCAGGGAGGCCACAAAAAAAGCGGCCGACATGACACCAACACGGGGGATATCGTCAATATCCATCTTATATAACCCGAAAGCAACACCGGTAACCGCAAATGTCGTGGTGGCCGCCATCACCGGCATG
>JAYEPA010000231.1:2181-7634 GCA_034723545.1 Thermodesulfobacteriota bacterium | reverse complement strand
TGTTGGTCTTGTTGGTCTGTAACTTCTCAATAAGTAGCGGCCTATTGACAACCTCCCCCTTTGTAAAGGGGGATTGAGGGGGATTTGTTCATAGGTTACCACCAGTTACCGAGAAGTTACGTTGGTCTAAGCTAATCACCCGACTTTCTTCCTTTTATCATCATGAAAAGCCCTGCCATCCCGAGAATATAGCCAATTCCACCCAAGATATCGTGAAAACGAATCTTATTTTCATAACCATCCAGCTGGCTCCGATAAAGAATAATCTGCTGCTGCAGGGGCTTTATGGCGTCGCTGACTGCAGCGGCAACCATTTTTTGTAACTCGACAGGAGAAAAGCCTGTTTCAGGAAGGGAGTGATATTTCCTCTGGTCTGAAGACTCTTCTTCGTTTCCGATCCGGGAAGAAGCAACAACAGGCTTCAGCCGCGCCGGATCATCCGGGAATTCGCCGGCCGTCAACTGCCAGCTGGCCGTGTGACCGTCACCGGTGTTCAGGGTAAGAAGGAGATCCGCCTTAAAGGGGGCCTCCAACTCGAATTCACCCTTGTCGCTGGTAACGGCCTCTCCGAGATGTTCACCATCTGGCCCCAGCAGGGAAACTGTTACTCCGGCAGGCCGACCGCCACCGCTGTAATAGGCATAGCCGCTGATGGTCCTCCCTTCAACGCTGCCAAACAGTTTCAAATTATGGGCGTTTGCCGGCAGTGGAAAATTCAGGAATAGCAGCAGTAGCGGAAGAACAAACAAAGCACATCTTTTCATTTCAGTAACCGTTCACCAAGAGCACGGATTCGGCAAATTACATAACCGTAAGTATTTACCAGTCCCTTAGAAAAGCGAGTGCAACGAGACTCCGCTCGTTCAAATAGGCCTGCGCAGCATACTAGTGTTATGTAAGCAGGCCAGGTAAGCGAGTGTGCGAGACTCCGAAATGGGCGAAAATGAGGTGCTGGTGGACACTTACTCATTTCATATCAACGCATTGAACCCAGATCAGGGCTCCAAGCTCCACGCCAACATCCTTACCTGCAGGATTTTTCAGAGATCCATCGCCGTCGATCAAGGCGGCAAAGGACCACCAGCCCTCTCTCGGCATGGTATATGAAAAAACACCGTTTTGGTCGGCCTTGATAACCTGGGTAATATAGGGATCGGCTGGAATGCCCACCCTGCCCTCCTCGTTTTTATATTCAACCTCGATCTCGGCAAAAGGAACCGGCCGGCTATTTTTTTTGACAATACCGCGAAAACAGTTTCCGGTCCAGAGGCCGTAAGGCCGAACAAGAGGCGTAATCTCCACCGGAAAACCGACATCCTCGCTCCAGCCCTCTTCCTCGCCAAAACCATTCACCACTGTTTTGGTATAGTGAATAATCATCTTCTGCTCAGCCGGTTCCCAGTACGGAGCCGGTTCAATGGCAAAAACGTAATCGCCCGGCTTTTTCACGGTATATGAAGCCTTGTAGGTTGTTTTACCATTTTTCTTCTCCGCGACCAGACTCTCGCCGAGATCAGTTTTCACGCCGGAGCTGACCACGAAAAACTGCGTAGGAAGGCCCATTTCCATAACCGGACCGCCTTCCATGGGATGGGTAAAGACAATGCTGAAATCAACACTTCTGCTTCCGTCGGCCGTAACAATATTCGTACTTGGAATCAACTCCTGAAAATGAGCCTCTGCTCCCCCTGCCGAGGCCAGGCCGGCCATAACGCTCATCCCCAAAATTGTCCACATCCTGAGACCCTTCATCTCCTTCCTCCATAGTCAACAATTTATTTTTTAAACGATAACACGATTGCGGGGTTTTTAATACCACAGTCACAGGAGCGTGTCAAAAAAAATCATACAAAAATTTTTTTTGTAACACTGTTAAGAGTTACAGACCAAGTTTTTCGTAATTTTTCACCTACGCTGAATAGCTATGAAGAAAGACCAAGAACGCGGGGCGTCACCTCTTTGCGGCCAGCTGCTTTCTGGTAAAATTCAGCAGGATACCCCAAAGCGATGACGGAGTAAATCTCCTCATCTGCGGGAATCTCCAAAAATTTCCGGAGAGTGGGGTCATGCCTGACAGCCTCGACGACAAAACCGATCAGGCAGCTGCCAAGTCCCATGGCATGAGCACCAAGCAAAATATTCTGGGTGGCCAGCAAAGCATCTTCAGCGGGACAGCTTGCCCCGGCTTTGCCTCCCACCAGAATGGCGGCGGTGGCACCGTGAAACAGAGTGTCCCTGCCCTCCCGTTCCCACTGCTCAAGCCCGTGCCGGACGGTTTTATAATAATTTCGGTAATAGCGGCCCAAACGATCCTTTTTGAAAATTTTTACTAAAAAGCGTAACAGAGAACTCTCCGCCAAGTGGTTGAGTCTCTTAAAAAAAAGCGCCGCTCGGTTCCCTAAGGCCACGACATCGTTACGTTGGGCCAGGATGGAAAAGGTCCAGCCCTGACTGTTGGTACCGGAAGGAGCCGTAATCCCGATCCGGACAAGATCCGACAACTGCGCCCGGTCAACAGGCTGATCCGTATAATTCCGGCAGGAACGGCGTGAGCGCATGAGACGAACCAGTTCCCCGGTATCAAAAGCACCAAAGGGCAGCCACCGATCATCCACTGAAAATGTTGCAAATTCAGCCTCCCCGGCAAGAGCTGCCACGTTGACCGCGCCGGTGGGACAAACAGCCTCGCAATGACCGCAGTCAAGGCAGTATCCGCCGGTCACCACAGCCTTATTTTCCTGTATAGCTAGGATTTCCGAAGGACAGACCTGAACACATAAACCGCAACCGTTACATTGCTCCGCGTCAATTCGTGTCGTGACCGGTGATTTCATTATTTTTTCCGGATCGACTTACCCAGACTGAAAGCATCGCCGATCAGAGAGCCAATTCCGTGATATTTCCGAATCACCGGCGAAAAGACCAGGGGTTTCAACTGGTCGATATCCACCATATCCTTTTCGTTCAGAATCGACTCATCTGCCTTGACATCAACAATTTCACCGATGAATTGAGTATGGAGACCAATTTCAACAATTTTCATGAGCCTGCATTCGAGTACCAAAGGAAACTCAGCGACAAAAGGAGCATTTACACAGGTGCTTCTTTCCGGAGTTAATCCGGTGGCCGCAAATTTATCCACATTGCGGCCGGTTGAGATGCCGAAATAATCCACCTCTGTAGCAAACTTCTCGGTACCAATATTAATGGTAAAGGCCTTGCTCCTTATAATATTACCATGACTTAAAGTCGCCTCCCGCAGGGAGACAGCCACGCAGGGCGGTTTGGAACAGCAGACGCCGCCCCAGGCCGCTGTCATCACGTTTGGCTGATCCTCTTCACCATAAGTGCCGACAACCCATACCGGGGTCGGATAAACACATGTGTTTGCGGACAATGACTTCTTCATTTCTCCTCCTATTTCAGACTTGATCTTAATGAACATCCATAATATAAAGAAAGTTTGCGCTGCCCGCAAGGACGTTTACAGAACCGGGGTTTCCGTAAATCAGTAGCCTCGGAGAACGGTTATGTTTACTCTATGACAAATTCCCTTTCCAGAAAAATTGCCTTTACTTTGTATGCCCTGGTCTGGTGCCTGGCTATCCCCCTGCTCCGCCGCAACCGGCGGTTAAAGGAAGGTTTTGATCAACGCATCCTCCGGGTCGAACCGCAAAAGGCTGATCTCTGGATTCAGGCTGCCTCGGTGGGAGAGTCCCTGCTGGCCTGGGAGCTGATTAAACATTTACACCCGACCAGACCAGTACGGATACTCATGACCAGCAATACCAGCCAGGGCATGGATGTGCTGGAAAAGGCCCGACGCTGGGCAAAACGGGAAAATGAAAATTTAACTGTTCAAACGGCTTATTTCCCGTTTGACCAACCAAAAATCATGCAGCAAGCCCTTACTGATATCCAGCCTAAGGTTCTGCTGATGCTGGAAAGCGAACTTTGGCCGGGTTTAATGGCCGCCTGTAAAGAACAAGGGGTCAAGATGCTGGTGGTCAACGGCAGGATCAACCCAAAGAGCCTGAAACATTACCGAATATGGCCTTCTTTGTGGCAGGATCTTCGGCCGGACAGGGTTCTGGCTATCTCAGAAACCGACGCATCACGCTTTGGCGTGCTTTTCGGCAACGATGTTGTTGAGACCATGGCGAATATCAAATTTGACAGGGTGAACGAAAAAAGCCTGACCGCTGACCGGGTCAATCCCCTCACTTCCGTGATCGGCCCGGACGAGCGTCTGGTGGTACTTGGTTCAGTGAGGCAGGAAGAAGAAAAGGACATTGCCCGATTGATTGGCGACATAATGGCGAAAGCCCCTCGCTTGATCATCGGTCTCTTTCCCCGACACATGCACCGGCTGAACCACTGGCGAAAAATCCTTGACGACCTGAACCTGCCCTGGCTGCTGCGCTCCGAGATTAACGGCCATGTCAACAGCGGCACCGTTGTTCTCTGGGACACCATGGGTGAGTTATCGCCGGCCTATGCACTTGCCCAGGCCGCCTTTGTTGGTGGCAGCCTGGCGCCGGTGGGAGGCCAGAATTTCCTGGAACCCCTGACCTGCGGCCTGAAACCGATTATCGGCCCATACTGGTCTAACTTTTTCTGGATCGGCCGTGAGATTATTGACCAAAAACTTGTGATGCAGGTTAACAACTGGCAGGAACTCTCAGAGGTCTTGTTGAAAAAATTGAGCCAGCCTCTTCAGCGCGAACAGACAAGAGGTGCGGTGATTGATTATGTCCGCAACCGACAGGGCGGCACCGGGCAGGCCTGTAAGGTGATCGTCGATTTTCTGCAAAAATAAAAAAATTATTCCGAACTTTAGCCCGAAACATAAAAAAAATATCTCTCACAGAGACACAGAGAAAAAGAATGTTCTAACTCTGTGCCTCTGTGTCTCTGTGAGAAAACAAAACATCCAAAATCAATGAACGATCTGCCCAAATGTTATGGGATCATTCCCACCCGTTATGCCTCCTCCAGATTTGAAGGCAAGCCCCTGGCCGACATCCTCGGCAAACCTATGATCTGGCACGTCTATACCAGGGCCTGCCAATGTCCCCATCTGAAAAAAGTGGTCCTGGCAACCGACGACAAGCGTATATTCAGCGCCGCCGAAGACCTGAACATTCCCGTCCTCATGACCAGCAGTGAGCATACCTGCGGTACGGAACGCGTTCTGGAAGCGGCCCGCATTCTCAAAATCCCGGCTGACGGAGTAGTGGTAAATATCCAGGGAGATGAACCGGCCCTGGAGCCCGCGATGTTGTCTGAACTGGTTGAGCCATTTAGGAATCGCGAAGTTCATGCGGCCACTCTGGCCCACAAAATAGATGGGGATACGGCCCGGAATCCGGATCAGGTCAAGGTCGTGCTGACCAGGGACTCCAGGGCTCTTTATTTTTCCAGATCATTGATCCCCTATCCCCGTGACGACA
>JAYEPA010000231.1:0-2081 GCA_034723545.1 Thermodesulfobacteriota bacterium | reverse complement strand
CTTATCTCAATCTCCGGGAAAGATGCGGAAATCTATAAAAAAGATGCCTCACAACTTCTGCAGGGGCGTTTACCCGGAGGATGGAAATGGGTTCCCTGTTCCACCAGCACCCTTGTCGCCGCAAAAGAAGGTCCATCTCCAGTCTATTATAAAGAATTTTTCCCAAGAAACAGATATGAGGGAATCAAAGCATTTTTCAGAGGAAGCCGTTGTCAGCGGGCGCGCAAACAAACAGAAAACCTGGCTGCGACTGGCCTTTCCACTCCGAAAACTCTCTGCTGGGGAAAGGGAAAATTAAATGAATTTATCATTTCTACAGCTGATGAAGGTCAAGGATTTTATTCTTTTCTCCTGAAAAAATACTCTCCCCCCCTCACTCCTGAAAAAATCCTCGAAAAACGTCATCTTTTACTGCAAGCCGGAAAAACCATCCGCCTTTTACACCAAAATGGGCTGATTCATGGCGATCTTCGCCCAAATAACTTACTTGTCGCAAAAACCGATGAGGGATTCAACTTTTCTTTTATAGATAATGAAAGAAATAAACATTTTAAACGACCTCCACACTCATTAATAAAAAAAAATCTCATCCAATTTTCAATTATTCCAGATCATCTTGTAACAAAATCTGATCTATTACGCTTTCTTCAAGCCTACCTTTCTGCAGACAGAAATTTATCAAAACAGAAGCAGCGCGAATTTATCAGAGATTTTTTTCGCAGGAGGCATCAACGACTCACCTTTCTCCTGAGTCGCCGCGACAGACATCAACGCGCTGAAAAGACAAAAAAAATTAAGGACAGTCATTCTTCGGGAGAATGCTATCATGGCAGCATAATCAGTCAGACTCTGGCAACAGCAACGAGTGCTGACGCCTGGTTTACCGAAAATGGAACATTAATTAAACAGGATAAAATAAGAACTGCAAAAATATTTAGTGAAGCGGGCTATCCGTCCCTTTACGGCCAACGTTTTCTCCCCCAAAATAATCTTCAATTTATCAAACTTCTATTTCAGGAAGAAAGAGCCCGGCACCTATGGCGCATATCTCATATATTACTTAATTTGGGGATTCCTGTTCCTGAGCCTGTGGGATATATTTCAACTGGGCAAAATTTTTTAAAGCGTAGCAACTTTTTCTTTTGTGTTGCTCTGTCTGAGTCGACTGATTTAATGACAATTTCCCGAAACAGGAATAATTTTACTTCCTGGTTGGCTGCAAACAAGTTAATTGAATGTCTCGCCCGGAGTCTGGGAAAAATGCATAACTTTGGCTTTAGTCACGGAGATGCAAAATGGAGTAATATCATGGTGAACGAGGTAAAAGGAACGTTTTGCTGGATTGATCTTGACTCAGTACACAAACAAAAAAAACAGGAGAATCGCTGGTTCTTTAAAGATGTAGCCCGTTTTGCTGTTGATATTAAGGAAAGTGGACTCAGTCATGAGTGGCTTGATTTATTTTTGAAAACTTATGCTCAAACACGTTGCATTCCCTCCTCTTATCTTGAAAAAACATATATTTATGACAAATTTCATCCCAATGTTTAATTACACCACCCCTGACAAGAAAGCGCCTTTACACGGCACCAGACGACTGCTATATTAAAATTCACAATGAGACTAATAACCACCCGTAATCTTTTAATTCTTGCCGTTATTTTAATAACCGTTTGGTTGGCGGTACAGGCACTGCGTAATAATCGTGTACTGGGGCCGAAGACTGCCCTTGAGCTCATTCCCGACAATGTTGCCCTGACTCTAAAAAACATAAAACATACCAAAACACGTGCCGGAAAGCCACTGTGGACCCTGATGGCAGACTCGGCCGCCCACTCCAAAGATGGCATCACCCGGTTGAAAAATGTTCATATCGTCTTTTTTGACCAGGAAAGTGGAGATATAGAACTTACTGCCGACCTGGGAGAATTGATGCCTGAATATCGAAAAATGACTGTCAGCTCTAATGTGATCGTAACCCGTCCGCCGGGCAACACATTGCAGACTGATTACCTTGAATATGAAGAAGCCGGCAATATCCTGCAGACCGACAGTATGGTAAAAATTAATGATGATCACTA
>JAYEPA010000230.1:0-2207 GCA_034723545.1 Thermodesulfobacteriota bacterium | reverse complement strand
CATTCGGTGATGCGGAGGCATACCGGCAGGCAACAGATCTGCTTGGAACAGGCGCTAATGATTTTTATCGCCTCCTCGGCCAGGGTAGTCTGAAGGCTGCGGCTCAGTATGGCGGCAGCGAGTTTGCCTGCGTCCTGGGTCAGGAGATGGCGGGCTATGCCACCGGTGAGACCTTCTTTGCCGCCCAGTCACTGAGTTTCAGGCATTCACACCTCGACTGCGGCGCCTACGCCTATGACCAGAAACATGCCGAACAGGATGTGGCCGGGGTGCTTGATTTTCTTTTTAAAGATGAAGCTGACCGGTGCTTAATGACCTCCATGGTGGCCTGCCTCTTTGCACGGGGCATCTATAAAAAAGATCTGCTGGCTGAATGTCTCCAGTCCGTGGGATACCCGGAACTGGCGGCAAACATAGATCTTTTGGGCCGGCATATCCAAAAGCTCCGCTGGCAGACCCGTATTGGTACCGGATTTATGCCGGAATCAGTGACCATTCCCAAACGTTTTTTCAAGATTAAAACCTGGAAGGGTCCCATTGACCCGGAGTACCTGAACACCCTGAAGACAAAATATGGCCAGGCCATCATGCAGCTGGCCCAAGAGAAAAATTGAAGAAAAAATCTAATTTTAGCCACGAACCCCACGAAAAACACAAAATTTTTCTTTTATTTTCGTATAGTTCGTGTTTTTCGTGGTAAAAAAAGATCTTCTGACACCTTCTATGTGTGGAGAACGCTATGAGTCCAGCAAAAAAAACAAAGGCCGTCAAGAAAAACACCGTCAATAAAAACGGGGAAATCAACAAGCTCAAACGTGCCTTTGCCTATAAGCTTTTTTATCAACAGGGCAAAACAACCCGTACTGCCAGCCTGAACGATTACTACCTGGCGGTTGCCCATACGGTGCGTGATCGGATGCAGCATCTTTTTGTCAATTCGGTGGAGGCGCTGTTGGAAAAAGATTCTAAGATTGTCTGTTACCTGTCCGCGGAATTCCTCATGGGACCGCATTTGGGCAACAATCTTATCAACCTGGGACTCTATGATGATGTGGCCCAGGCATGCAAAGAGACGGGTCTTGATCTTGAGGAAATCCTGAATCACGAAGAGGAACCAGGCCTGGGCAACGGTGGGCTTGGCCGCCTGGCTGCCTGCTACCTGGATTCGCTCTCTTCCTTGCAGATCCCGGCCATCGGCTACGGTATCCGCTACGAGTACGGCATGTTTGACCAGGAAATTGAAGACGGCTGGCAAAAGGAACTCAGCGACAGATGGCTGCATCCGGGTAATCCCTGGGAAATCAAGAAATCAGACATGGCCTGCGATGTTGGATTCGGCGGCCACACTGAAGTGTACCATGGTGAACGTGGAAACCGGCGGGTGCGCTGGATTCCAGGTCGGCTGATTACAGGCATCCCTTATGATACTCCGGTGCCCGGCTACAAGGTCAACAATGTCAACCTCCTGCGCCTCTGGAGTGCTGAGGCTCACACCTCCTTTGATTTTGAAGATTTTAATGTCGGTGACTACTATGGTGCGGTGGAGGATAAAATCAGCGCCGAAACCATCACCAAGGTTCTGTACCCCAATGATGAACAGTTCCAAGGGAAACAGCTGCGTCTTGAACAGCAGTACTTCTTTGTCTCGTGCTCCCTGCAGGACATGATTCGTATTCACCTGCTCACCTATGATACTTTGGATAATTTCTATGACGATTTCCAGGCCCAGCTCAATGACACCCATCCCTCCGTTGCCGTGCCGGAACTGATGAGGTTGTTGATTGATGTCCATCTCTATGACTGGGACAAGGCCTGGGACATAACCTGCAAAACCCTGTGTTACACCAATCACACCCTCCTTCCCGAGGCCATGGAAAAATGGCCGATTGACCTGTTCGCCAGCCTGCTGCCCAGGCATCTGGAGATCATCTTTGAAATTAACAATCGGTTTCTCGATGAAGTACGGTTGAAATATCCCGGTGATGATGAACGTATAAGCCGAATGTCCATTATCGATGAATCTGGTCCCCGCTATGTGCGGATGGGAAACCTTGCCTGTATCGGCGGTCATGCCATTAATGGGGTGGCAGCCATGCATACCGATTTGGTGCGCAAGCATAGCCTGAAAGATTTTAACGAGATGTATCCGGGCAAGATTCACAATGTCACCAACGGTGTAACGCCGCGCCGCTGGATAGTACTGAGCA
>JAYEPA010000229.1:0-9203 GCA_034723545.1 Thermodesulfobacteriota bacterium | reverse complement strand
CAGAGCTGAATCTACAAAAGGATTTCAATCAGGTTGAAAGAGAAATTCGAGCTTTGCTTGATGCTCGGAATGGATGAAAAACCTACTCAAACAAGCTGAAACTCACATCTCGTACTCCTGCCTTTTCCAGCACCTGCGGATGCCTTTTTATCATTTATAAAATTTGAGACTCTCCAATGACCATAGAAATCTATATCACCATTGCCATCCTTGCCGTTACCTTCGGCCTGCTCCTGCTGACCCGAATCTCGCCGGTGGCGATTTTCGTCGGCGCCCTGACCATGACCATCACCTTTAAGCTGGCCCCTTTGCAGGAGAGCCTGAAAGGATTTTCCAATTCCGGCGTGTTAACCATCGGCGCCCTGTTTATGGTGGCGGCCGGCATGTATTCCACCGGGGCCATCACCTTCGTTTCCGAATGGCTGATAGGTCGACCCAAAAAGCTCTTTACGGCCCAGCTAAAAATACTGCCCTTTATCTCTTTCGGCAGCGCCTTTCTCAACAATACCCCGCTGGTGGCCATGATGATTCCCGGCATACGGGATCTGTCAAAAAACTGCGGACTACCGGCCAGCAAACTCTATATTCCCTTAAGCTACTCATCCATTCTCGGCGGCACCTGTACCCTGATCGGTACAGCCACGAACCTGGTCATTGGCGGTATGCTCATTGATGCCATAAAAAAAGCCGGACCTGATGCCCCGTTCATGCGGGAGCTGACCATGTTTGATCCCGGTTTAATTGGTTTGCCGGTGACCATTGTCGGTATTATTTTTATTATTACAGTGGGCAAATGGCTGCTCCCTGATGCCAAAGCAATGGGAGACTCTGACGATGACAAGCGTTTTTATCGGGCTGAATTTACCGTGGAAAAAGGATCATCCGTTATTGGCCAGACCATCGAGGATCTTGGTTATCTCAGTTCACCGGTCCATTACCTCAACGACCTGTACCGTGCGGACGGGGCACAGGTTAGCCTTTCGACCAATCCTAGATTAGTCAAGGGAGACGTTCTTGTCTTTACAACAGATCTTGACAATATTGAAAGCCTGTGGACCACCAAGGGGCTGACTCCGGTCAATATCCTGCAAAAGATGAAAAGCCCCCGCTACAAACACACCCTGGTCAAAGCCGTTGTTTCACGCAGTGCACCGGCACTTGGCAGGTTGGTTTCTGAACTTCCGATTGAAGAAAGCCCTTACCGGATGAATATTGTTGCCGTATCCCGTGGAACCAAACCTTTAGAAACTTTCATTGTCGACCACCGGGTTCAGGCCGGTGATCTGGTGGTGTTGGAAGTTGGCGACTCCTTCTTCTACCACAACCGGCGCGAGATCGATTTTCTTTCAGTAAAAAGATTAACAAAGGCAAGGCTGCAGCGCACCGACCGGGCAGTGGCAGCAGGACTTATTACTATCGGTATGGTTGCCTCTGTTGCCTTTGGGTTTATGAGTATGCTCAATGCGGCATTGCTTGCCAGCGGCCTGATGATTTTGACCGGCTGCATGTCCTTAAAAGAAGCCGGTCAAAGTGTGGAGTTCGGCACGGTGGTGGTCATTGCCTGCGCCATTGGCCTTGAGGCGGCTGTTACCGGCAGCGGTCTGTCGGCAATACTTGCTGATCTTCTTTCCGGCATTGGCGGTGGTAACCCCACCATTGCCCTGATTGTTATTTTTTGCGGCTGTATCTTTATGGATACCCTGGTGACCAATGTTGCTTCTGCAGTCTTTATGTTTCCTATTGCCCTGATGATGGCAGGGCAAATGGGGGTCAGTTTCATGCCCTTTGCCATGACCGTACTGGTGGGGGCATCCTGCAGTTTTATTTCGCCGGTGGGCTACCAGACTAATCTGATGGTCTATGGTCCCGGAGGCTACAAGTTCATGGATTACGTTAAAATCGGGGTGCCGCTGACGGTTGTTGTCGGCATCGTCACTATTATACTGACGCCTCTGTTTTTTCCTTTTTAAGATGTGCTCAACTAGTGCTTGAACGGAAAGTACCCATCCTTATGTTAACACGGGTTACAGGCGATTCTTTGTGGCGAAGATTTGTCAAAAAGCTATTAGCGATTAGCTTTTAGCAGTTAACAGCTAACCACCAACAGCTAACAGCTAACCGCTAAAATCTTCATTTTGAAATCTGAGCTTAACATCTTGAACAAAGGTTATTTTTGACTTTTCGTTCAAGCACTAACTAATATAGGAACATGTCGAAGCATCGAACATATTTTAAAAAACTCAAGTTCCCTGCCCTGCTTGCTTTTCTTCTCGTACTGATCGTAGACGGCTGTGCGTCCATCCCTGAACAGACACAGCTTGTGCAGCATGAATTGGGAAATGGGCTTATACGTTCGGCTGAAGAGTGCAACGAAGACTCATTTGCAACCAATCTGCCTTTCCTGTACACAGACCGGCTTGATACGGAAAACATTTCTATCCTGAACTGGAACATCTACAAAGGACTGCTTGAAAACTGGGATAAAGACCTGCAGAGACTCAGTGCAAAACGAGATATCATCATCCTTCAAGAAGCGCCCCTCAATGAAAGACTGGAGGAAATGCTGGATGAACAGCGCTTTCATTGGACTTTGAACCACGCTTTTGCCATTAACGGCACAGAAGTCGGTGTGTTGACAGCATCAAAGGTTAAACCTCTGGAAAGCTGTGGTCTTCGTCATACCGAGCCACTTATCAGGCTACCGAAAACGACCTTAATCAACAGGTATAAGCTTTCAGGCACATCAAAAACTCTTCTGGTGGCCAACATCCACGGTATTAACTTTACTTTGGGGACAAAATCATACACCAACCAGATGAAATCATTGCAAGATATACTTCACCGACATGACGGCCCACTTATTGTAGCTGGAGATTTTAACAGCTGGAGCACAGGAAGAAGAAATATCATGATTGAAATGGTCAATGCTCTTGAACTTTGGCCATTAACCTGTAAAACTGCAAATCGCTGCACAATTTTCGGCTCCACAGTGGATCATATTTTTTACCGGGGACTTGAGCCTGTAACCCATGAGACCCATGTAGTATCGACATCAGATCATAATCCCATAACCGCACAATTTCGTGTTGTTCCATTAAAATTAGCTGAACAGGAATAATGAACTTTACTTTCAGAAAGATACTGCCACTTCTCTTATTGCTTCTCTTGCTCTTTGCCGATATCGGGAGTGCCCTTGACCGGCAGGATGCCGAGATCCAACATCTTCTAGAATTCATCGGCAAAACCGATTGTACGTTTATTCGCAACGGCAAAGAGTATGATGGCCTCCAGGCACAAGATCACATTTCCGGCAAATATAATTACGCAAAACGATGGATTAAAACAACCGAAGACTTTATTTTCAAGATAGCATCACGCAGCAGTTTTTCAGGAAAACACTACTTGATTCGCTGCCATGGAGAAGAACAGGATTGTGAAAATTGGTTGCTTGATGAATTAGAGACCTACAGAAACCTCAATGTACTACCGGATACCACCAACGACATGAAAGAGACGACAAAAAAAGGAACGCAACAATGAATGATGAACTCGCAAAAAGTCATCAATTCGTCATGCCGGACTTGATCCGGCATCCATAACCAACCGAAAATACTGGATTCCGGCTTTCGCCGGAATGACGATTCATGGGTATTTTTGACTTTTTACGAGATCATCATGAATGGCAAACAAATGTGAATTTCCGGTATTGCAACAGCAAATGCCAGGAAAGGTTTAGAGATGAGAGGCTGGAAGGACAAGAGGGGGAACAAGCAGCCGTTTGACTCTGACTCTGACTCTTGTTATTGTGAATAACGTAAAAAAACGAAAGGATCTGAAATTTTCTTTCGTTTTTTTACGTTTATTTTTACAGGACCATCAAATCTTAATTGAAATGATAGATAGCCATCACGCCTAAAAACATCTGACCATCATCGCCTTCATCATCGACAACAGGACTGTTCTTGGCATCCTCAACAAGTTGTGTGTACGAGGCAATTCCCTGCATCGACCAGCTCTTATTCCACGAGTAATCGGCATGAAAACTGAGTCCCACATCCTTGATGCCGTTGTTGGCTTCATACAAAGACAACCCACTGTCTTTAACATTTTTGCTGTCCACCTGAAAATAAGTTTCCATATAGTCATCATCGGCCCAGGTGGAGGAAAGAGTGGTTGTAAATTTCCAATTTTCTACGTTATCACATACGTAAGCGGCCCGCAGGGTAACAAGAGAACCATCATGTTCATCAGAGATGTCGGTCACGGCATCCAGCCCAAATCTCCACGGGCCTCCCTTGTAGAGCAGGAACAGGCCGCCCTCGACGGCCGAGTCAATGTCCTCCATGCGCTTGACCTTCTTATTGTCAACACTATGCCGCTCTGCGCGGAATTGCAAGAGCGGGCCGAGCTGCCACTTATCCGTCAGGAAATTGGCCCGCACATTATTGCCGCTCAGCAGCACGTAATTTCCATTATCCCCCCAGTTGATCCTGGCAAAAGGAAGAGGAACTGCCTCATAATCGTCAGAACCCTCATAATCCGGAGCCATACCAACTCCAAGACCGATAGATGTTTCCACACCAGCGGCAAAGGCATTCGGGACAAGCATCAATCCACCTGCAAGGCAGCAGGCTGTCAAAATTTTCATTTTCCCCATAATTTTCTCCTTTTTTTTGTGATTACAAATCGTCGACTTCCCCTTATTTTGTCTAAAAATAAATCGCCGACAAGAATAGCTACTATTTTGTATATATAAATGTAGTACAACAAAAACATTAGGAAAACAAATGTTTTAAGGGTGGTTCACAACTTTTTTGTTTCATCCGTAACTATTCAGGAGAGTACCCCAAGGACTCTCGAAGTCGGTCTATGCCCTGTTGTCTGAGTGGGATAGCTGTCATCTTCAGAGGGATTATATTTTCTTCTCTAAAAGAGAAGAGACTTTTATTGATAAGCCTTGTAAAAAACTTAAGTCTAAGTATTGTTTAATTAATTTGTTCCAAGTACTACGTATAAAAAAATAAAAAGGAGCCTTTCACATGACGAATGGAAAAAAACTTTGTGCCTTTCTGATTTTCACGTGCCTGTTTCTGCCCCTGCTTGCCCAGGCCAAGCAGTCGGACACGCTAAAAAAACAAATACTCATTGACCAGAAAAAGGCGGTGGTCATGAAAAACATGGAGCTTACCCAAGAGGAAGAAAAATTCTTCTGGCCTGTTTTTTACAAGTTTCAGGAAAAATTGTTCCAGGTGGACGAACGGGCCGCCAAGCTAATAATCGCCTATGCCTCTGCCTACAAAAATTTAACGGACGATCAAGCCGAAATAATAGTAGGTGAGTATTTTGATATCCGAAAAAGCCGGTTAAAAATCCTCGATAAATACGCGCTCAAACTAGCCGATGGCCTGCCCGCTAAAAAAGTATTCCGCTATCTTCAGATCGAGAACCGGATTGAAGCCAGTGCCCGTTATGAAGTGGCCAAAGCTATCCCTTTGGCAAAGTAACCAAAACTCATTGATGGTTTCCCATGAGGCTGTCTGAGAATGCTCATTCTCGGACAACCTTCTTCCGGGAAAACGAAGCAACGGGATCAATAATGGAGAAATCAAATTCTCAACACAAAAATATCCAAGACCCCCTTACGGAGATCCTCCAGCAAACCAGATCTCTCATCGCATTTCATCAGGACATGGGACTGAGCTACCCGCTTACCCCAAAAATCAAAAAATTTCTTGAGTCCTCCGGCCCGGACATCTGTAAGGCAAATAAAAGCCCAAAGAAAACAGCTAAAAAAAAGCAATCAGCTCCCCCGGTTGGACCGGTAATCACCCTGGCGGATGTCCGGCGGGAACTTGGCGACTGCAGGCGATGTCCCTTGCATGAGAGCCGAAAACATCTCATTTTCGGCTCTAAGGATGTCACTCACGTTCCCCTGCTTATTGTCTGCGATCCCCCGACCAGGGAGGATGAAAAATCTGGAAAACCGATCTGCGGCACGGCTGAAAAACTCCTGTTAAAAATGCTTGCGGCCATTGGCCTTGATCAAAATAAAGTGTACATCACAAATATTGTCAAGTGTTGCCCTCCAGAAGACAGATCGGCCACCGCCCGGGAGATTGGAGCCTGTCAACCCTTTCTGGCACGCCAGATTGAGGCTGTTTCACCCAAGATCATTTACGCGCTGGGTCCCCTTGCCGGCCGAAGCCTTCTCAAAACCGAGGCTCCCCTTCTCAGGCTGCGGGGGAAATTCCACGAATTTCATGGCATCAGCCTCATGCCCTCTTATCATCCCGAGTTTCTTCTCAGGCATCCGGACATGAAAAAACCGGCCTGGCACGATCTGCAGATGATTCAGCGGAAATTTGCTTCCCTTAACCTCTGAGCCGAAGCAACCTGTTTTGCAAAACAACATCACGTCCACATTAGAACAAGTCTTTGGCTTTGCATCTTTTCTCCAGGGACAGAAAGAAGTGATCAGCCGCATCCTGGCAGGTCACTCTACCCTGGCTGTTTTCCCAACCGGTCAAGGCAAGAGCCTCTGTTACCAGTTGCCGGCGCTGCTTCTGAATAACCTCACCCTGGTGGTATCTCCGCTCATGGCGCTGATGAAAGATCAGGTTGACTTTCTTATTTCCAAACAAATAGCTGCCGCCCGGCTGGACTCATCCCTGGGGGCAGAAGAACTCCAGGAGATATATCAACAATTACGGCACCGGGAGCTGAAACTTCTCTATGTAGCGCCGGAACGGTTTGCCAATGAACGATTCCTGACCCTCATCACCCAGCTGAGCATATCTCTTCTGGTGATTGACGAGGCCCACTGTATTTCGGAATGGGGCCATAATTTCCGGCCCGATTATCTCAAGCTTGCCGAACTTCCTCAAAGTCTTGATATTCCAGCCGTACTCACCCTGACAGCCACGGCAACCCCGCAGGTGACCGAAGATATCCGCAACGTTTTTTCCATCCACGCAGAAAATTACATCAATACCGGCTTTTACCGCCCCAACCTGACTCTGAGATTCTCACCCGGTCAGGATCCAGGCAAGACCCTGCTTGCAAGACTCAAAAAACGACCGCCTGGACCTGCTATCGTCTATGTCACCCTGCAGGCTGCGGCCGAGAATGTGGCGAAAATTCTTGCCGAAAACGGCTTTGAGGCACGGGCCTATCATGCCGGCATGAAAGATGAAAAACGGCAGCAGGTGCAGGAATGGTTCATGGCCTCGGATTCCGCTATTGTGGTGGCCACTATTGCCTTTGGTATGGGGATTGACAAAAATAATATCCGTTATGTCTACCATTATAATCTGCCGAAAAGTCTGGAGAATTACTCCCAGGAGATCGGCAGGGCCGGACGCGACGGCAAAAAATCAATATGTGAACTCCTGGGCGGCAGCCGGGATCTGATCACTCTTGAAAATTTTGTCTACGGTGATACTCCCGAGAACAGTGCCATTTTTAAAATGATCGACCGGATGCTTAAAAAGGATGACCGCTTTTCCCTGAGTGTTTACGAAGAATCTTTTACCTCGGACATACGTCCCCTGGTGGTCAAGACCCTGCTGACCTACCTTGAACTTGAAAAGGTGATTGCCTCCACCGGGCCCTTTTACAGTTCCTGCAAATTCAAGCCTTTAAAAAGCTCCAGTGATATTTGTTCCAGGTTTGACGCAGAACGGGCCGCTTTCCTGAAAACGATCTTCTCCTGTGCTAAAAAAGCACAAACCTGGTTTACCATTGATCTTGACGAAGCCGTCTCGAAAACGGCAGGCAATCGTCAACGAATTGTCACGGCCCTCAATTACCTGGAAGAAAAGGGGGATCTGGAGCTGAAGGTTTCCGGAATCCGCCTTGGTTACAGACTTTTGAAAAAACTGTCAACCAGTGAAACGGAACAGCTGAAGGAAAAGTTCGTCTCCAGGTTCAGCAAACGAGAAAAAAATGACATCAAACGATTGCATCAGGTTATCCGGCTTGTCAATCATGACGGCTGCAAGACCCGCTTTCTGCTCAACTACTTTGGCGAAAAATCATCGGACTGCGGCCATTGTGAGTACTGCCTGAACGGCCCGGCAGATCATATCAAACCTGTTCAGGCTAAATGTGCCGGAATTGAAGCCGAATTAATGGCCCAGGCGAGTAAATTACATGTCGAATTCCCCGATCATCTTTCTTCGCCCCGGCAGCTGGCCCGTTTTTTCTGCGGTATCTCTTCACCCCGCCTGACCCGTGCCGGTCTCCAGCGCCATCCTTTATTCGGCGGAAAAAGAGACTTCCCCTTTGCCGCCGTTCTTGCATGTCTGAAAAAACGTAATAGTTAATCGGGGAGCAACCACGTTGGTATATATCCTCTGATCTGTAAAAATTCCCATAACCAAAAAAGTCAGGATGGGCCATGAAATGCTGCTATTCTATATTTCTCTAAATTCTTTACCTTCTTTACCTTCTTTACCTTCTTTGCCTCCTCTACTGGCCTTTGCTAATCCTGACAATATTCATTTCTTTTACTTTTTTAGCAAAAAAGGCTATTATACAAACAATTTTCGGCTTGCCTCATAAATATAGCCAACTTGTCATTGTGCAAGTTACCATTGAAAACAGGGAGACATCATGAAAGACAAGATCAAATTAACTGCCAGCCAAGAAGATTATCTGGAAGTGATCGCCCATATCATTGCTGTAAAAAAAGTTGCCCGGGCCAAGGAAATCGCGGCAAAAATGAATGTCAGCCGCTCATCCGTCACAGAAGCTTTCCGCTCCCTGTCAAAAAAAGGGTTAATCAACTACGCGCCTTACGAAGTTATTACCATGACGGATCTCGGCGAGGAAATGGCTAATGATGTTATTTTCCGCCACAATGCATTAAAAGAATTTTTCATTAAAATCCTGGCGGTGGATGAGGAACTTGCCGATTCAGGCGCCTGCCGCATTGAGCACGCCGCTCCGCCCGAGATTATCGACCGTTTCATTCAATTTGTTAAATTCGTCGAGGTCTGCCCCAGGGGAGGCGCTGAATGGATCAAAAGCTTTGACAAATATTACAAAAAAGGATTCACCGTCAAAAAAGACTGCCGGGAGTGCATCTCCCTTTGTCTGGACAAAAAGTAACTATTCATGCGGGTTAGGCTGTAGGCCAAAGGCTAATAGGTTTCGAAGTCGGTCTATACCCTTTTTTTAAGGGTGTTTCTCGCACCACCGCT
>JAYEPA010000228.1:0-9215 GCA_034723545.1 Thermodesulfobacteriota bacterium | reverse complement strand
TCAAAAAAATTTCCAAAGAATAACACGATACAGGACAAGAAAACAATGGACAACAAAAGCAAAAAAATAAATATCACCGTATTACTGACGGCCGGCCGACTTCCCCTGCCGATTCTCGACAAAATCCATGAACTGGCCCACCGCTTTGACCTTGAGCTCTACTGTTCAACAGCCCAAAACATCAGGCTCCTTAATATCAATGCAGATGATACGGAGACAATCAAAGACGAACTTGCCGCCCTGGGCGCTGCCTTTAAAAAACCCGGTGTTTTTCCCATCCCAAGGGTCTGCATCGGCGAGCCCCACTGCAAACTTGGCCTCATTGACACCAAGCTGTTGAGCGAAAAGATCCTTGATCATTTTAAGGGCAGAAGCGTTAAGCCCAAGGTCAAAATCGCCATTGCCGCCTGTCCGGCCAACTGCACCAATCCGGTGAGCACGGATATCGGCATTGTTGCCACCAAGGCAGGCCTTGATCTCTACGCCGGCGGCAAGGGCGGGCCCATGCCCAAGATCGGCCGACGCATTGTCAAACATGGCGATGAAAAGACCATCATCGAGGCTATTGAACAACTGCTTGATTTCCATGATGCCCATACAAATAAAAAACAGCGTATGGCAAAGCTGTTGGATCATCCGGAATTTCCGTATCCTGAAGCCGCATAGTAGAGAACGTAATGCAAAGCTGGCGGAACCTGCTCAAAAAAAGCATCAGCACTGTTGATGACCTGCCACTTGCGCTGCGCCCGGATCAGAAAAAAATCTCTGAAGTCATCAGCCGCTATCCCATGCGGATCAATCCCTATTATCTGGAATTGATCCGCAAAAAAGGTGATCCTCTTTGGAAACAGGCGGTGCCGGATATCCGGGAAATCCAGGATCAGGTCTGCATGCCCGATCCCCTTGGGGAAGAAGATCTCAGCCCGGTTCCAAACCTGATTCACAAATATCCGGATCGGGTCCTTTTTCTGGTGACCTCCCAGTGCGCGATGTATTGCCGTTTCTGTACCCGGAAACGTAAGGTCGGCACAAGCGGAATGGCCATCACAAAAGGGACGATCCGAGCCGGGCTCGACTATATCAGACAAACCCCCCAGGTTCGGGATGTGCTTGTTTCCGGCGGTGATCCCCTTCTCCTTGATGATGAAATTCTGGAGTGGATCCTATCATCCCTGCGGAGCATTCCAACTGTCGAGATCATCCGCATCGGCAGCAGAGCACCCTGCACCCTGCCCATGCGGGTAACTACGCGGCTGGTGCAAATTCTCAAAAAATTTCATCCCCTGTACATCAACACCCATTTCAATCATCCAGATGAAATCACACCGGAAGCCAGCATAGCCTGCACCCGACTGGCCGACGCGGGCATCCCGCTAGGTTGCCAGACCGTGCTGCTGCGCGGCGTGAATGATCACCCGGAAACCATGAAAGAACTGACGCGCAAACTTTTAATGATCCGGGTCAAGCCCTATTATCTTTTCCAGACCGACCTGACCCTTGGCACCAACCATTTTCGCACCCCCATTGAGACCGGCCTTGAAATCATGAAATCTCTCATCGGCCACACCTCGGGCCTGGGCGTGCCCACCTATGCGGTTGACGCGCCCGGCGGAGGCGGAAAAATCCCGCTTACACCAAATTATGTCCAAAAACTTGGCGATCAACTGATCTTTACAAATTATTGCGACCGAACCTGTATCTATGAAAATCCAAAGAAGTAACGACTGCACCTACCTACTGCACCTACCTACTGCACCAATCCGCTAAAATAATCTCTACCCCAAAACTCCTGCAACAAAATGAAGTATGATGGTATCGTAACGACAAATCAACCACGAAGATCACAGAGCTAACTAATTATAATAAAAAAGATTTCTCTGTGATCTCCGTCTCCTCTGTGGTAAAAAAAGACATTTTACAAATTCATCCAGATTAATATGTTGACAATTTGTTGCTGATTCAGGAGAATTATAAATATACTCTTTATTTTTTTATAAAAAATTTAAAAGGTTAACATAATCCTGGTAACCTTTAATAAAAGAATAGACACCTTCTGTTATTTTCCTGACTGACCAATTCCTGACGCCAATTTGCGGTCATGTTGACAAATGACGGTATGTCTTTCTCGAAAAAGGAACAAAATGGGACCAGCAATCCAGACATCAGCTAAGCCAAAAAAATCCCTCCTGGCTTTTACAAATCAGACAATACGAAGTATTCTCCCCTTTTCCACAGAAATTTCCTGTCGCAAAAATGATCCCTTGAAACTGCATGGAGAAGAACAGCGATCAATCTATTATGTCCTCAAAGGCGCGATAGAAGTCTCATACACAGACAAGGGGACAAAAATTACCGTGGCCCTGATCGGCGCCGGGCAATTTTTTGGCGAAATCGGTTTTTTTGACGGCGGCTCCCGGGTTCGTGACATTAAAGCCGTGCAGGATTCCAACATCAGGGTGTTTAACGAAGATGCCTTGCTTGATCTTCAAGAGCAGGATCCTGTTCTTTATGGCAATTTTATCAGTTATCTGGCCCAGTCCATCTGCAAAAAATTCCGCCGCGTCCTGGAAGAACGGGATCCTCTGGCCAGCTATGCCGCCTCTCTTTCGCCACGGCGACGGAGCCGGAATTATACAGAGTCAAAACCCATACCGAAAACATTACTGCAATCTGATGAATGGCATTTAATCAATCAACATGTTGAAAAAATAAAATCCCGTATTTTTGACCTCTCTTATGCCCTGCAGAAAGATTCAACCCCCGAGATTTCCGAAGATCACCGTTTGGAATGCTATTCCATACTGGACAATTTCAGCGATAACCTCGGTATTTTCCAGAACCTCCTGAAACGCACCGAAGATAAAAACGTTTTGTGGGGATATCTCTTTAAAGAAGCCTTTCCCTTTATCATGCGCAGCCGATTCGCGGCAAGATCCTATTACAAACCAAAAGGATATGCCGGTGATTTTCTGATGATGGAACATATCTACCTGAATCAACCGGAAGGAGAGGGCAAAATCGGCAAACTGGTCGACGCCTGGTGTCTCCAGCGGCCCGGCACAAAGGCAATACGGGGACGCCGCAAACTATTATGTGAACAGTTGGCAACAATCAGCCGCCAGAGGCTTGCGAAGGACGATACAATTCAAATCATGAACCTTGCCTGTGGACCCAACAGGGAACTATTTGATTTTCTGTCAAATTGTGATTATAGCGAAAAAATTGAGGCTCTCTGTGTGGACATTGATTCCGAGGCTCTGCAATACACCAATCAACATGTCAACACCTTTCCACACATGGCTTCAATCCGTTTCATGAACGAAAACCTGGTCAAATGGGCCTTGGGAAAAGTCAGTCACAACATCGGCATGCAGGACATTATCTATTCAGCCGGACTCAGCGACTACCTGGATCGAAAACTGTTCCAGGCCCTTGTCAGCCGTTGCCATGAGCACCTGAAGCCAGGCGGTCAGCTGGTGATTGGCAACTTTGCTCCTTGTGTCGACCAGTACTTCATGGATCATATCCTGAACTGGAAACTGATCTACCGTACGGAAGACGAATTGAGGGAACTTTTTTGGGACACTCCCTTTGGCAGAAATGTCCAAATCCTCTCCGAACCGGAACAGGTTAACCTCTTTGCCCTGGCCACGAAATAGTGGCTGAACGGAAAGTGCCCAGCCCAGTTTTGACAAGGGAAGGAGCCTATTTTAGTAAAAGCTGTTAGCCGTTAGCTTTTAGCAGTTAACAGCCAACGGCTAATTGCTAAAAACTTTATTTAAAAATATCAACTTAACACATTGAATAAAGGTTATTTTTTTTGGATTTTCGTTCAAGCTCTAATTAAAGATTACTGAACATTCCGTTACCCGACAAGCGCATCACATGAATCTATCCTGGTCAATCCCTTCCCCGGGCATTGAAAAAAGATATCTGGAACTCTTTACAAAAGAGACTGAAGATCTCCTTCATCGAAGAGTTACGGCCCTGCTCTGGCTTGGCATTGTTTTTTTTCCACTTTTTTCCATTCTTGACTTTGTTATGGCCAGAGAACATTTTATTCTCTTTGGCCAATATCGCGGCTTTTTTTCATTACTCATGGCCGGCTTTCTTCTGCTGCATCATAAAAAACTGATTTCTTCCTTTCTCATTGCCATCACATTCTGCACGATCGGCAGCTTTATCCTTGTCCTGATGATCCTCAAAATCGGCCATAGCGGACATTTTTATTATGTCGGCCCACTTCTTATTCTGGTGGGCTATTTTGCCGTCCTGCCACTTCATTTTTTCCAGGCAATTTTTTCAGGAATCATCCTTCTGCTCATTTATACCGTTCCCTGCTATCTCGATCCGTTTACGTTTTTGAAAACCAGCCCTGAAAATTTTAAAATTTTCTTCAACAATACTTTTTTTCTTTTTGCCTTTGCCGTGGTCGGCATTGTCCAGTGCCATGAAGAACTCAAAGGACGGGTGAGAGAATTTAACCTGAAAATAAAGCTCAAAAAGCTGACAGGTGAGTTATCTTATTACACGCATCACCTGGAAGAAGAGGTTGAAAAACAGCTTAAAGAAATCGAAGAATCCGAACTGCGCTACAAAAAACTGTATGATAACATTCTTGACCCCGTCATTCTGCTCGATCATGATGGGACAATACTTATGGCCAATCCCCATTTTTACAATTTTCTAAAAAAAAGACGTGAAGATGTCGCGGGCATGTCTTTTTTTGATTTCGTCGATGATGAAGATGTTGCCAGGGTAAAACAGGACTTGTTGGCCGGTCTGATGTCAGGCCAGGATATCAAAGATTTTCAATTTAAAATGTTGGACAGGAACCAGAAGAAGGCGGACATTGAATGTAATGCCAAAACAATCGACATAGACGGACAATTTATCGGTTATCAATTGGTGGCCAGAGATATTACCAGAAGAAACGAAATGAAATCCGAGCTTGTTCGCTCCCAAGAAGAGATCAACACCTCCAGAACAGCCGCCATATTCGGTCTGGCAAAACTTGTGGAGTCACGGGACCATGAGACCGGCAATCATCTTGAAAGAATCCGGGAATACACCAAAATTATCTGTGAAGAACTGGCAGGATACCCGGAATATTCCAATATCATCAGCCAGGATTATACTGATGATCTTTATCTTTCTTCCATTTTGCATGATATTGGCAAAGTAGGCATTCCGGATGCAATCCTACTCAAACCCGGCAAACTCACGCCGGAAGAATTCAACATCATGAAATTTCATTCCATTATCGGCGGTGATGCCCTCAAGGATCTTGAATCTCGAATAAAAGGGAAAACATTTTTAACCATCGGCAGAGAGGTTGCCTATTATCACCATGAAAGATGGGATGGCAGCGGATATCCCCAGGGACTGAAAAACGGTGAAATTCCATTATCCGCAGCCATTGTCGCCTTGGCCGATGTTTATGACGCCCTGACATCAAAAAGATGTTACAAACCTTCTATGACCCATGAAGAGGCCCGAAAAATCATTTTCGCTGAGAAAGGGAAACATTTTGCTCCCGCCGTGGTGGAAGCCTTTGCGGTCCAGGAGCATGTCTTCAAAAAAACCAGGATGTCTATTCTTGTCCAGTAGATGGCAAAGGAGTTTTTCATGCAAACCGCCCAAAAAGATAGAATCAATAATAGAGCAATGTCCAGTAGCGGGGAGTTGAATTTTCTGAAAGGTCTGCCTGACCAACTCATCGAAGAGGTTCTGCCTTTCTCAAGGACACTGTTCTTCCTGGCCGGCGAGGAATTCCGTCCCAAAAACTCGGAAAAACCTGCCTTTTATTATGTCAAAAAAGGTTCCATTGAGGTTTCCCATACGGCCCACGACACGAAAATAACCGTTGCTCTGATCGGCTCCGGAAACTTTTTCGGTGAAATCGGCTATTTTGACGGCGGATCACGGGTTCGTGACATTCGAATAACGGAAAATGCCGAAATCAGGGTTTTCGATCAAGCGGCCATGCAGTGTATGCAGAAAGAAAATCCCCCTCTTTACGGTTACTTTCTTGATCTGCTCACCCGTGGAATCTGCATCAAATTCCGTCGTATTCTGGAGGAGCGGGAACCACTCAGGGCGTATGGGGCCTCGTTATCAACTAGAAGAAAGCACAGCTACGACGACTCAAGTCCCCTGCCGGAAAATTTTTTCAAAACAGCGGCCTGGCGTTCCGTCAATCGGATCGTTGAAGATTTCAAAGGGAAAATGTATAACATCTCCTACCGGTTGCAGGAAGACTCATCCAACGCCATTTCTGAAGATGTACGGGAACAATGCCTCAATATCCTGAATCAGTTTTATGTTCAAATTCTCAATCTGAAAAAAGAAATTCAGAACCTTGATGAGGAAAATTACGCCTGGGGCTACCTGTTCAAGGAGATTTACCCTTATTTTATGCGAAGTCGTTTTGCCGAAAGGGTCTATTTCAAGCCCAAAGGTTATGCCGGTGACTTCCTGATGATCGAAAAAATTTACCAAAACAAACCGGCCGGAGATGGGAAACTCGGTGTGATTGTCGATGAATGGTGTCTCAATTCCATTGGCTCCAAGGCAATCCGCGGCAGGAGAAAACTGTTGAGCAGACAGCTGGCCGAAATCAGCAACAAAAAATACAAACAAGGCCATGTCATCAATATTATGAACCTGGCCTGCGGCCCCAACCAGGAACTCTTCGATTTTTTAAAACAATGCGACTACACTGAAGGCATCGAGGCACTCTGCATTGATATTGATTCAGAGGCTCTGCAATACACCAATAAGCACGTGAACACCTTCCCCCACAATGCCTCTATCCGCCTGATGAATGAAAATCTGGTTAAATGGTCTCTGGGAAGGGTCAATCATAATATGCGCCTACAGGATATTATCTATTCAGCCGGCTTGACCGATTACCTGGAAGATAAACTCTTTGTCGCCTTTGTTACCCGCTGCTATCATCAATTAAAACCCGGAGGCGTTCTCATTGTCGGTAACTTCTCGCCTAATCCGGACCAGCCATTTATGGACCATATCCTCCAATGGCGCCTGCATTATCGCGATAGGGAAGACCTGACAGCCATCTTTTCCCAAAGCCCTTTTGCCGATAAGATCGAAATCCTGTCGGAAAAGCAGGGAGTGAACCTCTTCGTAAAGGCGGTCAGACCAGACTGATCATGGAAAAAATCTCTTCCGCCAATCTAGAGAAATACGAGGAGGAAACCCGAACCCTCCTTCATCAACGGATCAATACCACTGTTCTGTTCGGGGCTGTTCTTTTTCCGTGTTTTTCTCTCCTTGATTATGTTGTCGCCCCATCACACTTCACGTCGTTCCTCATCCTGCGAGTTCTGTGTTCTCTCTCGCTCCTTGGTATTTATACCGCAAACAGAACCTCCTTCTCGCGCAGACAACCCTTTTCCACTGCCATAATAGCCTATGCGATCTCGGCCCTGACAATCTCAATCATGATCATCAAACTTGGCGGTATTACCTCTTCATATTATATCGGCATGGTCATGGTTCTGGTTGTCTGTGCCGTCATTTTACCCTTAAATCCATTTCAAGCCGCCGGAACCGGGATTTTGGTCTATTCTTTTTACCTGGCGCCGATTTTTATTTACAATCAGCCCACACCTGCAAACCTAAAAATACTTTTCAATAACACTTTTTTCTTCCTCTCTTTTCTTCTTATCATTATTGTCAAATGCCTGGAAGAGTCCCGAGCCCGAAAAAGAGAATTTAATATGCGCATGAAGGAGGACGCTCTTGCCGGCCAGCTTTCCTACCATGCGGATCATCTTGAGGAAGAGGTTGCCAACAGGACGAAAGAACTGGAAAAGTCTGAAATTCGCTACCAAAAACTGTACGAAAACATCAGTGATGATGTCATTCTCACGGACAGCGACGGCAAAATTGTCATGGCCAATCCCCGTTTCTACGACACCATGGGAGGTCCGACTTATGAAAAAGAGGGGGATCTCATTCTCGAATTTGTCCATCCGGATGATCAAGAGACTGTGCAGCGCTCTCTTCTACAACAGTTACAGGACGGCCGTAACGTCACCGGGCTGCAATTCAGATTCGTCATCAAGCAGAAACAGATCATTGATGTCGAATGTAATGCCACAACTATCTATAAGGATCAAGCACTGGTTGGCTACCAGATGCTGGTCAGGGATATCACTGACAGAAAAAAGCTGGAAACAGAGTTGCTGGCATCCTTTACAAGGGTACAGGAAACCCGCTCCGCAACTATTCTTTCCCTGGCCAAACTGGCGGAATATCGTGATATCAACTCCGGCAACCATTTGGAGAGGATCAGGGAATTCTGCCGGATACTCGCCACGGAACTGGCCTTAAAACCAAAATATCATGATTATATTTCAACTCAGTTTATTGAAGATATTTACATGTCTTCCATTCTCCATGATATCGGCAAAGTCGGCATCCCGGATAATCTCCTGTTGAAAGCGGACAGATTAACTCCCGATGAAATTGAAATCATTCAACAGCATACCCTGCTTGGCGGTGATACTATAAAGGCAATTGAGGGACAGGTTCCCGGTCCGTCATTTCTGACCATGGGCAAAACAATCGCCTATTTCCATCATGAAAAATGGAACGGATCCGGCTATCCCCAAGGTCTGAATGGAGAAGAAATTCCATTATCAGCAAGAATCGTTTCCCTCGCTGACGTCTATGATGCCCTGACCTCTGAACGGACTTACAAGGAATCCTTTTCCCACCAGAAAGCATTAGCGGTTATTGTTGAAGAAAAGGGCAGACATTTTGATCCTGACGTTGTTGAAGCCTTTCTTGCCAGAGAAAAAGAATTTCAAAAAATTAAAAAAACATATGAAGACACTAATCCTCTCACCCTTCCCTCCCCGGACTTCATGGATTGGAAAAAACTGAAAGACAAACACCTCTTTACAGATTATCCAAACCTTCGATCCACACCAAGCCAGGATTCATTGACAAAAACGCCTATCCCGGACACCGCAAAAACTCAGAGAAAAAAACTCTTTTCATTTGTAAAATAATGTTTGTAACCATGTACCAGTTCCCAGGAATTTGTTTAACTTCGCGTAACTATTCAGGTGGGCCACCAAATTGCCCCAACCACAGTTCTGTAACTGTTTAGAAGTGCCCCATATTGGTTCATTTGGGACTTCGAAGCATACTTGTGCTATTCGAGAAGGCCAAAATGGGAC
>JAYEPA010000227.1:4510-9217 GCA_034723545.1 Thermodesulfobacteriota bacterium | reverse complement strand
GCTGGCCGATGAGATTCGTGATAAGCTGTTGGCCCTGAATATTGACATCAAAGATGGGGCAGAGGGAACGACTTGGCAGGTTAAGTTGCCTTAACTAGAGGGACAAAGGGACAAAGGGACAAAGGGGCAAAGGGGCAAAGGGACTGAGGGATACCCCCTTTTAACCTTGATGAACTCGTAAAAAATCCCCATTTGAGCCTCAGCGTTTTCTTCCTATGCTGCTCGTGTTGACCCAGTTGAGCGTTTCAAATTTTCCATAATAAGAGGGCTGCGATGCGAAGAACACCGGTTGTTGCCAATCAATTTTACCCGGGCGATCCGTCCATTCTTTCACAAACCCTTTCCGGCCTGATTCCTGAAACCGCTAAGAAACAAAGGGCGATTGCCGCTATTTCTCCCCATGCAGGCTATGTTTATTCGGGAGGTGTGGCGGGAGAAACTCTTTCCAGCATCATCATTCCGGAAGATGTCATCATATTGGGCCCCAATCATCATGGCAACGGCGCCCCGATTGGACTGATGGCCCATGGTTCATGGGATATGCCCCTCGGTGAAGTCCCTATTAATGAGGAGCTGGCCCAACTTATTCTGACTTATTCAACACTGGTGGAGGAAGACGAGGTCTGCCACCGAAATGAACATTCCCTTGAGGTGCAGGTGCCGTTTCTACAATATCAGCAGCAAAAATTGACCATCGCACCGCTGGTCATTTCCCACATTCCCTACGCCTCCTGTGAGGAAATCGGTAAAACCCTGGCAACAGCGATTAAAAAGTATGATAAACCGGTTCTCATCGTTGCCAGCACGGATATGACCCATTATGAATCGCGGCAATCAGCCAGTCATAAAGATCAACAAGCCATCCGTCATATCCTGGAGCTTGATCCCCGGGGGCTCTACGATACAGTTTTGGGGCAGCGCATTTCCATGTGCGGCATCATGCCGACAACCATCACCCTGATCGCCGCCCTGGAGCTTGGTGCAACCAGGGCCGAACTTGTTCGTTATACCGACTCCGGAGAAGCGAGCGGGGACACCAATCAGGTTGTCGGCTATGCTGGCATTACAATACATGGGTGAAGGGACAAAGGGGCAGAGGGACAAAGGGACAAAGGGACAAACGTAGGGGACTGATTTTATTTTCTCTTGTTATAACACCGGGGACAGAATGATTTTCGAAAAAAGACTCGAAAATAAATTCAGTCCCCTATGCTGGGAGGGAAATTTCAGATAAGCGCAGACTTCAATCTGTCTCCCGGTTTGAAAGCACCGAGCTGAATAGTTACACGAATTTTTTCAATTAATGTGAATTCCTTAGCCCCTTAGCCCCTTAGCCCCTCTGTCCCTTTGAACCTTTGTCCCTTAGCCCTTTCAATCAGTTTTCTCTTGACTTTTCATCCCGATTTCATTAATTTTTGCACCATATCCAAACGGGTGGGAGATCGTCTAATGGCAGGACAGCAGCCTCTGACGCTGCCTATCGGGGTTCGAGTCCCTGTCTCCCAGCCACTTCTTGGAAATTCCATTAATCCTGCCTGAAGTTACACAATCTTTAGGAGGGCCTATGTTTGATTTTTTGATTATCCTTAAAGTTTGGCCTGTCTTTCGTGTAACTTGCATTCTCCACACCAATCTGCAAATAGATAAAAAAGCGAAAAGCGTTAATGTTTTCCCCATCTGCGAGGGAGCACGAGCTTTTTATTGCTTTTAGAAAATTGATGTTTTTCCATATAGTTAAAATAGTCAAAAAAACATTTTAGGAGGTGTTTTATGAAAGGAAGAGGGGGAAGTATTCTGGCACTGGGATTGGGTTTTGGCATTCTGTGCTCCACCCAAGCGGTTCAGGGCGCTGAAATGGGCTCGTTTGAGTATAAAGATTTTAAGAAGCCCACCTATTGCGGCGGTTGCCACAAGGCGATTTTCCAGGAGTGGAAGCAGAGTCTGATGTCCCAGTCTTTCACTCATGAATGGGACGAGATTGAGTATTTCAAACTGGCTCTGCCCCATTCGCAGAAATTGGAGAAGGTTGCAGGGGTCAAGGCCGGCTGCATCGGTTGCCACAGCCCCCTTGCCTTTTTGTCAGGGGATATTCCCCCGCAAGACGTTGCTGCAGGTACTCGTGCCAATGAGGGCGTAAGCTGCGAGGTCTGCCATCATATTACCGGCAGTACAGAAGCCGAACCTTTCAATTTCAGCTTCACTATTGAACCGGGAAAAACAATGCAGGGACCCCGGTCCGATGCCAAATCCCCGGTTCACGGGGTTAATTATTCTGAATTCACCGGTAGCTCCGAGCTCTGCGCCACCTGCCACGACGAGCAGAGCCCTTATGGCGCCTGGGTGAAATCCACCTATCGGGAATGGAAAGCAGGCCCCTATGCGAAAGAGGGTACCCGCTGCCAGGACTGCCATATGTACGATGCGCCAGGCAAAGCCGCCAGGGGGGGCGCTAAGGTCCGAGAGGATGTTGCTCACCATGTCTTCCACGGCTCCCATTTTGCCAGTAAACTGGCGGGCGCCATTGATCTGGCCCTCTATACTGGAAAAACCTCTGTCTCTTCGGGCGACAACGTGGGCCTGAGGGCGGAACTCTTTAACGGCAAGGCCGGTCATTACGTGCCGTCGGGTTCATCCGAAGAGCGGATGCTCTGGCTTGAGATGCAGGGAACTGATTCGGCCGGTAAGACATTCAACATTCCAGTTGAGCCAAAAGGCTTTTCGGGAGAGGAATATACCATTGCCGACTCCGGTGCCCTGGCCTACCAGGCCATGGGAGAGATCATGGAAGTTAAAGACTGGAAGGGACTCAGCCGGGACGGCATTGTTCCCGACGGTTCCAGAATATTCCGCCGGCCGTTTTTTGATCCCGAGGGCAGGATGACGATCTGCCAGTGGTACACTGCAGAGAATACCGCTATTGATTACCGGATCGGACCCAGGGAAACGAAGATTGAAAAATATAGATGGGTTGTTCCCGCAGACGCTGCAGCCGGGCCAATGACCATCGAGGCCAAACTTTTTTATAGCCAGGTTCCCAGTTCCGTTGGTGAGTACATGGGGCTTCCGGCCACGGAATACGCGCCGATCAAGGTGAATGAGGCAACTCTGACCATCGATATTAAGTAACGGCCATCCCGGCGAACCGGCACAAAGGTTGATCTCTCACAGAGGCCAAGAGGCACGGAGAAAAAATTCTGTGAACTCTGTACTTCTGCGAGAGATTTTCATATAAAATAAATCACGGCAGCCGGAATAGCTGCCAAAAACGGGGCAGGTCGTTAAGGGATTTTCTAATGACCTGCCCACACCTTTCCCAAACCGGCAATAATTTATTGCCTGCCATTTCGTAGTATTGATTGCAATCGGCCGTTATTCCCATCAGGGACTGTAACCAAATTTTTAAGGAGGCTGCATATGGATAAAAAAACACTTTCCGATCATGATCTCCCCGAAAACGCTTCACCGACCGAAACGGATTCCGCCGACCAGAACAGGCGAGGGTTTCTCAAGAAAGCAGGCGCCATCGCAGTGCTTACTGCTGCCGGCATTGAAATGCCTTTTGCTGATAAAATGCCCGAGGGATACCGTCCCCTGGCCCTGGCTGCCACAGGTAAATCTCACTCTATAACGGAGAAACACCCTGATATGCGGGTGTTGAATGACAAGCCGCTTAACATGGAAACTCCGGCCCATCTTTTAGACGACGAGGTGACCCCGGCAGACAGGATGTTTGTCAGAAACAACGGAATTCCGCCGGAAAATCCCGATGCTGACACCTGGACCCTGACCATTGACGGCGAATCGGCCAAAAAGAAGGTGACCCTGTCCCTTAAAGATCTCAAGAGTAAATTCAAGCATCATACCTATCAGCTCCAGCTCGAATGCGGCGGCAACGGCCGCAGCGAGTTTTATCCGCCGGCCAAGGGTAACCAGTGGAGTCTCGGGGCAGTATCCTGCGCCCTGTGGACCGGTGTCAGGCTCCGGGATGTGCTCGAATATGCCGGCATTAAAGAGAATGCTGTTTATATCGGTTATTACGGCACTGATACGCATTTGAGCGGCGACCCGGACAAGGTCGTTATCTCCCGTGGAGTGCCCATTCATAAGGCCCTGGAGGATGAATCACTGATCGCCTTTCAGATGAACGGTAAAGATATTCCCCTGTTGCACGGCTATCCCTTGCGGCTGGTCACCGGAGGCTGGCCCGCCTCAACATCGGGCAAATGGCTGAAAAGAATTGCCATCAGGGATAAGGTCCACGATGGGCCGAAGATGACCGGTTATTCCTATCGGGTACCGTGTAAAAAGGTGGCCCCGGGAGAAAAGGTGGCCAAAAAGGATATGTGCATTATCGAGTCCATGCCGGTGAAATCACTTATTACCTCTCCAGTTTCCGGAACCACACAGAAACTTGGTCAGGTCTTTGAGGTGAGGGGGCAGGCCTGGGCCGGGGATTTGGAAGTGGCGAGCATGGATATCTCATATGATTTCGGCGCGACATGGATGAAATGCGATTTGAAGAAACCAAGAAACAGACTGGCCTGGCAGCGTTGGAGTGCCCAAGTTGCTCTGCCCGAGAGCGGATATTATGAAATTTGGGCCAGGGCCACGGATTCCCAGGGCAGGATGCAGCCCATGATCGTGCCTGGCTGGAACCCAAGAGGCTATCTGAACAACGCCTGCCACAGAATTGCCGTGAAGGCGGGG
>JAYEPA010000227.1:0-4410 GCA_034723545.1 Thermodesulfobacteriota bacterium | reverse complement strand
CGGATATTATGAAATTTGGGCCAGGGCCACGGATTCCCAGGGCAGGATGCAGCCCATGATCGTGCCTGGCTGGAACCCAAGAGGCTATCTGAACAACGCCTGCCACAGAATTGCCGTGAAGGCGGGGTAGACCCTTTGTTGAAGATCAATTATGAATTAAAAATTACGAATTACGAATTTTAAGGAAGTTAGCCGATTGAGAAAACACCAAGATTCGTAATTCGCAATTTCGCCATTGGCGTTGTAAGGGGGTTGTTATGAAACAAAACAGTTTTTTTGTCGCTATCCTGATTCTTGTCTGTTTTCTGGGAATTGCAGGATTTTCCTTTGCGGCTGAGAAAGATAGTGAAACCGGCCTGATCATGGAAAAAGGCTATGAAATGGTCAAGGAAACCTGCACCGTTTGCCACACGGCCCAGCTCATTACCCAGAACAGGGCGGACAGGACGGGCTGGCTTGAAATGATTCGCTGGATGCAGGACAAGCAGGGGCTGTGGGAGCTTGAGCCTGAAACAGAAAAGGGAATTCTTGATTATCTGTCCACTAATTACGGACCTCTAAAATCATTCAGAAGGCCGCCACTCGACGTGGAGTGGAAATGAAAAACGTGCGTCGGCCTCAGCTCCGGCCATGATACTTTTCTGCTTTGTTCGTAACTTCACAATAAATAGTGACGTGCCACATTTCCTCCCCCTTTGAAAAAGGGGGACTGAGGGGGATTTGATGTTTGGCTTTTCCTCTCGATGTCTCCCGGGCTCGCTTATCGGCCTTCAGCCTTCAGCCTAACCACCTGAGATGTCACATGAATGCCCTGTGAATGAGCTTTGCGCACATACACAGGAGGATGATGCCGAACAGGACGCGGATGGTTTTGCCCTTCAGTTTTTCCACCATAATGCGTGAACCGATCTGACCGCCGGCAAAAGAGCAGATTGAGGCAAGAATAATAAACTGCCAGTCAAGTGTGGTAGTGGCGGCATGGGCGATAAATCCTGAAAACGAGGAAAAACAGACAATGAAAATGGAAGAGGCTGCCGCAACCTTGGTCGGAACCTTGAGTATATAAATTAGCAGGGGTACGACAAACACTCCGCCACCGATCCCGAGAAGTCCCCCCATAAAACCGATGAGAAAGCCGATGCCGCCGCCTCCGATTATTCTCATCTGCCAGCTGACGACCGCGCCCCGGCTTTGACCCTTTTTGGCAAACAGCATCCGCATTGCCGCCAGGAAGAGGACTCCGGCCAGGATGCTGAGAAAGACAGGCATATTGATCTTCCGGGTCATCATCGCTCCCATTGGCGCGCCAAGCAGCGAGGTTGCCACCAGAGGGATTGACACGGAGTAGTCCACCATTTTTTTCCGCATATAGACAATGAGGGCGGAAAGGGCGGCGATGCCGTTTAAAAAAAGTGAAGCCGCGACAGCTGTGGAGATCGGAAAACCGATCAGGACAAAGAGGGGAGAGAAGATCAATCCTCCTCCGAGACCGATCATGGTTAAAAGCAATGATGAGCCGAATATTACCGGCAGAAGAATAAAGAGATTCATGTAGTTACACCCTGGCCTTGAGGTATACCCTGATTGGCGCCGGGTAGCCTTCCACTGTTAGTTCCGGATTATCCGGATTAATAAAATCGGCGTAGGATTCAAAAGTCATCCAGTCGGTTCTCCGCTGTTCACTGCTGTTCATCTCATGTTCAAAAAAGATCTCCACCTCTTGAAATCCTACTCTGGTCAGCCAGTTGCGCAGGCAGGTTGCGGTAGGGACGAAATAGGTGCCCGGTACCTTGGCATAGCGTTTTTCCGGAAACAGGGCCACGGGCTCCTTGCCGGGAATGGCCTGAGATTCGACAATCAGGGTGGAACCCGATTTCATGGCTTTTTTAATGTCACGCAGCATGTCAACGGGTGAGGAACGATGGTAGATGATACCCATCAGAAAAATGACGTCAAAGGATTTTTCAAAAAGGCTGATCTGTTCGACGCCAAGCGGTTCCATCTGCAGGTTGTCAATCCCGGCAAAACCATTCAGAAGCCGGAAGGTGAAATAATGATGCAGATAAGGTTCAAAGCCGAGAACCAGGGCCGGATTATGTTGGGCCATGCGAAACATGTAATAGCCGTTGCTGGCGCCGATATCGGCAATGATCTTGCCCCCAAGATCGGGCAGGGCGGGTAATACCCGCTGCCATTTTCGGTTGCTGCGCCATTCCGCCTCAACGTCAATATCGAAGATTGAAAACGGCCCCTTGCGCCAGGGCGTGAGAGAGCGCAGCACCTTTTCCACCCTGGCGAGCTCTCCGGATTCAAGTTCCTCTGCCTTGCCGATCCGCACCACGTCACCAGCGAAATCAAGATGGCCGGCCCGGAGTTGACGGACGGATTCAAGGAGTTTTCGGTAGACAAGAACCCCTTTTTTATCACTGGTCAGCAGTTTTGCTTTTTCCGCCCGGAGTTTTCCGATCTCCTCCTTGTGGGCGTCCTGCATGAAGTCGAGGTAGTCGTTCATTTTACAAAGGTTCAAAGGGCAGAGGGTCAAAGGGGCAAAGGGTATTGGATGATAGCTGACAGATGAAAACTGCCATCAGCCATGAGCTAAAGGTCACCAACCATATCATTTGACAGCCAGAAAGGAGCTGAAATTGAACCACTGGAAAAACGGTTCTACAGTGGAAAAACCAGCCTGGCGCAACATTTTGATATTTTCGTCTATTGAAAATGGAATAAGAACATTTTCAAGGGCCTCCCGTTTTCGGGTAATTTCAATTTCGGAATAGCCCTGGCTTTTTTTGAAATCGAGATAAAAATCAATGAAGGAGCGGTTAATCCGCGAGTCGTGGAAGATGACTTTTTCGCTGACGATCATTACACCGCCCGGCCGCAACGACTGATAGAGGTTGGCTGTCAACCGTTGCCGATCCATGGGACGGACGAACTGCAAGGTGTAATTAAGAAGAAATGCGCCTACGTCTTTAACATCAAGATCCAGGATGTCTTTTTCTTCGAAAGTGACTCTCTCCTGTTTGCCGAACATTTCGCTCTTTAAAGCAGCCTTTTTGATCATGGCTCGGGAGTTGTCTATTCCGGTAAAGCGCAGCTCCAGCGCCTCAAGATATCTGGCCAGTTCAAGCAGGGTCGAGCCGGTGGAGCAGCCGAGATCAATAATGAGATCATTTTTTTGGAGAAATGCGGTGAGAATATGACTGCTCATGTCGATGACCTGGCGGTAGCAGGGAACCGAGCGGGCCAGCATATCATCAAAAACCTCGGCAACACGATGGTTGAAGCTGAAATCGTTCCGGCCTGATTTCTGCTCGAATAGGTTATCCCTGGTCATGGTTACTTTTTGAGATTATTAAGACATTTCCGCAGGGCCCTTTCATGGGCGTGGCCGGCAAAATGGAGGGGGCTTTCACTGCTCACCGGATCAAAACTGCTGGGGTCGGCCAGGCAGAGAAACTGGAGTTCACAGGCAATGCATTCCAGCGCCTCTTCCTCTGTCAGGCCGATGAGTTTGGGGATAATCTGCCAGGTGGCGCCGCAGGAGGCGCCGCGCAGGACTTTGAGTTCCTTGATGCGATTGTTTTCAACCTTGGCGCTGAATTCAGGAACGCCGAACTGGTCGCCATAGGCACCCAGACCTTTGAGGCGACCAAGGCCACAGCAGGTGAAAGGAGTGATGGCTCCCAACGCTTTTTTGCCGGAGGCAATAACGGGAATTTTTTTGGCCTTACAGATGGAAACCAGATAATCAAGCAGGTCGGGATGTTTAAGAAAGGAGATGACCAGGTCGGCGCTGAAGTCATCCGAGATAAACTCCTCGGGTTCGTCAATCAGTTCAGGCAGGAATTCATCAATGTTGATGATCCGGGTAATTTCTATTTGCCGGCCATAATCACGAATGCCCTGGACTTTGGCCTCGCCTGATCCCCGTTCCTGAAAGACGACAATTCTGGTGATCGGGTCTTCTCCCGGCTGTTTCATGGTAACATTTGTTAAACAAGTTTTAGTGAGTCATATGGCTGAATTCATTTTCAAAGTCTGCCCCGAATGTCTGATTGAGATCCATAAGCATGGCAGCCTTGGCTGATTCTACCTTTTCATAGGGAACGCCCAGCAGCAAAGCAATATCGTCAATCCCCCGACCTTTGCCGAAGTGATACTCGGCAATGACCATCTGCAGAAAATCATCAATAATAATCGATTTCAAAGCCTGTTCAACAGCTGAAAGGACCTGGCAAGCCTGTTCCAGGGTTTTACCCTTGGCCAGTTCTTCCTCAAGTTTTTTAATTGCACCCTCATACAGGGTGTCATCTTCTAGAAAATCGATATTTTCATGATCGGGTAACCAGGAAGCCATTCAAGATCTCCGTTTTGATATATTTTCAATAGCCAAAGATTTAATCA
>JAYEPA010000226.1:0-9283 GCA_034723545.1 Thermodesulfobacteriota bacterium | reverse complement strand
GGGTCATCGTGCCCGACCATCTTGGCTGCGGTTTGTCGGATAAACCCCAGGACTATTCCTACCGGCTTGAAGATCATATTGCCAACCTGGAGCATCTGCTGGCCGAACTGAATATTGACAAACTCTCCCTTGTCCTGCACGATTGGGGCGGCGCCATCGGCATGGGGTACGCGGCCCGTCATCCCCGGCAGATTCAATCCCTGGTTATCCTGAATACTGCGGCTTTTCGTTCCGAAAGAATTCCCTGGCGGATCAGGATCTGTCGTACTCCGGTTCTGGGAGCTCTGTTGGTCTGCGGCCTGAACGGTTTTGCCCGTCCCGCCCTGTCCATGGCCGTCTCCCGCCCCCTGGCTCCGGAAGTGGCCAAGGGATATATCGGTCCGTATAATTCCTGGAAAAATCGTATCGCTGTCCATCGTTTTGTCCGGGATATTCCCCTTTCTGAAAAAGATAACTCCTGGCAAACCCTGAAGGAAGTTGAGGCGGGGCTTGTCCATTTTAAAAAGACGCCCATGCTGATTTGCTGGGGCGGCCGGGATTTTTGTTTTAATGATCATTTTTACAGGATCTGGCGGGAAAAATTTCCCCAGGCCCAGGCCCACTATTTTCCTGAAGCCGGCCATTATGTTCTGGAAGATGCCTTTGACGAAATCGGCCCGCTGGTTGAGGAATTTCTTGCTTCTTCTGCGCAGCCCACCCCCACCGGCTGACCGTCAGGGCCAACCATGTCGTCTTTTCAGGAAACCCTCATATTGCTCTGGCAGCAACTGGGATGGCCTCTTCTCCGGCTTCTCATCTTTATCAGCATCGGTTTGCTGGTTGCAAACTTCATTGAGGCGCTGAACTGGACGAAAAGGCTTGCCGTCCTGGCCCGGCCGCTGATTCGTTTTGGCAGGCTGTCCGATATCACCGGCGCCAGTTTTTCTCTGGCCTTTTTTTCTGGAGTTTCGGCCAATACCATGCTTGCCGAGGCCTATGACCAGGGAAAAATCAGTAAGAAAGAACTGGTTCTCGCCAATCTGTTTAACAGCCTTCCCGCCTATTTTCTTCATTTGCCCACAACTTTTTTCATCACGGTTCCCCTTATCAAGGGAGCTGCCTTTCTTTATATCGGTATGACCTTTGGCGCGGCAGTTCTGCGCACATTGACCATCGCCATTGTCGCCAGGTTTCTGCTGGCAGGTGTTGATCAAACGGTTCATGTTGCCGGGCAGACAGAGACAAAAAAAGAAGTTACATTGCAGGATGCGTTGAACCGGACCTGGAAGAGGTTTCGTGGACGAATGAAGAAAATCATCCGTTTCACTGTGCCGATTTATATCCTTTTTTTCCTGATGAACAGGGTCGGCCTGTTCTCCTCTCTGGAACAGTTCATGGCCGATAATCTGACCTTTCTTTGCTGGCTCTCTCCCCAGGCCATGTCAATTGTTGTCCTGCACATTGCCGCTGAATTCACCGCCGGCCTTGCTGCGGCCGGCGCTCTTCTGCAGGACGGCGCACTTGGCTATCGCGACATTGTGCTGGCTCTTTTGGTGGGAAATATTCTTTCCTCGCCGGTGCGGGCCGTCCGCCATCAATTTCCTTTCTATGCCGGCATCTTTCAACCCCGTCTGGCCATGCAGCTTATTTTCTTCAGCCAATCCTTCCGCATGGTCAGCATTGCCCTGATCACGGTTCTTTTCCTTTTTCTGTTTCCCGCCAATGGCCCTTGAAAGCAGAGTTGATCTCAAAATTTTCCCTTTGACAGGTAGTGAGCTGCTTCGTTCCTTTTGTTGACATAGAACCAATTCAGTTACTTTTCAACACCTTTGTATGATATTGACATTTGAATTTGATTGATTATTGTTTTAATTAGCGTAATCGTTCAGGTAGGGCTATAAATTGCCATTAACTCTATACTGTAACTTTTTCTGAATAGTTACAAATTAACAAGATAAAGCCACACCTGCTGTGAGGCAGGGTCGGAAAGCCACGTGTCTTGCTAAATCACTTTTCCGCTATTTCAAGACGGTCGGGTTGCCTATAAGGGGACTTGACCTTTTTTTCGCTTGTTGATTGTTTCCCATTATCAAAACAGGGGGTAAAGGGGGTGATTGAAGGTATCAAGTGACCGTCAACTCTTTCTAGTCTTTCTAATTGTTAAGAAAAAAATGGGGGTAGTGAAATGAAAAGAACATTATTATTTGTAATTGCATGTGCTGTCTTTGTAATAGCACCCGCATTGGCCTTTGCCGGCCAAATTGAGGGTACTATCCAGGGTTTAAACTGTGCAGCGAGAGGGATTATTTGTCCACTGGATAAGAAGGATCCTGTTATAGCTACGGAATCGACATTTGTTGTTATAACTGAGCCCAACTCCTATTACCTTGTTCCCAACATAGATCGCGCGGTCATGGCAGGCCATGTAGCTGAATACGTAAAGATTACTGGAAAAATAAACGAAAAATATAAGTCCATCAAAGCCGATGACCTCCAAGTGAAAAAGAACGGGGAATGGACCACTGTATGGTCTTTGGAGATGGAGAAGGCTTGGGCAGCGGAAATGAGTAAAGAAAGTCTGCCGTAACCGGCTGTTATTCCAGCAGGTTGAAGTCCTTAAGGGGGAATTGTCCGTACTCCTCCTTTATTTCAAGACGGTCGGGTTGCCTACACAGGGGACTCGGCCGTTTTTTTGTATGTTGATTTGCCCCGTTGTCAATGGGGTTGAGAAGAATTGTCGGTAAGTGCAATGTCAACGGTCAGATCACCAGCAAGCTTGAATTTTGAGAAGTCCTGGTGGTGGACATTTGCGCTGATGTTTAAAGAAGTAGTATGACTGTAACTGCCGTAAATATCAAGCCATGCAGGAAGTGTACACCCGTTACAGGAGTGATGTTGTTCTTCTGCGTGACTTGCTGGATCTCATCCCAATAAACATTCCGACAAGCAGTACACCTCCGCCGGAAAGAAACCACTTGATGGCATTATCTTTTTTGAGGCTGTTGTTTTCCTGTTGCACTGAAGCCAGTTTTTGTACGAGTAATTCATTTTCCTTTACTGTTTTCAGCAGGTCATTTTTGGTTTGAACCACATTTGCGGTATCCTGCTGCAGGTTCTGATAATCAGTTCTGATTTGGTCCCTTTCGGCAAGGATTGCATCAAATTCCGTCTCAGTCCGGGCAAGGGTGGAAGAAACCTCCTTTATTTTTTGAGCGACTTCAATTTCTTTTCGTTTCATTTTTTCTTTTTCAGTACGTAAAGAAGCAACAACTTGTTCTAGAGGAGGTTCGTCGCTCAAGAATCTTTTCAGCATCCAGCCCTCTTTGCCGTTAGCCAGTCGTACTTTTGCATAGGAATCACCTTCCTCAAGAAATTCTACAGAAACACCATCCTTTACTACGGCAACAATCTTATACTTAATTCCCTGACCCTTTCTGACGACCACTTCCGAGCTGGGCTTTACGTAACTGGTTTTGGCAAGCACCGGTGTTCCTGAAAACAAAATTGTACTGAACGGTAGAAAAAGGGTAAGAATCAAAAGGAAAACAGAGAGAGAAGTTGACGGTTTTGTTATTCGTCTGATGATCATAGTTTGGTATCTCCTTAAACTGAAACCTTTTTTGCACAAGGTGGTTTATAACTGTTGAATCAAAAAATAACCTTCGTGAGCGGGAAAAGGAAGGAAAAAGAAGAAAAGGGATAAGTTTTTTAATGTCAAACGGAATGTCGGCCTAAGAATGTTTCGTCAAATTTTTTTCTAACCAGGTTGTCTTTAGATCGAGTATTTACTCCGGTAGCCTCGTGGCGTGATCATCACGCCCTGCCAGCTGAAGGTGGTGGAGTTGCCAACAATGACGGTGGACTGCATGTTGATTTCTGCCTTGTCAAGATCGGCCAGGGTGGTGAGTTGGATGGTTTCCTGTTTGCGGGTTGCCGCAGTGACGATTCCAACCGGTGTTTCAGGTTTGCGGTATTTGAGGATGATTTCCCGGGCAGTGAGAATATGTTCGGTGCGTTTTTTTGATTTGGGGTTGTAGATAACAATGACAAAATCAGCGGAAGCGGCGGCATGGATTCTTTTTTTGATGAGTTCCATGGGGGTGAGAAGATCGGAAAGGCTGATGGCGCAGAAATCATGCATGAGCGGGGCGCCGAGTCGAGCCGCGCAGCTGTTTAGGGCGGCCAGGCCGGGAATGATTTCCACGGCCACATCCGGGTTGTTTTCAATGACCACCTCATAGATTAGTCCGGCCATGGCATAAATGCCTGGATCGCCGCCGCAGACAAGGGCCACTTTTTTCCCTTCACCGGCCAGTTCCACGGCCTTGCGGCAGCGGTCAACCTCCTGCATCATCCGGGATGAAAGAATCTCTTTGCCGACAAGTAATTCCGGAATGAGATCAAGATAGGTCTTATAGCCCACAATAATATCAGCGGATTTGATCGCCTTTTCCGCCGCCGGGGTAAGATGATCCATGCTCCCCGGTCCGGTGCCGACTACGGCTACCCGGCCACTGCCAGTGTCACGTCCTGCCATTTTTCTTTCCTGATAAGTAGTTTTCCGTTTTTGGCGCTTAAAACAGCGGCGGGCTCCGCCACCCCTTTTGCACCTGTCGCGGCAAGAACAGCCTGGGAGGTGGAGGCTTGCTCCACCTGGTTCAGCTCATCCTTTGCAAAAAAATCAATGGGCCAGTTGTTGGCTGCGGCAAAGTCGAGCAAGCCCAGCTCATCCTGTTTCAAATCAATTGAGGCCAGATTACGAATAGCTTTTTTGGCCAGATTGTGGCGCTCGCATAGTTCGGCCAATGCTGTTTCAAAGGCCTGCGCCGCGGTTCCCCGGTTGCAGCCGGTCCCGACAACAAGGTTGCGGGGATGCAGGTGCACGGGAATAGTGTTGATCTGTTTGTGAAAGGAGATCAAAAGATCCGCTGTTTCAGGATCGTCAATAAGCTGAAAATCAGCGGGCCATGAATTAAGTTTTACCTCAGAGAAGACATGAATCCGGCCTTGGTTGACCAGCACGGCCATGGCCGCTGTCAGCCTGTTTTTATCTGCCACCGCCAAATTATGGTCTCTGGCCCATAAGTCAAGTGCTGTATGGCCGGTGACATCCGAGGCAGTGGTGATCACGGCCTGGCCGTCGCTGATTTTTGCCGCCAGCCGGGTCAGTTCATTACCGCCGCCAAGATGACCGGATAAAAGGCTGACCGCAAAATTGCCACCCTGATCCATCACCACGATGCAGGGATCTTTTTGTTTGTCTAGGAGAAGAGGGGAGATCCCGCGCACGACAATACCCGCAGCCATGACACAGATAAAGCCATCATAGCGTGACCAGTTATTTTTTAAAATTTCCGCCACTTTGCCGCTTTCTGTTAGCAGGGTAGCATCCGGCAGTGCGCGGCATAAGCGGTGGGCCAGAGTTTTACCCGCATCGGTCAGGGCCAGGAGAGCGATTTTCATTTTTCCTGGCCACGCCGGAATTCATGGCTGAAATGCTTGTCGTAAAGCCTGCTTTCTTTGCCGATGCCGGAAAGGACATTACCAACCAGGATCATAGCGGTTTTTTTGATGTCCGCCTCCTTGACCACGTCGGAAATGGTGGCAAGGGTGCCACTGACTTTTCGTTCTTCGGGCCAGCTTGCTTTTTCCACCACAGCCACGGGTGTGGACGCTGGATAGCCCCCCGTTGTGAGTTCCGCAACCACAGTGTCAATCATGCCAATGCTTAAAAAAATCAGCATGGTGGCTTGGTGGGCCGCCAGGAGCCTGAGCTGTTCCTTGTCCGGAACCGGAGTGCGTCCGGCCTGACGGGTAATAATAATAGTCTGAGAAATTTCCGGCAGGGTCAGTTCCGCTTTCAGGCTGGCTGCCGCTGCTGTGGCCGAGGTGACTCCGGGCACAACTTCATAGGCAATCTGAAGTTTGTCGAGCCGGGCCATCTGTTCCCGAATCGCGCCAAAGATGGCTGGATCACCGGTATGCAGCCTTACCACCTTTTTCCCTTGGCCGACAGCCTCTGCCATGATGTCGATACATTCATCGAGAGTAAGAGAAGCCGAATTATGCAGTGTGGCCGAAAGCCCGTCCAGAAGGGCCGGATTGACCAGACTTCCTGCATAAACAATGACATCTGCCTGGTCGAGAAGCCGTCTGCCTTTTATGGTCAACAGCTCCGGATCTCCAGGCCCGGCGCCAACGAAAGCAACTGAAGAAGAAAGGTTTGATTCGCTCACGCTTCTTTCCTGACGATGATGGTGGAAAAATAATGCAGGTTACGATCAGCGGCTGCGCGTACATCCTTGAAGATGCGGCCGTCTTCCATGCCGCATCGCTCGTAGAGAACTGCCCGACCCAGGAGATCGAGTTCACTCAGGAGATCCACAATTCTGTCCATGACCCGGTAGACCTTCATGAGGATAATCGTGTCATGATGAACAAGGATGTCCTTCAGACGGTCATCATTAAAGGTGGCCGGCACCACGGTTAAAATTTCATTGCCGAGACAAAGGGGAGCGCCTCCCATGGCAGAACAGCTGCTCATGGCCGTGATTCCTGGAATAATGGAAATATTCATGTCAGGGTTGATTTCCCTGAGGGTGGCATAGACATAAAATGCGGTTGAGTAGACTGCCGGATCTCCAAGAGTCGGAAAAGCCACATCTCCGTTTTCAAGATGATCGAGTATCAGACGGGCCGCTTCCTGCCAAGCGGCATGAACCTCGGGCCTGGCCCTGCCGTTTTTTACCTTGAACATGGGAAAGTGAACATCCAGCACTTTTTTATCTGAAATATCGATGAGGCTTGCGACAATATCAAGAGCGGTGGAAACACCGTCCACCTTTCCCTTGGAAGCAATAAGGGTTGGGGATTTTTCCAGGACGCGCATGCCCTTAACGGTCATGAGCTCCGGATCACCGGGCCCGGCTCCTATGATGTATAGAGTATTCATTTAGTTTTTTTTATGTCACAATCTGTGAGAATTTCTCCCAGACTTGTAAATTAATTTAAGCAGAAAAGGGACAAAGGGTAACCCCTTAAAGCCTATGTTCTTTCAGCCCGTATCCTGTAGGGCGGATTAGCGTAGCGTAATCCGCCGTATGTGAATAGGGGAAACCATTCGTAAACCTTCAGCCTTATACCTTTAACCTTCAGCTCGGTTTCACGCCCCTGATGACTGCAACAGGATTAAATTGTATTTCTTTTTTATCCGTAAATTTGCAGCGTGTTACGGCAATTGTTGAGATATCCACAGAGAATCCTTGTTCGGCCATCATGCGCGGAGCTGACTCAATTGTTTTCAGGATCACACCGTTTACCACCATGATACCTCCGGCTGCAAGCCGGGATGCGGCGTACTGGATGATCTCTTTTAATCTGCCGCCGCTGCCGCCGATAAAGATACGGTCGGGGACGGCAAGATCCGCCAGGTTCTCCGGCGCTGTTCCTGGAACAACAGTCACCTGATGGCAGTTGAATGTTTTGATATTCGCCCTGATATTGGCCAGCTCTTCTTCGTGCCGTTCAATGGCAAAGACCGCAAGACCCGGACAAAGCCGGGACGCCTCCATGGATATTGAGCCGCTGCCCGCGCCAATGTCCCAGAAAACTCCGGTTTTCGGCAGATTAAGCTTATGCAGGCTTGCGGCCCGCACTTCGTCCTTGGTGATCAACCCCCGGCTATGCCGAATCTGCTGGGTTTGCAGACCAAGAGGGGAAAAAGATTTTTGTTTTGCCCGCTTTAAGAGCAGGACATTCAGGTTGTTAAACTGTTTGCCTGCGATTTCTGCAAGGGTTCCCGTGGTCAGTTTTTCCTCGGCAAGACCTAAGTTTTCTCCCACCATTACATGATATGAATTAATGGTTTCCTCATCATCCACCGCTGCAAGCCCGTTGAGCAAGGTCAGGCAGATCATGTCCGGCGTGTTATGCTGGTCGGTGAAAACAAGCACCTTGTCATGGGGCAGGATGAGCGGCAGCAAATGGTCTGTTTTTCTGCCATGCAAACTGATAAATGTTGCGTCATCCCAGGGTTCCCTGAAACAGGCAAAAGCAAGCTGGGCGGAAGAGAGCGCCGGGATGATCGTAACGTTTTCCCTGCCGACCGCTTCAAGCAGGCTGCGGCCAATGCCGAAAAACAGCGGATCACCGCTAGCCAGCACGGCCACGTCCATGCTCTGCAAACGTTTTTTTAATAAGTCCAGGCAGGACTTCAGCGGTGCAATGGGAATGATTTCCCTGCCCGGCGGAATTAGCTTTTGGTAACGGCTCGCGCCAGCCACGCAACCGCAACGGCCAAGCAGTTCCAACTCCTTTTTGCCGAGACCGTCAGGGCCCACGCCCATGAGAAAGAGTTCAGACACGGGTCACCACCTGACCTGAACCGTCAACCAGGTAAACAGTGACATCAAGGCCGGATACCTTTGCCCCATAGTCCCGCGCCGCCCGGCAGACTGATTCGATGATGTTCATACGTTTTTCGTCACGCAGGCGGATATAAATTTCCCTGGCCGTGTTTGAGCCTTTCAGCCTGTTAATGACCGTTTGCTCCACCCCGAGGCCGGCCAGAAAAAGCAGGGTGTCACTGACCTCAAGCGCGCCATGCCGAACATGGGTCTGGGGAATCTGCATGGCGCATTTAAGCACTTTGGCCCACATGGCCGCCAGATGGATTTTTTTGAATCCCTTTTCAGCAGCTTCTTTCAGGGAAAACTTGAGATAATCACCCATCATGGCGCAGGCTTCCTCCGGCAGGTCCAATTCCTTTTGCACGGCGGCCTCGGAAGTGCGGCCGGTGGAGAGGATTATTTCACTCAACCCTGCCTCCCTGGCCACGCTCATGGAAGCGGAAATCGTTGCGGTCCAGGCCTCGGCTGATACTGGCCTGACAATCCCTGTTGTGCCCAGGATGGAAAGACCGCCAATGATTCCCAATCGCCGGTTTAATGTTTTTTCCGCAAGTTTCTCGCCATCGACGATCATAATCGTCACAAGAAGTTTTTCCGTCTCCGCCTGATCGCTTAACACCTCAAGAACCGCCTGGGTGATCATTTTTCTGGGAACGGGATTGATGGCATCCTGCCCGACTTCAATGGCAAGGCCGCGTTTTGTCACCCTGCCCACGCCTTTGCCGCCGCGTATTTTGATTTTTTCTGCACAATGGCCTGTTATCCTGCTGACAACGGCAATGATCTCCGCGCCATTGGTAACATCAGGATCATCTCCCGCATCTTTAATAACAGAGCACCGTGCCTCCCTGTCACGGATTTCACAATGATGGATACTGAAAACAACCCTGCTGCCA
>JAYEPA010000225.1:0-9321 GCA_034723545.1 Thermodesulfobacteriota bacterium | reverse complement strand
CATTTTTTCTCAAATCGAGGCATTTTGAAAAAATAAGCACAGTCATATAGTTGATATTACGAGCATTATTTTTTCAAAACAACGAAGAGTTGGGGAAAAAGGACATTCTTGGACAGCCTCCTAGCAAGAGTAGCGAGACAAGGGCTAAAAGGAATGGCATAGGAAAAAAAGGCCCTTATCCCATTCGCCACAAGCTTTCAATCTCTCCGAAAATTATTTTCTATTTAACTCATTGCAAATTTAAACGATGCAGGAATTGTCGGGTTCGTAAAAAACAACGAAGTGATTATGTTTTCGTTTTACAGATTTTTTTACGAGGCTATCAGAATTGACAATTTACGTATTAAAGTTTTAGGGTGATTCGTTGTGTCTTCTTTAAAACAGATTGATCCTGAGGTTTATCGTTCCATCAATTATGAATTGGAGAGACAGTCCAATCAGCTTGAGTTAATTGCCTCAGAAAATATTGTCAGCACGGCAGTACTTGAGGCCCAGGGTTCAATTTTTACAAATAAGTACGCCGAGGGATATCCTGAAAAGCGTTATTATGGTGGCTGCGAGTATGCCGACCAGATTGAATCGTTGGCGATCTCCAGGGCGAAAGAGCTATTTCAGGCTGAATACGCCAACGTGCAGGCTCATTCCGGCAGCCAGGCCAATATGGCGGTTTATTTTGCCGTCCTGAATCCAGGTGATAAGATTCTGGGTATGGATTTGGCCCATGGCGGTCATTTGACCCATGGGGCTAAAGTGAGTTTCTCCGGCCAGTTGTATGATGTTTCCTTCTATGGGGTTGATAGGAAGAGCGAGCAGATTGATATGGCAGCGCTGGAACAGATTGCCTTGGAGAACCGTCCAAAAATGATTATTGCCGGCGCCAGCGCCTATCCTCGTGTGATTGATTTCGAGGGGTTTCGCCGTATTGCCGATCAGGTAGGGGCCTTTTTAATGGTTGATATGGCTCATATCGCCGGTCTGGTTGCCGCCGGCGTTCATCCGTCACCGATTCCCTGGGCGGATTTTGTTACAACGACCACCCATAAAACCCTGCGCGGCCCAAGGGGAGGTCTGATTCTTGCCAAAGAAGAATATGGTAAGAAATTAAACAGTAAGATCTTTCCCGGTATCCAGGGTGGGCCGCTTGTTCATGTCATCGCGGCCAAGGCCGTGGCCTTTAAAGAGGCCATGACTGACCGTTTCAAGCTTTACCAACAGCAGGTTGTCAGCAACGCCCAGGCGTTGAGCCAAAGACTTCTTGAGCACGGTTTTCGTATAGTATCGGGTGGTACGGATAATCATCTTCTTCTTGTTGACTTAACCCCAAAAAATATTACCGGCAAGGAAGCGGAAGAGGCCCTGGAAAATGCCGGCCTGACGGTGAATAAAAACGCCATTCCCTTTGACCGGCAGAGTCGTTTTGTCACAAGTGGGATTCGCATCGGCACCCCGTCGGTAACCACCCGCGGTTTACGTGAAGAGGAAATGCGAAAAATTGGTGATTGGATCAACCGTATTATTAACAGTCGGGATAGCGGTGAAGAGTTGGCCGCAATTCGTCTTGAGGTTCGTCTGCTTTGCGATGAGTTTCCTATTTATCCGGATCTTGAAAGGGATAACGTTTGATTGATTATGAAAAAATTTGATCGTCCTTCCTGGTTCGAATATTTTATGTCCATTACGGATCTTGTGTCGCAACGCTCTACATGTATACGGCGCAAGGTGGGAGCGATACTGGTCAGGGATAAAAGGATTATAGCAACCGGCTACAATGGGGCGCCATCCGGCATCAAACATTGTTTGGATGTGGGTTGCCTGCGTGAACAGCAGGGCATCCCATCGGGAGAACGACATGAACTCTGCCGGGGACTGCATGCCGAACAAAATAGCATCATCCAAGCCGCTCTTCATGGTGTGAGCATTGAGGGCTCGACCCTTTACTGCTCGAATATGCCCTGTTCAATCTGTAGCAAAATGTTGATCAACGCCAGAATTGTTGAGATCTTTTTTAAAGAAGGTTATGCTGATCCACTTGCCTCGGAAATGTTGACTGAGGCAGGGATTCCTTATCATCAGATTTAATGTAACTATTCAGGTGGGATACAAGTTTCCCTTAACTCCTGGACAGTTACGATTTAATTATTATGAAATGTCCCTATTGCGGCCACTTGGAAAGTAAGGTGGTTGACTCCCGTCTGAACAAGGAGTACACCACAACGCGAAGGCGTAGATTATGCTGTGCTTGTGATCGTCGTTTTACCACCTATGAGCGACTGGAAGTAACAATGCCCATGCTCATTAAAAAAGACGGCCGTCGTGAGAGCTGGGATCGCACCAAAGTTGTTGAAGGGTTGAAAAAGGCCTGTGAAAAACGACCTGTCAGCATAACCGAGATTGATGATTTTGTTGATTCTCTGGAGCGCGAGTTACAGGATATGGGAGAAAGGGAAATTCCTGTCCGACTTGTCGGGGCCAGGGTCATGGAAGGTTTGAGGACAATGGATGAGGTTGCCTATGTTCGTTTTGCCTCGGTCTACCGGCAGTTTAAGGATTTGAACGAATTTATGGATGAGTTGAAGGGATTGTTGAGTAAAAAGGAGCAGTAGGTTGGCTGATCCGGATCATCAATTTATGAAAATGGCCATTAGGGAGGCCGGAAAAGGGTTGGGCCGCACTTCACCGAACCCCCATGTTGGCGCAGTGGTAGTAAAAAACGGTCGGATCGTCGGCAAGGGCTACCATAAAAAGGCAGGAACTCCTCATGCAGAAATTCATGCTCTGCGGGAAGCCGGAAAAAATGCCAGTGATGCGACCATCTATGTAACCTTGGAGCCATGTAATCATACTGGTCGCACTCCTCCCTGCACCCGAGCGATTGTCGAAAGCTCTATCAAGAGGGTTGTGGTTGGCATGATCGACCCAAATCCTCTGGTCGCCGGTTCAGGTTGTCGTTTTTTGGTGGAACAGGGGCTGGATGTCGTTTCCGGGATACTTGAAGATGAGTGCCGTGCCATTAACCGGCCTTTTATAAAACACATTTCCACGGGTCATCCCTGGGTGATCATGAAAGCCGGTTGCAGTCTGGACGGACGACTTGCTGTTCGTTCGGGACAGAGTGGCTGGATCACAGGTGAAAAATCCAGGCATGAGGTTCATCGTATTCGTGATCGGGTCGATGCTATCCTGGTAGGGATAGGGACAGCTTTGCAAGATGATCCCTCTTTGACAACAAGGCTGACGGCTCGAAAAGGACATGATCCTCTACGCGTTGTTATCGACAGTCGACTTCGATTGTCGACAACGGCAAAGATGATCAGCCAGGATTCCGATGCTGAAACTTGGGTTTTTTGTTGTCCGCAAAGGGATGAACGTCAAGTCAATGCACTTGAAGAAGTTGGAGTTCGAGTTTGGCCGGTAACCGTTACACCTGCCGGGCAGGTGAACTTGCACGATGTCCTTGATGTCCTCGGTCGGGAGCAGAAAAATTCCTTGTTGGTGGAAGGGGGAGGCCGGATACATGGCGCATTTTTACGAGAAAAACTGGTTGATCAGGTCAAGCTTTTTCTGGCACCTGTTTTCCTGGGCGCTGACGGAATTGCTCTGGTCGATGAACTTGCCTTGGATCGTGTCCAGAACGGCCCGCGTTTCAAGATCAACCGTACCAAAAAATTTGGTGATGATATTTTAGTTGATGGGCTGTTTTAATTTTGCAATGTAGAAAGGAAATAAAGAATGATAATTTGCGTCCACCGGCTTCTGACTTCTGACTCCTGTCTTCTGTCTGCTGTCTGCTGACATGTTTACCGGTATTATCCAGGGAAAAGGGACATTAATCGAAAAACGTCCGTCAGGCGGTGGCATGGTTTTCGGGATTGAGACGAATTTTGATTTGACTGATCCTGAAGAAGGTGAATCCATTGCCTGTAACGGCGTCTGTCTGACGGCAAGAAAAATCAGCAATCGCAGATTTCTGGCTGATGTCTCTCCGGAAAGTCTATCACGCACTAATCTTGGCAATCTGGCCTCCGGCAGCACATTGAATCTGGAAAGAGCCCTGCGGCTCAGTGACCGTCTCGGCGGTCATCTCGTCAGCGGGCATGTGGATGCCACGACACCTGTCCTTTCACGAAAACCGGAAGGAGATTTTGTCCGTTTTTCCTTTGCGGTCCCGCCGGGTCTGGGGCGCTATATTATTGAAAAAGGATCTATTACCATTGACGGTATCAGTTTGACTGTCAACCATTGTGATGATCGCACTTTTTCCGTATCGATCATTCCCCATTCTCTTGAGATTACCAGCCTTGGCAGTGTGCATCAGGGAGATATCGTCAATATTGAAGTGGATTTGATCGGCAAATATGTTGAAAAGCTTCTGGCGGTTGGAAACAGTGGCGGGCAGACCAAAGAATCCAAGATCAATCCAGCCTTCCTGGCGGAACATGGTTTTTGGAAATAACGATATAATAAAGTAATTTGGTGAATAACATGGCTGTAAGTACGATAGAAGAAGTTGTAGAAGATATCAGGGCCGGCAAGATGATCATTCTTGTGGATGACGAGGATCGAGAAAATGAAGGGGATCTTTATATGGCCGCCCAGATGTCCACGCCCGACGCCATCAATTTCATGGCGACCCATGGCAGGGGGTTAATCTGCCTGACCCTGACTCCAGACCATCTTGACAAACTGAAATTACCGATGATGGTGCGTGATAATCAGTCACCTTATGAAACCGCTTTCACTGTCAGCATCGAGGCCCGTCATGGCGTGACAACCGGAATTTCAGCGGCGGATCGTGCCAAGACGGTGCAGGTCGCAGTGGCACCGGATGTCAAGCCTGAGGATCTGGTCAGCCCGGGACACATCTTTCCCCTCAGGGCGCGACGTGGCGGTGTGCTCGTCCGAACCGGTCAGACAGAGGGTTCGGTCGACATTTCCCGCCTGGCCGGACTGATACCGGCCGGAGTGATCTGCGAGATCATGAAAGATGATGGTACAATGGCCCGGATGCCGGATCTGGAGATATTTGCCAAAGAGCATGATTTGAAAATTGCCACCATTGCCGATCTGGTTGCCTATCGCCTGAAAAAAGACACCCTCGTTCACCGGGCCGCCGAGACAGCACTTCCAACCCGCTTTGGTGGTGAATTTAAAGTGATTGCCTATCGAAATGATGTTGATGATCTTGAACATGTAGCGTTGGTCAAGGGAGAGTTTGAAGCGGACGAGGAGGTTTTGGTTCGAGTTCATTCCGAATGTCTCACCGGTGATGTTTTTGGTTCTATGCGTTGTGATTGCGGCGGACAGTTACAGGCTGCCATGCATATGGTGAAAAAAGCAGGCAAAGGAGTCATTTTATACATGCACCAGGAGGGTCGGGGAATTGGCCTGGTCAACAAGTTGAAGGCCTATGCCCTGCAGGACAAAGGGCTTGACACAGTTGAGGCCAACCTGAAACTCGGTTTTAAGGCTGATTTGCGTGATTACGGCATCGGTGCTCAGATTCTTCGCGACATTGGTGTACGAAAAATGAAATTGATGACCAATAATCCCAAAAAAATTATCGGTCTTGAGGGCTATGGCCTCGAGGTAGTAGGTCGGGTGCCGATTGAGATGAATCCGGTGCCGGAAAACCTCGGTTATCTTCGCTGCAAAAAGGACAAGATGGGCCATATTCTCGATTTAGATGAGTAGAGAGCGTATCAGGGATTCACTGATGTTTGATGTTGTTGTTGCCGGTTGAGCGGATAAATACGGACAAAAAAATAAAAGATCAAAAAATACGCAATTTCGATTTCGCAGTTAGAGATTTGAAAAATATAAGGAGTGTGTCATGGCGAAGTTTTTTAATGGTGATTTACGGGGCGAAGGGAAAAAGATTGGCATTGTTCTGGCCCGTTTTAATTCATTTATTGCCGAACGCCTGCTGGAAGGAGCAATGGATACCCTGATTCGGTCAGGTGTTTCCGACGAAGATATTGAAGTTGCCCGGGTCCCGGGAGCGTATGAAATCCCGTTGGTCTCATTAAAAATGGCTAAATCCGGCAACTATGACGCGATAATTTCTCTTGGTATAGTCATTCGAGGCGCTACGCCTCATTTTGACTTTGTCGCCAATGAGGCGGCTAAGGGCATAGCCCAGGCCAGCATGGATACCGGAGTTCCCATTCTTTTTGGCGTCTTGACCACAGATACGATTGAGCAGGCCATTGAGCGTGCCGGATCCAAGGCCGGAAACAAGGGGTCCGATTGTGCCATTGCCGCTATTGAGATGGTGAATCTTCTCGATCAAATTTAACCCACTAAAGCGGAAGAAAACATTAGATTTTTTAAGACAAGAACCCTGTCGTATATGCAGCCTTGCGAGCAAGGCGAGACCTTCGAGTCCTTGTTTCAAAAGATCTTTCCAGTTTTTTGTTTTTTATACCCGTCAAGCGAGTACTGAAAAGAGTGACAGACTTTTAGGTGTAAGGAACTAATGGGAGTTCGACGAAAGGCCAGAGAAATCGCTCTGCAATGTCTCTATCAGATTGAGCAGTGTGGGAACCAAGATGTTGATATTCAACAGATGCGGGAGCATTTTGAAGTCAGCAAAAAGGCTGTTGTCTATGGTCAGGAATTAATCAGTGGGATAAAGGCCAATTTATCTGAAATTGATGGACTCATCGGTCAGCACGCCGTGAATTGGCGGCTTGACCGAATGTCTGTTATTGATCGAAATCTTCTGCGAATCGCTGTTTTTGAACTTGTCTTTTCAGATGATGTTCCCGCAAGCGTTGCCATTAACGAGGCCATTGAAATTGCCAAACGCTTCAGCACCCCTGACTCGGGATCATTTTTGAATGGTATTCTTGATTCAATCAGAAGGTCCAGTCGGACCTCATAACTTTCCATTTTTGATTCAATGTCATTTTTGAACAAAATGTCGTTGCAGCCACGAAAAACACAAAAGTTTTTATTTATTTTCGTAAGGCTCGTGGATTTAGTGGTAAAATGACCTTTTCAGAATATTTAACATATCCCGTATTTTAATTTATCCCATTTAGCAGGATCAGGTTTTACATGGCAAAATCTGTAAAACGGAATAAACCGTCTCTGGGCCAGGAAATGGTGGCTGTTTTGATGGTTGTCTCCGGCCTTTTTTTGTTGCTCAGTTTGATCAGTTTTTCACAGCCTGTCGGTCACGGCCAGATCGGTGTCTCAAACTGGGGCGGCCGAGTGGGACATAATCTGTCAACTGTCCTGATGAGTTTTCTGGGGGTTGGGTCAATCTGGCTTCCCCTGTTGCTGCTTTTTTTTTCGATCGGTATTTTTTCTTTCCAGTCTCCCCTGCAAAGACTTCCCTTTATTTGCTCCGGCTACTCCGGCATCCTGATTTCCACTAGCTCCCTGCTGGCATCATTTGGCGAAAATTTCATTTCTTTTTTTGGTAAATCGTATCCCTTGGGCGGTTGGCTCGGCGATTTTCTCTATCGTCACATGGCAAGCTGGTTCGGTGGAGTTGGTGCGGTTCTTTTTTTTCTGGCCCTTTTCCTCTGTTCCCTGATGGCGGCTGTTCGTTTTTCACCCTATTTCTGGGGAGGTAGAATGGTTGCCGGTTATGGGGTGTTGAGTGAAAAAATGAAAAAAAATAGGGAAATAAAAAGGCAAAATACGGCAACTGTCGCCGATCGGAATGCAAAGAGCCTTGCTTTAAAAAAGGAAACTGATGAATCCCTGCTGGTTCCAAATGTTCATATTCCAATAAAGCCGACCAATGAAATTGAAGAGGATTTTCAGCCGGTACCGATGTCCAGCGGAGAATACCAGATCCCGCCGGTGACGCTGCTGGAAAAATCTAAGAGTATTGATTTTACGATTGACCGGGATCATTATTTTGAGATCAGTAAACAGCTTGAACTCAAGTTGGCCGATTTTGGTGTAAAGGGAAAGGTCACCGGCATTTCACCGGGACCGGTGATCACAACCTATGAGTTTGCCCCGGCACCGGGAATAAAAATTACGAAGGTTGTTTCCCTGGTTGATGACTTGACCATGGGATTAAAAAAAGAAAGCGTCAGGATTGCCGGTTCAATTCCGGGAAAGGCTGCCCTGGGAATTGAGATTCCAAACCTGGAAAGGCAGATTGTTTCTCTTCGTGATATTCTGGCCAGTGAAAAATTTATCGGGGCTAATTCCAAGTTGACTATGGGATTGGGAATGGATGTGGTCGGTAATCCCATACTGGCTGATCTCGCCCGCATGCCTCATCTGCTTATAGCCGGAGCAACCGGGGCCGGCAAGAGTGTCGCGATCAACTGCATCATCTGTTCCATCCTTCTCAAGGCAACGCCGGATGAGGTTCGGCTTCTTTTGATTGATCCTAAGCGGATAGAATTGTCAACCTATGAGGAGATTCCCCATCTTCTCCATCCAGTTGTCGTTGATCCTAAAATGGCAAGCCGGGCCCTGCAGTGGGCAGTTCGTGAGATGGAGAGACGTTATGAGTTGATGGAAGAGCTGCGGGTCAAGAGTTTTTATTCATATAATGAAATAGCGGATGAAAAATTTTCTTTAATCGTTATCATCATTGATGAGCTTGCCGATTTGATGATGGTTTCTTCCAGTGAAGTTGAGACCTCGGTGGCCCGCTTGGCCCAGATGGCCCGTGCAGCTGGGATGCACCTCATCCTTGCCACCCAGCGACCCTCGGTTGACGTCCTCACCGGCCTCATCAAAGCCAATTTTCCCACCAGGATGTCTTTTAAGGTTTCCTCAAAGATTGACTCACGGACAATTCTTGATTCGTCAGGAGCGGAACATCTTCTCGGTGCCGGTGATATGCTTTTTCTGCCGCCGGGATCGGCAAGGCTGCAGCGTATTCATGGAGCCTTTATTTCGGAAAAGGAAACGAAACAAATTGTTCAATTTCTCAAAGAACAGGGCTCAGCCAGTTATGATGAATCCGTGTTGAAAATTGTGGAAGAATCCGGAGAGGAAAGCAGTGAATCTTTGGACGGAGATTATGATGAAAAATACGATGAGGCCGTAGCCCTGGTTTGTGAGTTGGGTCAGGCATCTATTTCCATGGTCCAAAGAAGGTTTCGGGTCGGCTATAATCGGGCGGCCAGAATGATTGAAACCATGGAGCGCGAGGGAATTGTCGGCCCGGCTGACGGATCAAAGCCCAGGGAGGTGTTGGTTAAAAAATCGTATTAGGCCCTAACCCACTAAAGTGGAATAAAACATCAGGTTTTTCAGGACTCTTTTCAGTACTCGCTTGGCGGGTGTAAGTCCCTTAACAGTAGAGGTAACTTGTTTATTTCAAATAAATTTTTAAATTTT
>JAYEPA010000224.1:0-2262 GCA_034723545.1 Thermodesulfobacteriota bacterium | reverse complement strand
CCGAACTCAAACACACATCCATAGAAATCGATACTCAGTTTATGTCAGGTCCCCTACTCATGAAATCTGATCCAAAGTTGTTGGAGCAGGTCTTTGTAAATTTCATTACCAACGCCATTCATGCTATCCGAAGTAAGGGGGAAGACAAAGGGTGGATCCGGATAAAGACCCTTTCAATAAACTCGGATGTGGAGATAAGTTTTGAAGACAATGGTACTGGGATCTCGGAGGAAAACCAAAAAAAGATCTTTCAACTGTTTTTTACCACTAAAGCTCCAGGCAAGGGGACAGGCCTTGGCCTCTCAATTAGCCAGAATATAGTAAAGAAGTTGGGCGGAACTATCACTCTTGACAGCAAGGTTGGAGTCGGTACCAACTTTACCGTGCGACTTCCGCTCTCTTAGATTGGCAAAAAAATGCCTAAATAATCATTTCCTTATTTATGCGGCATTATTTTGCCACTTTCCAACACTGCCAAATCTGTTTCCGCCTCAAAACAAATTAGAACAAAAACTGTAAAATCAATCTGTTAAAAAGCATTACTGCAAGAAATGAGGGACTGGCACATCTATTGCTGTTAAAAAGTCAACTCGTCTCCGTTTCCCAAAATTGCAAACCAATCAAAAATAGGGGAGGGACACCTGTTGGATAAGCAAGAGGAAGAAGGGCTGGGGAGCAAGCACAATACCAGCAAACGAGAAAACTCGGATCAAGGTTCAGGGCGCCGAAAGAATTTTGGCCATTATGTGGTCACATTCTTGATCATGTTCGGCGTCTGGGTCGTCCTTTCAGGCAAGTTTGATCCCTTTCATCTCAGTCTCGGGGTTATCTCCTGCGCAATCGTGGCTTACCTTTCGGCCGACCTGTTGCGTCCTTCCATGAGAGGTCTTTTAATTCTGTTGGTCCGATGGGTCCCGTATCTCCTGTGGCTGATGAAGGAAATCTTCAAAGCAAACCTTCATGTTACATATCTTGTCTTCCATCCAAGGATGATGGACCTGATCGACCCCGAAATCATCAAATTCCAAAGCAAGCTGGAAGGCGACTTGGCCCTGGTCACCTTTGCCAATTCGATCACCCTCACTCCCGGCACTATTACAGTCAATGTATCACCCGATGGTAATTTTAAGGTTCATGCCATTGACAAGGCATCTGGTGAGCCCCTGCCGGGCGAGATGGAGGCAAGGATTGCCAGGGTATTTGGGGAGGACTGATGGATAGCATATTTTTATACTCGAGTCTTTACCTGGCCTTTTTAATGGTCCTTTCCTTAGTCCGGGCCGTGATTGGGCCAACAGTCCTGGACCGGATGATTGGCGTCAATGCAATCGGGAGCAAGACTGTCGTATTACTTATTATGATCGGTTTTCTCTACCATCGGATGGATATGTTCGTGGACATTGCCCTGGCCTATGCCATGCTGAACTTTCTCGCAGTGCTGGCGGCTTCAAGATACTTCCAAAAGCGTAAAGGATTGTACGATGAAGCACTGTATCGGTAAAATGTATTTACGGATTCTCGTAGCCAGGGCAGGCGGCATGCCAATGCCCGCAACAGGAGTTCACGTGGGGTCCGGGAGGTTTTGATAAATGGATATCATGAATATCATTGTATGCGTGCTATTGTTCTCCGGGCTGTTTTTCCTTACAGGAGGGGCAGTGGGGATTCTGCGTTTTCCTGATTTCTATTCCCGGCTCCACCCGGCCGGCAAACTCGACACTCTGGGCTCCTTTTTGGCCATGACCGCCTTTGCACTCTTTAACCTCCATCATTTTTCCCTGGGCGCCTTGCTGACCAGCCTGAAGATTCTCCTTATTGTCGTTTTTATATTTCTGGCTAGCCCCACAGCAACCCACGGCATTGTTGACGCCGGCGTCAGGGCCGGTTTGGCCCCGTGGACCAAGGGAGAGAAAAGGAGGTAACCCATGATCTGGCCGATAGATCTGGCAATTCTCACCTTGGTCGTTGTCGCAGCCATAGGCGCCCTCATGGTCAAGGATTTGCTTGGCGCCTCAATCCTGTTCGGGTCTTACAGTTTCATGATGTGTCTGCTCTGGTCCATCATGGGAGCAGTGGATGTGGCCTTTACCGAGGCCTCTGTCGGGGCCGGTGTCAGCACTGTCCTTTTTGTTGCTGCTGTTTTCCGCACATCAAGGAGGACAAGAGATTGAAGATCATCGGACTCATCATAACAGTCGTGACAGGCGCACTGCTTTTTTACGCCGCAGGTGATTTTCCAGCGTGGTCAGACCCGGCATCTCC
>JAYEPA010000223.1:0-2266 GCA_034723545.1 Thermodesulfobacteriota bacterium | reverse complement strand
CGTATCGAACAATTCCAGCAACTATCTTTGGTCTGCATAAAGGGAAAATACAGAGCAAAGACGACCTGATTGCCCCCCTGAATATTACCTGGGACGCGGAATAATGCTGCTCCTTGATACCCACGTTCTTGTCTGGCTGGATGAAGGAAATCTGCGGCTGGGAAAAACCGCGTTACAATCAATTAATGAATCCCTGGCAACCGGTCAACTTGGAGTGGCAACTATCAGCTTTTGGGAGGTTGCCATGCTGGTCGAAAAACAACGATTGACCATGAAAACAGAACTTGATGTATGGCGATCTGATCTTCTTAGATCCGGCTTGATTGAAATCCCTTTACGAGGCTCAACGGCTATTCGTGCCGGCCAACTGCAGCTGTTTCATGGTGATCCAGCCGACCGCATGATTGTTGCCACAGCCATTGAAAATGCGGCCACGCTCATGACGGCTGATAAAAAAATTCTCTCATGGAACCAACTCCACCACAAAATTGACGCCCGTCTGTAAAACGAACCACGAAAGGGGTCACCCATTAAAAGGTCCTTGTCAAGAGAATGAATGTAAGCGATCAATTGCAACTATCTTACCGAACTGCCTTTTCATCATCGTGACCCCTTTGACCGGATGCTTGTCGCCCAGACAAAAATCGAACAGATTGCCCTGCTCAGTGCTGATAGCCAGCTAAAAAAATACGAGATAGAGGTAATCTGATGACAAATGGCGGGAACATCTTCTGTTCACTTTCGCTCACAAAATTCTATTCCGGCTGCTGTTCCGGCCATCTCGTCGAAGCTCCAGCCAATAGTTTCAACACTTTAATTTGTAGAACATTAGCATTATTTTTTCGTAAGGGCTGAAAAATGATCTGTGCCTGACAGGGAACAGGAAGGTTGTCCATTGATATTTCTTTATCTCCCATCAAAACTTCCGTCTCTTCGATTATATTAAAACGTTGTTCCGAGGTAAGGATGGTCATTTTTCTGGAAACACGATCCTGTTTTTCTCCACCTTCCGACAACAAAAGCGGTCCTCTTATTTTGTTATTGATCACAGTTAGAGTACTTTTTTCGCTTATCTGTAATCTTTCATTCGCCAAGGATAAGGCAGAGCAGCACAACACACTGACAGCGACAATAAATAGTATTACGGATAAAAATTCTCCCTTCAACCCTGTTTTTTTCACATACATGACATCTACCCCATAAAGATTGATGGCTTTGTAAAAAGTCCTGTTCGGCCATGTTGCTCAAAATTCGAGCACTGACCGGAGTGACTGAACATTTACCCGACCATCTTCTTTATTTTTTTTGCTCGATCATCAGAATCAACCGGCAGGTTAGCCGGCTGGAGCAACAAGCTTAATTTTCCTTCCAATAACGCAAACCGCTTCTGATATTAAACGCCGGGAGAACCGGAACTTTCTGAATCAACCCAGTACTCTGCTGCACAAAGCCAGTTGCCGCTCCACCTTCCTGTTTGCCGATATGAATACCGACACTTGAGGCCATACCATGGCCAAGATAATATCTTTCATCTATGGTCAGGACTCCATTTTGAACATTAATCCCGGGATCAAACACGTTTGAGCTGTACGCCGTACCCGTTTCAAAATAAAGGCCATAAAGATAACTGAAGCCGCCAAAAGAACATATTTCCGTCTCAGGAACATATGTTGTAAAAAGTGTAATACCGCCAAGCAACGACGGCTTAGTTACCGATCTCTCTCCGGGATCAACAAGGGTACGCACCCAACCGTCTTCAGCACGGGCCAAATCAATGATATCAGCAAAAGATTGACCAAAATTTGAGGTCGTTGTTTTGACGACAGCCGCAGGATCATCAACAAAACCGCAAATGCAGGAACCATCGCCAAAGTAATCTCCATCAACATTTGCGCCCAGGAAACCCGTGGTCAGCGTATAATCCACGGTATCACAGGCTCCTGATCCGGCTGTTGACTCGGAACAGGCCCAGTAACCGGCCCGACACAAACCACCACCAGGATCATACAAATCTCCCTCATCACCAAAATCAACAACAGCTGGACTGACAACATCGGAACAGACACCGGCAGGGCGTTCCGTGCAGCCGTAATAAGAATTTACCAAAAATCCATTTAAAATTGAGATTTCAGTACAGGTGCAGCCTCCGGAACTGTAGTCGCCCTCAATATCAGCAAGAGTTACACTTAAACAGTCACCTTGCGTCTCCTCCTGACATCGGTAAAAAAATGAATGATAATTTGCATTATCATCGACAACAGCGACA
>JAYEPA010000222.1:22895-29477 GCA_034723545.1 Thermodesulfobacteriota bacterium | reverse complement strand
CCGGGCAAGGTGGGACATGACATCCTGAAAAACCTGCTGACCGGAGATTTCAACGGCACGGTCATCCCCATTAATCCCTCTGCCGACACAATTCTTGATCTTCCCTGCCATACAAGTCTGGCCGAATACGGCCAGGGCGTAGACCTCTGCATTATCGTCATCCCCAGCAAATTCGTTATTGAGGCAACACGAGATGCCATAAAGGCAAAGGCAAAGGCGGTAATGGTCATTTCTGCAGGATTCAAGGAGACCGGAGAAGAAGGCCGCAAACTCGAGGAGGAGATTCGTGACATCTGTCGCTCCGGTTCAGCCCGACTCCTTGGCCCTAACTGTCTGGGCCTGATCAATACTCCTGCCGGTCTCAACGCCTCCTTTGCCGGTTCCATGCCTGAAAAGGGTGGAATTTCCATATTTTCCCAATCAGGCGCCCTGTGCACGGCCATGCTTGACTTGGCGGCAAGCCGCCATCTGGGTTTAGGGAAGCTGGTCAGCATCGGCAACAAGGCGGATATCTCCGAAGTAGACATGCTCAACGACCTGGCAAATGATGACGACACCACGGTGATTGTTGGATACCTTGAGGATATCATCTCCGGTGATGAATTTATCAAGGCCGCAGAAACAGCTTCCGCCAGAAAACCTGTGGTTATCCTTAAATCCGGCACAACCCCGGCAGGTCAGAAGGCCGCGGCCTCTCATACCGGAGTGCTGGCCGGCTCGGAAACAGCCTACGGTGCCGCCTTCAAACGATCAGGCGTGATCAGGGCCGATACCTTTGACGCCCTGTTTGATTATGCGGCCTTATTTTCAATGCAGCCCCTGCTCAAAGGAAAGAGAATTCTGATTATTACCAATGCCGGTGGACCGGGCACCATGGCGGCGGACACGGTCGAAAAAGCCGGCCTTGAAGTGGCGGAACTTGACTACAATACAGCCTCGGCCCTGAAAGATAAACTGCCCAGGGCAGCCAGTATCGGCAATCCCATTGATGTGTTGGGAGATGCCGATCCGGAAAGGTATGCCGAAGCCGTCAAGGTGGGCCAGGCCGATGAATCAGTGGATGGCATCGTCGTCATCCTGACCCCCCAGGCCATGACTCAACCGGCGGCTACGGCCAAGGCCATTGCCAACGAGCTCAATGGGTCCAAGCCGGTTGTGGCCGCCTTCATGGGCGGAACCGAGGTCATGTCGGGCAGAGACGAACTGGCCAAGGCCGGACTGCCGGATTACGATTCGCCGGAACGGGCCGTTGACGCACTCAGGGCCATGCATGAATATGCCCTTTGGCGCAACAGACCGCCCCGGCGGGTTACCCGCTTCCGCGTCAATCGACGCAAGGTGGAGCGCATCATCCGCCGCCACCAGCAGACAGACCGTCTCTTTCTGGGGGAGGTGCGGGCCAAGGATATTCTCAAGGCCTATGGTTTTAACACGCCCGGAGGCAGACTGGCCTCTTCACCCGACGAGGCCGTCGAGATTGCCCAGATGTTTGGTTTTCCGGTGGCCATGAAGATTGTCTCCCCCAATATTATTCATAAAACCGACCTTGGCGGCGTGAAGCTCAACCTGACAAACCCTGCCCAGGTGGAAGACGCCTTTGACCTGATGATGCTTCGCACCCGACAAAAGGCGCCGGAAGCCGTGATCGAAGGAGTGTTTGTCGAAAAAATGGCGGACAAGGGTCTGGAGGTCATCATCGGCATGCATCGGGATGAACAATTCGGTCCCATGTTGATGTTCGGCCTGGGCGGTATTTTCGTCGAGGTCATGAAGGATGTTACCTTCCACCTGGCTCCAATCACCGAAGGCGAGGCTATCCAGATGTTGAAAGCAACCCGGTCATACGAAATGCTGGAAGGTAAACGCGGCCAGAAAGGAGTCGACATCAGCGCCATTGCCAACTGCATGCAGCGCATCAGCCAGTTGACCACCGACTTTCCGCAAATCAGGGAGCTTGACATCAACCCCCTGATCATCACTGATAATGAACCCGTGGTCGTGGACGCCAGAATGACACTTGATGAGCTCAATATCATGGGGAGGACGAGCAGATGATGAAGGAAAACTGGCAGGAAACATACAGTGATATGCTCACCACTCCGGCCAAGGCCGTGGCCCGGATCAAATCAGGGCAAAGGGTTTTTGTCGGCACCGGCTGCGGCGAACCAACGGTTCTGGTTCAGGCCATGACCGACCGGGCCGGTACCCTTGCCGATGTTGAAATCGTCCAGCTCCTGACCAAGGGAGACGCGCCTTATGCTCAATCAAAATACGCCGGCAGCTTCCGGGTCAACAGTTTTTTCATCGGCCAGAGGATCCGGGATTACATCCAGACCGGTATGGGGCATTACACACCCATCCTGATGTTTGATATTCCCAAACTCTTTGATTCCGGACAGCTGCCCCTGAATGTCGCACTCATTCAAGTCACGCCTCCGGACGAGAAAGGCATGGTCAGCCTCGGTATTTCGGTTGATATCGTCAAAAGCGCGGCTGAAAACGCCACACTGGTCATTGCCCAGGTTAATCCCCGGATGCCCTGGACCAGGGGCGACAGTCTCATTGATATTTATGACATTGATCTGCTGGTGGAGGTGGATCAGCCCCTCATCGAAAGAAAAAGCCATCCAATTCATGAATGCAGCAAAATAATCGCCGCCCATGTCTCCTCTCTCATTCCGAACGGCGCTACCCTGGAACTGGGCCTTGGCCGGATTCCGGGAGTGGGACGGATTCCCCAGGCCGTGATTGAATTTTTAAAGGACAAAAAGGATCTCGGCATCCACACTGAAATGATCACCGATGCCATGGTTGAGCTGATTGAATCCGGGGTGGTGACCGGAAAAAACAAGACCATTGACCGGGGAAAGGTGGTGACAAGCTTCTGTATGGGAACCCCGAAGGTTTACGATTATGTCAACAACAATCCTATTTTTTCCTTCCGCCCCACAGAATATGTCAACGACCCCAGCATCATCCGCAAGCTGAACAATATGGTCTCCATCAATATGGCGCTGGAGGTTGATCTCACCGGCCAGATCTGTTCGGATTCAGAAGAAGGCCGCTTTTACTCCGGCATCGGCGGCCAGGTCAATTTTAACCGGGGCGCGGCCGACTCCAGGGGAGGAAAGCCTATTATCACTCTGCCCTCCACGGCCAGTGAGGGCAAACGATCCCGTATTGTTTCCAGACTGCAAGCCGGTTCCGGGGTGGTCATTCCCAGGGGATCTGTTCATTATGTGGTGACTGAATACGGTGTTGCCTATCTCCACGGCAAATCCATCCAAGACCGGGTTCTGGCCCTGATCAGCATCGCTCATCCCGATTATCGGGAACAGCTGTTTAAAGAAGCCCTGGAGGCCAAATACCTGCCCGCCGAGTTTGCCGATGTTGAGGATAAATTTGTCATTGTCCCCCAGGAGGCGACAAAAACGTCCCTGGTTCTGGACGATGGCACCCAGGTCAATTTCCGTTCAATCCAGCCAACCGACGAGGCAAGCATGCGGGACCTGCTCTACGATCTGTCTCAAGAAACCATCTACTACCGCTTCATGAGCGGCCATCAGGAGTTCGGCCATCAGCAGATTAAAAACTTCGTCTATATCGACCACCGAAAAGACGTTGCCATCGTCGGCACGGTGCCCGAAGCCCATGGCGACGACATCATTGCGGTGGGTCGCTATTACCTGGATGAACGAAACAACATGGCCGAAGTGGCTTTTGTGGTCAGGGATGACTGGCAGAACCGCGGCCTGGGGAAGTTCCTCTACAGACATCTGGTCAACATCGCCAAGAGTAACGGCATTGCCGGCTTCACGGCCGAGGTTCTCCCGCGCAACAAGAGGATGCAGGCCATTTTCAACCATTCGGAACTGAAAATAAAAAGCGGCTACGAAGAAGGGGTCATGAGCTTTAAGATGGATTTTTAGCTGTAGGGGCAACCCTTGTGGTTGCCCTTTCCCTGGGTGGCAATCAAAAAAGGGCAACCACAAGGGTTGCCCCTACGGTTCAAATGCCATACGGGTTAACCGGATATTTACGATTTTAAATCCCGTCAACTATGGCATTAAAGGTTGAGCTGGGACGCATGGCCCTGCTGGTTTTTCCCAGATCAGACCGATAATAACCATCAATATCCATGGCTTGTCCCTGAGCTGCGATCATCTCCTCGACAATCTTTTCCTCATTGTCACCAAGTTTTTTGGCTACTTCCACAAAACGTGCCTGCATCTCTGCGTCTTTGCTCTGCGCGGAAAGTGCCTGGGCCCAATAAAGGGCCAGGTAAAAATGGCTTCCCCGGGTATCGATCTCACCCACCTTCCTGGAAGGGGACTTCTCATTTTCTAGAAAATTGCCGATTGCCTGGTCAAGAGTTTCAGCAAGAAGTGTAGCTGTTTCATTGTTGAATGTCGCAGCAATATGCTCAAATGATGGAACAAGAGCACAAAATTCACCGAGAGAATCCCAACGCAGATGCCCTTCAGCCAGAAACTGCTGGACATGCTTTGGTGCGGAACCGCCTGCTCCTGTCTCAAACAACCCGCCGCCATTCATCAGAGGGACAATTGACAGTAATTTTGCACTGGTACCCAGTTCAAGAATCGGAAACAGATCCGTCAAATAATCACGCAGGACATTACCGGTCACGGAAATAGAATTCTGACCCTTCCTGATTCTTTCCAGTGAAACCTCCATTGCCTCCATCGGATCCAGGATACGAATGTCAAGACCAGAAGTGTCGTGATTTGGCAGGTAGGTGTTTACTTTTGCAATAATCTCAACATCGTGACCCCGATTCTCATCAAGCCAGAAAATAGCAGGATTTCCGGTTGCCTTTGCCCTGGTAATGGCAAGTTTTACCCAATCCTGGATTGGCGCATCCTTTGTTTGGCACGATCTGTAAATATCACCCTTTTCCACTTGTTGTGAAAGCAGGGTTTCCCCGGTCGCTGTGTCAACAATACGAATGGTTCCATCGGCCGGTGCTTCAAATGTCTTGTCGTGTGAACCGTACTCCTCAGCTTTCTGCGCCATCAGGCCGACATTCGAGACGCTGCCCATTGTTGCCGGATCAAATGAGCCGTTTTTCAGGCAATCTTCAACGACTTCCTGATAAATTGTTGCGTAGCACCTGTCCGGCACCATGGCGATTGTATCGTGCAACTTATCATCAGGTCCCCACATTCTGCCGCCGTCCCGGATAAAGACAGGCATGGAGGCATCAATAATAACATTGTTAGGGACATGGAGGTTGGTGATGCCTTTGCTTGAATCCACCATGGCAAGTTCAGCCTGCTCTTTGTAAACCGCCTGGATATCCGCTTCAATTTCCTTCCGCTCTGCTTCAGGCAGACTTTCGATTTTGGCATAAAGATCAGCCAGTCCGTTGTTTACATTGACTCCCAGCTTGTCAATGGCAGCTGCATGCTTTTTAAAAACATTCTTATAAAAAACAGAAACACAATGACCAAACATGATGGGATCAGAAACTTTCATCATGGTGGCTTTCAGGTGTAACGACAGTAACACGCCATCATTTTGGGCATTTTCAATCTGCCCCGCATAAAATTGCCGTAGCGCTCGAACATTCATCACCGAGGCGTCAATAACTTCGTCTTCTAAAAGAGGTATCTGCTCTTTGAGAACTGTTATATTGCCATCAGCGGCCACACATTCAATCCGGACATCGCACGCTTTTGCAACAGTGGTGGATTTTTCACTGCCGTAGAAATCTCCCTCTGTCATATGGGCGACCCTGGATTTTGAAACAGAGGGCCACTCTTTCATCATTCTATGGGGATTTTTCAGGCCGAACTGCTTGACCGAATCTGCTGCTCGCCTGTCAGAGTTTCCTTCTCGCAAAACCGGATTAACAGCGCTGCCGAGAACTTTAGCAAATCGGGCGTGCAGTTCTTTTTCGGCGTCTGTTTTGGGCTCCTCGGGATAATCCGGAATGTCATAGCCCTTATCCTGCAACTCTTTGATTGCCCCTTTTAATTGGGGAATGGAGGCACTGATGTTTGGTAGTTTAATGATGTTGGTCGTAGGGATTTTGACAAGCTTGCCCAGTTCACCGAGATAATCGAAAACTTTCTGGTCCTCACTCAGGTTGTCGGGGAAATTTGCAATAATTCTTCCGGCAAGAGAGATGTCTTTTTTCTCAATGGCAAGGCCGGACCCCTTGGTATATGCTTGAAGGATAGGCAATAAAGAATAAGTAGCCAAAGCCGGTGCTTCGTCAACTATTGTGTAAATAATTTTTTGTGTCGTCATCTTTTTTTCCTTATTTTCTTGTGCCTGCGAAACAGAGGCGATATTAATGTAAAATGGTACAGAATGCTTCTCCCGGCTCCGCAAAGAGATGGAGTCGGTGAAAAAAATGAGTGGAGAAGGATGTGAACTCATTAGCATATACAGTTCAGGATGTAAACATTTGGCCGAAATATTCGGCAGCGCCCCATCTTCGCCCGATCCGGTTTATTCGCATATGACTCAATATAGCTCTCAAACCGGCTTGAGCGAAGCTGGGGCAGACACCGCTTCGCTGTTATCCAAACATTTACAAGACCTTGCTTGTGCCAT
>JAYEPA010000222.1:15413-22795 GCA_034723545.1 Thermodesulfobacteriota bacterium | reverse complement strand
CCCCATCTTCGCCCGATCCGGTTTATTCGCATATGACTCAATATAGCTCTCAAACCGGCTTGAGCGAAGCTGGGGCAGACACCGCTTCGCTGTTATCCAAACATTTACAAGACCTTGCTTGTGCCATGAATTTGGCATCAATCCGAATATTTACCTTCATCCTCAGCTATGTTCAGACATATCGCTGCCATTACAAAACTCCAACCATTAATAGATTCCCAACAAAGCTGTTTAATGATAAAGTTACAAGCACTTTATTTTATTTGAAAATTCTATTTTCAGCACCGATACAGGAGCAGGCATGAACCATACCACCCACAACAAGATTGTTTCCTTTATCTGGGCAATTGCTGATGATTGCCTGCGGGATATCTTTGTCCGTGGGAAATACAGGGATGTGATCCTGCCCATGTTTATTTTGCGCAGGCTGGACTGCCTGCTGGAGCCAAGGAAAGATGAGGTTCTTGAGGAGGTTCGTTTTCAGCAGCAAGAGGTCGGCCTGACCAGCATGGAACCGGAAGGATTATACGAAGCCTCCGGTCATCTGTTTTATAATGTCTCCCGCTTTACCTTAAAATCGTTACTGGGCAACCCCTCTCAACTTGAGGCCAATTTCAGCAATTACCTGGATGGTTTCAGTGAAAATGTCAAAGAGATCATCACCCATTTTGACCTGCGCAGCCAGGCACGAAAAATGGCCCAGGCCAATATCCTCCATGATGTCATTGAAAAATTTACCTCTGAAGAGGTAAATGTCGGGCCACATGACACAACAGCACCAGACGGACGTAAACTCGAAGGGTTATCCAACCTTGGCATGGGTTATGTCTTTGAGGAGTTAATCCGCAGATTCAACGAAGATAACAACGAAGAGGCAGGGGAGCATTTCACCCCTCGTGAGGTTATTGATCTTATGACCCATATCCTTTTTTTGCCTGTAAAAGACAAACTACCCAATCCTCTCACCGTTTATGATCCTGCCTGCGGTTCAGGTGGTATGCTCACTGAGAGTCAGGATTTCATTATTGACCGACAGGGTCAGATTGCCGCAAGTGTTGATGTCTATCTCTATGGCAAGGAATGTCAGGGCGAGACCTATGCTATTTGCAAATCGGATATGATGATTAAGGGCAATAACCCTGAAAATATCCGTTTTGGCTCTACCCTGGCAATGGATGAATTTTCTGCCGTCCGTTTTGACTTCATGTTGTCCAATCCTCCTTATGGCAAGTCATGGAAGACTGATTTAAAGTTTATCAAGGATGGCAAGGAGGTGGTTGATCCCCGCTTTCAGGTAACCCTTAAGGACTACTGGGGCGCAGCCCATTTAGAAGACGCCACCCCCCGTTCCTCAGATGGCCAGCTCCTCTTTTTAAAGGAGATGGTGGGCAAGATGAAGCGGACCGGCGATTCCCCTTTAGGCTCCAGAATAGCCTCTGTCCATAATGGTTCTTCCCTCTTTACTGGTGATGCCGGCAGTGGGGAATCTAATATCCGCCGTCATGTTATAGAAAACGACTGGCTGGAGGCCGTCATCCAGTTACCAACCGATCTGTTTTATAACACAGGCATTACCACCTATATCTGGATTCTCTCAAATAATAAATCACCGGCACGGCAGGGCAAGGTGCAGCTCATTGATGCTTCCAGTTATTTTGCCAAACTGCGCAAAAACCTTGGTAAAAAGAACTGTAAACTAACAAGCCGACACATAGAGCAGATCATTAACCTCTATGATGAAATGGTGGAGAATGACCATTCCAGGGTCTTTCAAAATAATGATTTTGGCTATTACAAGGTTACCATTGCCCGCCCTTTACGACTGGCGGCACAATTTTCTCCAGAACGGATTGCCGGTCTCCGTTTCCTCCCAGCTCTGGCCGAAGAAATGAATTGGGCCTATGAGCAGTTTGGTGATGGTATTTATAGTGACCTGAAACTACATCAGAAGGCTATTGAAGATTATCTGGAAGCTGAAGGAATTAATCTCAAGGCCAAGCAAAAAAAGGCACTCTTCACCAGCAAAACCTGGAATGACCAGCTTGAACTGCTGACCATTGCCGGGCAGCTTATGGACAAGATCGGTCAGGAGCAGTTTCTTGACTTTAACCTCTTTAAAAAACGGGTGGCTGCGGCCTGCAAAAAACTGGATATCACACTGCCGGCCCCAGCCAGGAAAAAAATCCTAACCGCCATGAGCCGGCAGGATGAGAAGGCCGAAAAAGTCATCAAGAAGGTGCATAAACTCAAAGGTGACAAACTGGCCGGGCGGCTTGAATACCTGAACACCAGCCCCGAATATTTGCCTGATTTTGGCCTGTATCCTGTGGGTAATAAAAACGAGTATCTGGAGTACGAGCAGGACAGCAACCTGAAGGATAATGAGTCCATCCCCCTAGACGAGAACATCCATGCCTATTTCCGGCGGGAAGTCCGCCCCCATGTGACTGAGGCCTGGATTCAGCTCGATAAGACCCGGATTGGCTATGAAATCAGCTTTAACAAATATTTCTATAAGCACCAACCCCTTCGCTCCCTGGAGGAGGTGACCCGTGATATTCTCAAACTGGAGCAGGAGACCGATGGTCTGTTGAAAAAACTGGTTCGCTTTGGCGGTGGGCTGTCATGAGGTTTCCACGCTATGAGAGCTATAAGGACAGTGGAGTGGAGTGGCTGGGGGAGATTCCGCGTCACTGGCAGGTAAAGCGGAATATTGGCATTTTTGACGAACGTAAAAAAGTCAATCGACCAGAAATGGACTTATTATCTGTTACAATTAATCAAGGTATTATTCAGCAAAACGAGATAACAACCAAAAAAGATTCTTCCAACGAAGACAAAACAAAATACAAGGTAGTGGAGAAAGGCGACCTCGCTTACAATAAAATGCGCATGTGGCAGGGAGCGATAGGCGCATCCAGTTACGATGGCATTGTTAGCCCTGCATATATTATTCTACGTCCAAGGGATAAGGCCTATTCGCGCTACTACCATTACCTTTACCGCACTCCATTATTTATTAAGGAGGCTAATCGCCATTCATACGGTTTATGTGATGATATGAATAGTCTGCGTTATGAACATTTTAAGACTATTTATTCCTCTGTCCCTCCCTCTGACGAAATTGATAAAATTACCAATTTCCTCGACCAGAAAACCGCTGAGATTGATGAGGCCATTGCCAAGAAGGAGCAGCTCATCACCCTGCTGCAAGAGCAAAAGGCCATCCTCATCAACCAAGTCGTCACCAAGGGTCTCAACCCCAACGCCCCCATGAAAGACAGCGGGGTGGAATGGCTGGGAGAGATTCCGAGCCATTGGCAGGTAAAGAAAAATAAAACATTGTTTGAGGAGAGAAAAATACCAGGGAAAGAGGAATTACCTATCCTCTCTGTGTCATTACATACGGGGGTATCAGAAGAAGAACAAAGCGGTGATGTTAACCTTAGGGCAAAAGTAAGAATAGAAGACAAGAGTTCATATAAACTGGTTAAAAAAGGATATATTGCTTTTAATATGATGCGAGCCTGGCAAGGAGCAATTGGAGTCGTAAAAACAGAAGGAATGGTTAGTCCTGCATATATAGTAGCAGAGCCAGTTGGAAAAATAGACGGAGAGTATTTTGAATATTTATACAGGACAGCAGGATTCATCGCTGAAATGGATAGGTTTTCAAAAGGCATAACAGATTTTCGGAAACGACTTTACTGGGATGAATTTAAACAGCTATTAACAATTTTCCCCCCACAAAAAGAACAGTTAGCTATTGCCAAACATGTCAAGAGGCTTAATTCCTCATGTGATCAGCTTTCCACTCATGTTAACCATGAAATTGAAAAATTAGTTGAATACCGCTCTGTCCTAATTGCGAATACTGTCACAGGCCAAATAAGAGTATAAACGTGCAAACCTCAACCACCAAGCAAATAAAACCCCTCCTCGACTCCCTTCTTGCCCAAGGTCGTGAAAACGAATGGCTGGAATTCAAACGTAACAACAACCAGCCCCAGCTCATTGGCGAATATTTTTCTATCCTGATCAACCAGAATGAGGTGAAAAGATGAAAAGTCCGGTTGTGCCCCCTGCTTACAAAAAATGGTTGGCAGAGCTCAAGCACAGGCTGCGCCGGGTCCAGCTCAAGGCGGCAGTGGCAGTCAACGAGGAGATGTTGAAATTTTACTGGCAGCTGGGGGCGGATATTGTCCGCCAACAGGCCATGGCAAGCTGGGGCGATGGATTTTTCAAGCAATTGAGCCATGATCTGCAGGCGGAGTTTCCTGAAATGAAGGGCTTTTCACTCCGCAACCTCAAGTATATGCGCCAGTGGCATCTCTTTTATCTGCAGGATCAGCCAAATCGGCAACAGGCTGTTGCCGATTTGACCAAAACAAATAGCCAACAGCCTGTTGGCCAATTACCTCCTACCCAGGAAATTGACATAATTATCAGGGCAATTAGCAAAATACCATGGGGCCACAACATTGCTATCGCCAGTAAGTGCAAGTCGGTGGCCGAGGCCCTGTTCTATGTGACAAACACCAGAACCTATAACTGGAGCAGGGCTGTTTTGACCCATCAGATTGAAAACAAGCTCTGGCAACGGGAGGGCCAGGCCGTCAGCAATTTCAGTGAAACATTGCCTGTCCCTCAATCCGACCTGGCTCAACAGACCCTGAAAGACCCCTATATCTTTGACTTTCTCAGCTTGGACAAGGAACATAGTGAACGGGAGCTTGAACTTTCGCTTACCAAACACATAACCAGCTTTCTCTTGGAACTGGGGGCCGGATTTGCCTATGTCGGCCGTCAGATCGAGGTGGAGGTGGGCCAACGGTCATTTTTTCTTGATCTCCTCTTTTACCACACCGTTCTCCACTGCTATGTGGTGCTGGAACTTAAAACCGGCGAATTTGAACCGGAACACGCCGGGAAACTCAATTTTTATATCAAGACAGTTGATGAGCAGCTTCGCAAACAAGGAGACCAGCCCACCATCGGTATCCTGCTCTGCAAAAGTAAAGATAAACTGGTGGCGGAATATGCCTTGAGTGATATCCATAAACCCATCGGCGTTTCAGAGTATCAACTGACCCAGGCCCTGCCGGATGAGTTAAAGAGCAACCTGCCCTCTGTGGAAGAGATCGAGGCGGAACTGGCCGGAGAGTCCGGCGAAGAAGAGTAAAAGAATACTCCTGGCCTTCATGTGACGCTCATGTGACTGGGGCTGAGCAGACCCACAATATATTGATCAAAAATCAAGAGAGTACACCATATAGCCTGTTTTACCCTCGAAAAACTATGTAACCGGCATGTGACTGAAGCAAAGGAAACAAAACCATGGCAACAAAAACCAACGAACAGGCCCTGGAAGAACATATTGAATCATGGCTGATTGATAACGAGGGTTACAGGCTGAGTAAACCTGCCGATTTTAACCGTGAGTTTTGTATTGATGAGATTCATTTCTGGAATTTTCTGGAATCCACCCAAAAAGATGAGCTGGACAAGTTACGGGACCGGCCCAATTTTCAGCGCCTTATCCTGGAGCGCTTAAAACGCCGGATCAAAAAAGACACCATCGCCGGAGTACTCAAGAAAGGTCTGGCCATTGATAATGCCAATTTCTCCCTGCTCTATCGTTTACCCTACAATGATCTCAATCCTGAGGTTATCAAACGCTTTGACGCCAATATCTTTTCCATAGCCAGACAAATTCATTATTCGGAATCTGAGCCGTTACTTTCGGTGGACATGGTGCTGCTTGTCAATGGTATGGCCCTGGCAACCTTTGAGCTGAAGAATCCGTGGACGGGCCAGAATGTTTTTCATGCCAGGGAGCAGTACAAAAAAGATCGTGATCCCAGGGAACCGCTTTTTCAGTTTGGTAAGTGCCTGGTGCATTTTGCCCTTGATCCCGATGAAGTTTTCATGACAACCAGAATAGCCGGCAAGGCCACCTGTTTTCTGCCCTTCAACAAAGGTACGGATAACGGCAAAGGCAACCCGCCGACCGCCACAGGTATGAAGGCAAGCTACCTCTGGCAGGAAATCTTAGGCAGAGCAAGTCTCACCAATATCCTTGAACATTTTGCCAAATACACCAGGGATGAACAAGGCCGGGAGGTTCTCTTCTTCCCCCGCTATCACCAGCTTGATGTGGTGCGCAAGATCATGGCTCATTCCAAAGAGCACGGAGTCGGCCAAACTTATCTTATCCAGCACTCTGCCGGTTCGGGCAAGTCGAATTCCATCACCTGGCTTTCCTACCAGCTCATTGAGCAATATGACATAAGCGGCACAAAGAATATTTTTGACTCGGTAATTGTTGTTACAGACCGCCTTATCCTTGATAAGCAGATCAGAAACAATATTAAACTATTCTCCGAGGTAAAAAATATTGTTGCCCATGCTGAGAGTGCCGCTGATTTAAAAACATATCTGGAAGCCGGCAAGAAACTCATCATTACCACCATTCAGAAGTTCCCCTTTATCGTTGATGGCATGGCCGATCTGTCCAACCGTAATTTTGCCGTAATCATTGACGAGGCCCATTCCTCCCAAAGCGGTAAGGCGGCAGACAAGCTTAATATGTCCCTGGGTGACGACACCCCGGAAATAGCAGACTGGCAGGATAAGATACTGGCCGCCATGGAAGGACGAAAGATGCTCAGCAACGGTTCTTATTTTGCCTTTACCGCCACCCCCAAAAACGCCACCCTTGAGAAGTTTGGCCGGCAGGCCACGGACGGCAGCTTCCACCCTTTTCATCTCTACTCCATGAAACAGGCTGTTGAGGAAGGCTTTATCCTTGATGTGCTGGCTAAATACACCACCTATAAGAGCTATTATTCAATCCAAAAATCCATTGTCGACAACCCGCTCTTTGATACGGTAAAAGCGCAGAAGAAACTACGGGCCTATGTTGAAGGCCATAAGGAAACCATCAAGGTTAAGGCCAGGATAATGGTGGATCATTTCATAGCCAATATCCATCAGGGCAAAAAGATGAAGGGCAAGGCCAAGGCCATGGTGGTGACCCGTAATATTGAATGTGCCCTGCGCTACTTCTTTGCCATCCGTGAGGAGTTGACCGTAAATAATGTCCCATTTAAAGCCCTGGTGGCTTTTTCAGGAACCAAGGCACTTGATGGTGTTGAGCATAGCGAGGAAAGTGTGAATGGTTTTGCCTCAAAGGATATTGTTGACCGGTTTGCCAGTGATGATTATAAGATTTTGGTGGTGGCCAACAAGTTTCTCACCGGCTTTGACGAGCCGCAACTGCACACCATGTATGTGGACAAGAGACTGCAAGGTGTTTTAGCGGTTCAGGCCCTGTCCCGCCTTAACCGCTGCAATGTCAAGCTGAACAAGAGTGACACCTT
>JAYEPA010000222.1:0-15313 GCA_034723545.1 Thermodesulfobacteriota bacterium | reverse complement strand
TCACCGGCTTTGACGAGCCGCAACTGCACACCATGTATGTGGACAAGAGACTGCAAGGTGTTTTAGCGGTTCAGGCCCTGTCCCGCCTTAACCGCTGCAATGTCAAGCTGAACAAGAGTGACACCTTTATCCTGGATTTTATGAACTCCTCTGATGAAATCAAAAGGGCCTTTGATCCATTTTACACGGCAACATCGCTCAGCGAACCAACCGATGCCAATGTTCTCCATGATATCAAGGAGGAGCTTGACAAAACGGGCTATTATGAGCAGAAAGAGATTAAAGAGTTTAACAAGGCCTATTTTAATAATGCTTCAGTGGATGAACTTCACCCCATTCTTGACCAGGCAGCCGCCCGTTTTGATGAAGAGGAGGATGAGGAGGCAAAAATTGATTTTAAAATCAAGGCCAAGCAATTTGTAAAAATATATGCTCAGATAGCCTGCCTTATCAGTTTTAATCAAGCTGAATGGGAGATGTTGCACTGGTTTTTGAAATTTTTAATCCCCAAACTGATAATCAAAGACCCGGACAGGGACACCCTGGATAAACTGCTCGAGAGTGTCGACCTGTCAACCTATGGCCTGGAAAGGGTTAAGCTCGAACATCAAATAGTTTTAGATGATGAAGATACAGAGCTTGATCCACAGAATCCCAACCCACGGGGGCATCACGGCGGAGATGGTGACCGTGACCCGTTAGACGAAATTATTGCAGGCTTTAATGAAAAATATTTTTCAGACTGGGATGCCACCCCGGAAGAACAACGGGTAAAATTTCTAAATATTGCCAGACATGTGATAGACAATGCTAATTATACGGCCCAGGTGGTCAACAACCCTGATCAGCAGAACAGCCAACTGGCATTGGAGAAATTAATAAAACAGGCTGTAGGGATTGAGCGTAAGCGGGAGGTTGGCCTCTATAAACAATATGCCTCTGATGATGATTTTAAACGGGCCTTTGATGCCGGTATCATGCGCTTGCTGAGTCAGAGTGGAGACAGCAGGATTGGCCAGGCTCTGGGATTATACGGAGAGAAAGAGTGAAAGCTGTTCTCCTATTCCTCAGCCTGACAACAGCTCTTTGCGGCTGCTCTCTCTACAAACCGGAATTTTTCCAGGAGCAGCCGGCCCATTTTCCGTCTCACTATTCTCTCTATTCAGAGAAAGCGGATCAACCCGGCCAGTGGTGGCAGGAGTTTAAAAGCACTGAACTGAACCAACTCATGGATCTGGCCATAGAGGACAATTTTTCCATCCGCGAAGCCTGGGCGCGGCTGAACCAGGCCCACTATGCTGCCGTCAAAGCCGGAGCAAACCTGTATCCGGATCTCTACGCATCGGCCCAAGGCTCGTATATTGAGCAGAAATTGAAAGATATGAGCCAGAAAGGAAGAGACGAATGGTCTCTTGGCCTCACAGCAGGATATGAAGTTGATCTCTGGGGACGGGTTCGGGCCGAAGAACAGACAATGGCTGTCCTGGCCCAGGCCTCGGAAGGGGATCTGCAATCCGCCATGCTGTCTGTCAGCGGAGAGATTGGCGAAAACTGGATCATTCTGATCTCAAACAAAAAACAGCAGCAACTTTTCAACAAACAGCTGGAGATGCAGAAACGCCTGCTCCAGGTTATTATCCAGAGATTCCCCCTGGCAAAATCAACCGCCCTTGATATTTACCAGCAACAGCAGGTCGTTGAAAGAATAGAGGAGGCCTTGATTCCCGTCCGGAGCAGACAGGAATTGAGCAAACACCAGCTGGCGCTTCTTACCGGCCGCGCATCCCTGGAAAACCAACTCAAGGACGAAAATGTTTTTCCTGAAATCGGCGCAATTCCAGCCCTTGGTCTGCCCGCCGATCTCATCGCGCAAAGACCGGACATCCGCGCCGCAGGCCTGCGGCTCAAATCCGCCGAATGGGAGATCGCCGCAGCCAAGGCGGACCGGCTGCCGGCCTTGAGGCTGACGGCCTCCTACAACTCTTTATCAGAGGATATCAATTCGCTTTTTGACAACTGGCTGCTCAATCTTGCCGCAAATCTCACCGGCCCTGTCTTTGACGGCGGACGGAGAAAAGCCGAAGTTGAACGAACCAGGGCGGTGGCGGATGAGCGGCTCGCCGCTTACGGGAAAACTGTTTTTACCGCGATCAAGGAAGTAGAGGACGCCCTGACCGAAGAAGATCAATACGCCCGGACGCTGCAATCAGTCCAAAAACAGCTCAAGCTCTCCCAACAGACTGTGAGGGAGGCGCGCCGGCGCTACCTGAACAGCAGCACTGATTTTATCAATGTCCTGCGCGAAGAACTCAATCTTATTCAGTTGGAGCAGAACATTATTATCAACGAAGAAAAGATGATTATTGCCAGAATACGTCTTCATAAGGCTCTCGGAGGTTCCTGGATGACTCAGCAGGTGTCGAACGCCAAGTCGGCAAGCAGTAGGTGACAGGAAAAAGGAAGGGATTAATGACCGAACAAACCCATAACAACATATCCAAAGATACGCCGGCGCCAGTCAGATCCTGGAAACAGAGATTGCTGGCGCTGGGCATGACCCTCATCCTCCTTCTGGTGGGCGTGGCAGTTTCACAATATCTGCTGAAGACAAGTCCCAAGGCTGAACGAAAGCCTCCGGCGAAAATGCAGACCCTTGTCAAGACCATGGATGTTGCGCCGATCAACAGAAATGTAACAGTCAAGGCCCTTGGCAGGGTCATTGCCGCCCAGGAGATCAATGTCCAGGCCAGAGTTTCCGGCCAAATTGTTTACCTCCATCCCGACTTTGTCCCCGGCGGCATCATCAGGAAAGGTGAGACTCTGGTCCGGATTGACGACACGGATTACAAACTGATCCTTAAACAGAAACAAAACGGCCTGGCCCTGAAAAAAGCGGATCTGCGAATCGAACAGGGCAGCCAGATCGTGGCCAGTAAGGAATGGGAGCTGATCAATCAGCTCAGTGATGATATTGATCAATCCAGTGAGGATCTGGCCTTGAGAAAACCCCAACTGGCCAAGGCATACGCCGATATCCAGGTGGCGGAAACCGAGCTTGAAAAAGCTGAAATCGATCTTGAAAGAACCGTGATCAAGGCGCCTTTTAACGGGATTGTCAGGCTTAAAAACATTGATCTCGGCTCGGAAATATCAAGCCAGTCATCAATTGGCATTTTAACCGGCACCGACATCTTCTGGGCAGACATTTCTCTGCCCGTGGAAAAACTGAAGTGGCTCGAGCTGCCGGAAAAAAACAGACAAGGATCTCCTGTCCAGGTCTGGTCCGGCCCGGTGGCCCACAAGGGAAGAATCATCAGCCTGCAGTCCGAACTTGACAAAGACGGTCTGATGGCAAGAATTTTAATTGAGATCGATGATCCCATGGGCCTGAAAAAGAAAAAAACACCGCTGCTGCTGGCCGATTTTGTCCGAACCGAGATTAGAGGGAAAAGAATCGAAAATGTCATCCGGATTCCCCGCTCTTCCCTGCGGGAAAATAATCAGGTGTTTATTGCTACTGCTGATGAGACCCTCCACATCCAGCCTGTTTCCGTTCTTTGGAAAGATAGCGACTTCGTCTTTGTCGACAAGGGGCTTACGGACGGCAATCAGATTATTGTTTCCAATATTTCCTCTCCCATTGAAGGAATGGCACTGAAGATCGACAAAAAACAGCCGTTCGGAGATAATAAAGCTGCCAAGGATAATCAATAATGGCCGGGATGATCAAAAAAGGTCCCATCGCCTGGATGGCCGGCAATCCTGTTGCCGCCAATTTTTTTATGATTTTTCTCCTTGGCGGCGGACTCTTATGGGGCAGCCAGATCAAACAGGAGGTCTTTCCCGAGTTTGATTACGACATTGTCGATGTCACCGTAATCTACCCCGGCGCAAGTCCCGAGGAAATCGATGAAGGCGTTGTCCTGCCTATTGAATCGGCTATCCAGGGCCTGGATGGCATCGAGGAAATCAACTCCACGGCGAATGAGGGAATGGGCAAAGTCGCTGTTGAAGCCATCATTGACGCGGATCTTCAGCAGCTGTCCATGGACATCAAAAACGAGCTTGACCGGATTACATCATTCCCCGAGGAGGCGGAAGAGCCCATTGTCTCCATCCGCTCCCGCAAGAAACAGGTGATCACCCTGGTTATCCATGGTGACCAGGAAAGAGTTGTCCTGCGGGAACTTACGGAAATGATCAGGGACCGGCTTCTCCAGGATAAGGACATCACCCAGGTGGAGCTTCTTGGTGAACGCCCCCTGGAAATGAGTATTGAAATACCCCAGGACACCCTGCGCGCCTACAACTTGACACTGGCTGACATTGCTTTAAAAATCAGAAACGCGTCCCAGGATCTTCCCGGCGGCAGCATCAAGACTAAAGGCGGTGAAATCCTGGTCAGGATGGCGGAGCGTAAGGATTTTAAAAACGAATTTTCACGTATTCCCATTGTGACCGGTTCAAGCGGCACCATGCTCACCCTGGGTGAACTGGCTGAGATCAGGGATGATTTTGAAGAAACCGACCAGTTTCTGGTTTACAATGGCCAGCCCGCCCTGGGGATCGAGGTCTTCCGCATCGGCAAACAGACCCCGATTTCCGTGGCTAAGGCTGTGATGAAACATGTGGAGAAACTGAGGGAAATCCTGCCGGACGGGGTGTCTGTCGCCACGGCCAATGACCGGTCCGAACATTTTAAACAGCGCATCACCCTGCTGCTTAAAAACGGTTATATAGGGCTTATTCTGGTCTTTTGCCTACTGGGAATCTTTCTTGAGACCAGGCTGGCCTTCTGGGTTACCATGGGAATTCCCATCTCATTTCTGGGTTCGCTGCTTGTTATCCCTCATTTTGACGTCAGCATCAACATGGTTTCCCTTTTTGCCTTTATTATTTCCCTGGGCATTGTCGTGGATGACACCATTGTCATTGGCGAAAACGTCTACAGCTACAAACAAAAGGGATTCAGCGCCCTTGAGGCGGCAATCAGGGGGGCAAGGGAAGTGGCCATGCCCGTGACCTTTTCCGTTATCACCAATATTATCACCTTCCTGCCCCTCTATTTTGTCCCGGGTGTCATGGGCAAAATTTTTCGAAATATCCCAGTGGTGGTGGCTTCGGTTTTTTTCATTTCCCTCATCGAGGCCCTCTTTGTCCTTCCCGCCCATCTTGGCCACCAGAAAGAGACGAAAAACAGGATCATGCTCCTGATCACCCGCTTCCAGCAACGTTTTTCCCGGGGGTTCACGTCTTTTGTCAAAACCGTTTACACCCCTTCATTACAACTTTCCCTTAAATTTAGGTACGTGAGCATCACCGTGGGCATCGTCATCCTGATGATCACCGTTTCCTATGTCAAAAGCGGCCGTTTGGGGATCACCATGTTTCCCAAGGTTGAATCGGATCTTTCCTATGCCGCCGCGACCCTGCCCGTGGGGGTGCCGGTTGAGGAAACCATGAAAGTCCATGACCGACTGATGGCATCCGCCGAAAAACTGCTTGACGAGATTGGTCGGGAAAACCAGTCGGAAGGGATCTTGTCCTATGTAAATAAAAACACACTCTGGATACAGGTCCTCATGATTCCGCCGGAAGAGCGGGCCGTCAACACCTCGGAGTTCACCAAAAAATGGCGGCGGGAAACCGGCAGCATCCCCGGTCTTGAACACATGAAATTCAAGGCCGACTTCGGCGGACCAGGCTCGGGCGCAGCCCTGACCATCGAACTTCAGCACCGGGATACCGCAGTCCTTGAAGAGGCCGGCGCTGATCTGGCTGATGCCTTACATTTTTTCCCTCTTGTTTCAGACATTGACGACGGCTTTACCCCAGGCAAAGAACAGTATGATTTCAAGATAAGTCCGCAAGGCTACCAGCTCGGCCTGAGCCCCATGCAAGTCGCCCGACAGATCAGACATGCCTATTACGGTTTTGAGGTGCTGACCCAGATCCGGGGACGCAACGAGATCAGCATCATGGTTCGCAATCCCGAACATGAAAGAGAGGCGGAATATTATCTGGATGAGATGCTCATCACAACGTCCAGGGGAATCAAGGTGCCCCTGAAGGAAATCGCCGAAATAACAAGGGGCAAGGCCGATACCAGTATCAGCCGACGTGACGGCAGGCGGGCTGTGACCGTCACCGCCGATGTCACCCCGCAGAGCAAGGCTGAAATGGTGCTGGAGTCCATCAAAAAAGATACCCTGCCCCTGCTCAAGGAAAAGTATACGGGACTGAACTACAGTTTTGAAGGGAAACAGGCTGACCGGATCGAGAGCATGAAGGCGCTGGGCAGGGGTATGGCTGCGGCAATGCTGATTGTTTATATGCTGCTGGCCATCCCATTCAGGAGTTATATCCAGCCGGCTATTATTATGATCAGCATTCCGTTTGGTATTGTCGGCGCCATTGGCGGGCATCTGCTCATGGGCTACAGTCTGAGCCTGCTCAGCATGTTCGGCATCGTCGCCCTGTCAGGCGTCGTGGTAAACGACTCTCTCATCCTGATTAATTTCGCCAACCGCAGGGTCGCAGAAGGTGCCACCCACTATGCCGCCGTGGTCAATGCCGGCACCCGCCGTTTCCGGCCCATTATTCTCACCACCCTGACCACTTTTTTCGGCTTGATGCCCATGATCTTTGAATCATCGCGCCAGGCCCGCTTCCTGATTCCCATGGCCATCTCCCTTGGCTTTGGCATTCTTTTTTCGACACTTATTATCCTGATCATGGTTCCGGCCCTTTACATCATTGTCGAGGATGTGAAAAATCTATTCAGGAAGCTGATCTGAACATGAAACTCCTTTTTACAATTAACTCTATTATTTTTCTGCCACTTATTCTGATCATGACATTATCAAATACTGTTTTCGGGGCTGATCTTGGCATTATAACGCCGATCGACCTCACCAAAGAAAATTCCTGGATCATCCTGGACTGCCGACCGGCAAAACTTTACAATAAGAACCATCTCCCCACCGCTCTTCTCTTTTCCTGGGAAGATTTTACCGAAACAGACCAAGGCGGAGTCAAATACCGAATTCTGCCGCCGGATGAACTTGCTGAAAAACTCGGTAAACTGGGAATGAGTGAAAAATCAAAAATCGTCCTCTATGGAGATGCCGACAAGAGTTGGGGTGGTGAAGGATGGGGAGCCTGGCTGTTCACCTGGCTCGGCCACCAGGGACCAGTGCTGCTCCTTGACGGCGGGATATCCGCCTGGAAAGAGGCTGAGTTGCCCATGGAAAAAGGGGGCCAAAGGGAAATAAAGAAAACAGCCTATTCGGTTGATCTGAAATCAGGCGCCAATATTACGGTACAGGAACTGCTGGATCACGGCGATCAATATATCATTATTGATGTCCGCTCAAGCCTGGAATGGCTGAGAGGTCATGTGCCGGACGCCATTCATATTTCCTGGAAAAAATTTTATCAAGGTCCAAACCGAAGGCCGCTGTCAAGCGAACAGCTGAAAAAAATGCTCGCCGGCCATGGCGTCAACTTGGACAAACCGGTCATTTATTACTGCACCGGCGGAATCCGCTCCGGTTATGCCTGGCTGGTTCACGAACTGTCCGGCCTGGGAATGGCAAAAAATTTCGAGGGCGGTATTGAGGCCTGGAATAAATTGGCTCCTCCATCTTTCAAATAACCAGATCAACGTCCCTTCTTCCGGCCGGTGATCTTGCGCATCACGTCATATTTTGCATCATCCGCCGGCACAAACCCATTCAAGCCCATGGCCTTGATCTCGGCTGATTCTTCGCCCAAGGCCAGCAATGCACTGACAATCTTTTTTCTGTGCTCAGCCGGCATGGAACGGCTGAGGGATAATGCCCAGTTGGGCAGCCAGTCACATTCCGCCACAACGCGGATGGAGCCCGGCATGATGTATTTATCCGCCGAGTGCAGGGCCGATTCCCGAATAAAGCCGGCATCCACATCACCGATGCTGACCGAGATAATGACATTCTCCTGTCTGTTCTCCGCAGCCTCCTCAATCTCACAATCCCTGGCCACATCCAAGCCCTGCTCGGCCAGGGTCAACTTCTGGGAAAGATACCCGCCGGCCGATGTCTTGGAGACGATCATGATTTTCTTGTGACGCAGTTCCTGAAATTTCGTGATAGGCGCCTCGGGCCGGGCAATGATAATACCGCGAAATTTCTCCCCGCCCTCCCCCTTCACCGCCGTGGCCACCGCCTCATGGCTTGCCGCTACGTTGATATAGACAAGAGGATTCTGGTAGCCGATATCAATGGCCCCATCCCGGATTTCCTCTTCATATTCGGCAAAATTCTTTGTCAGCACGGGCCTGATCTCAAATCCTGTCTCCCTGGACAGATAGGCTGCCAATGGAGTGATCATGGCCGTCAATTTTTCAGGATAGTATCGAGGCAGAATCGAAATACGGTAGACCTGTTGGGCCTGAACCACCATTGGTGCAAGGCTCATAAAAAAAAGAATAATAAAAAGAATAAATTGTCTTAACAAAATTGTTTTTTTCATAATGGACGTTGTTTTCCCTGATCCTGTGCTGCAGGCTTATGAATATGAACACAAAAGCCGTTCTCTTAAAAAGAACATTAAAATACTAAAATTTCTCTACCGAGAAATACAAATTGTATTATACAATTTTATATCTTCCTCTTAACCACTGTCAAACAAATTTGACAATTTGTTTAAGCCTCTACCCTGTTATGCTGAAAGAACATCACCCAGCCATTATAATTGACTTTTTATGTTGAGATTAGTATTCTTTACTAAAAGAAAAATCTATTCTTGAAAGAGGTTCAATTATGGCTAAAAAAAAGAAAAGATGTTGTGGTAAAGTGAAAAAAAAGGGGAAATGCTGCAGCAAGTGTCCACTCAGGGCTAAAAGGAAAGGCAAGGGCAAAAAGGCAAAAAAGGCAAAGAAAAAAAAGAAGTAGGACGGAAAAGAGCAGGTACATAAATGAAGACAAATAATATTCTTCTCACCGGATTTATGGGTGTGGGCAAGGGAAGACTGGCCAGAGAACTGGTGAGGATGACCGGTTTTTTTGCAATTGACACGGATGATCTGATTGAGAGCTTTGAAAACCGGAAGATTAAAAAAATTTTTCAAACTGATGGCGAGGCTTATTTCAGAAACAGTGAACAGAAAGTTGCTGACTGGCTGGAAAAACATGTCCAAAATACAATTATTTCCACGGGAGGCGGTTTTTTTGCCGTCACGAATTTAAACCGCATAGGAACCGTCGTTTATCTGCAGTCTGATTTTGATGCCATCTATGAAAAAATGATGGCTCATCCCAAGGCGGATAAAAAAATCAAAAAACGGCCTCTTTTCCAGAATCCTGAACAGGCGAGAGAACTCTTGCAATCACGACATCCTTTTTACACTGACAAAGCGGATATCTGTATTAATGTGGCGGGAAAATCAAGCGTAGATATTGCCGCTGAACTTCTCAATAATGTTCCCTATGAGCTGTCTACGAACTCATAATGATATGAGTCGTCCTTATGTTCATACTCCAGGAATTTACCTGTTTCAAAATCGATTAAAAAATTAAAAAAGGACATCTCATGAAAAAAAAATTAACTGATATTCCGGGTATCGGACCGGCAACCGCCGTTATAATGGATGAGCAGGGATTTACAACAATACTTGATGTGGCCAACGCGACGCCGGACATGCTGACCGCAATGCCCGGCTTTGGAATCATCCGGGCCAACCGGATTATTGCTGCGGCACAAAAACTCCTTGAAGTAACGCTTCCTGCTGATCAAACAGCTGTTAATGAGACGGAGGAAGCTCAAGATACTATGGGGACCAAGGCAACCAAAACAGCCAAGAAGAAAAAGAAAAGTAAAAAGAAGATCTCTGCCAAAAAAAAGGCCAAGAAAAAATCCAAAAAAAAGAAAGGCAAGAATATAGATAAAAAAACAAAGAGTGAAAAGCCTGCTAAAAATAAACAAAAAAAGTCTAAAAAAAAGACCAGGAAGTCAGGCAAAAACAAGAAAAAATAGATTCAGACCCTTATTCCCTGGCAATTATCTCCTGGACTTCCCGCCAAAGTTTTTCATAGGCATGTGACGCCGGAGAATTTGGCCGCATGTCCGGCACAGGCCGACGGAAAATCCCCATTTTTTCCACATCGGCAAGAAAGGGAATATGCGTGTTCAGAATGCGTTTGCGACCGGCAAAACTCTGCATCATATCCATGTGCATTCTTTTCTGTTTCTGCACCATGGAAAAGAATACATAAAGTTTTTTGCGGTCAATCCCGGTCTTTTTAAAAAAATCGATCAGCTTGCCAAAGGATAAATAGGACAGAGTGGTTGGAATAAATGGAATCAGCAGAATATCGGCGGCGTAAAAAATGTTCTCCGAAAGCAGGGTAACATTGGGCGGACAGTCAAGAAAAATATTGCTGTACTCCGCAGCCAACGGCTTGAGAATTTTTTGAATCTGCCTTTTAGACCGTTTAAACTCGTCCAGGGCAATATCAATGTTACGATAAGTAAAATCCGCCGGCAGCATGTCAAGATCTTCGTAATCAGTTCCCCGGATACCGCGCGCGACACTCTTCCCGCCTTTTAGAAACTTATCCGCATTAAATTTTTTGGTTGGCTTGATGCGGAAATAATAACTGGCCGACCCCTGTGAATCCATATCGCAAAGCAGGGTTGAAGTCCCGTTTCGGGCCGAAAGATAGGCAAGATTAACGGCAGTGGCGGTTTTACCGACGCCGCCCTTGATATTGTATACAGCGATGATGGCCATTTTTACTCCGTTACCTTAAAATACTTTTTCCTATTAAATAGACTAACCAAAAAGCTGATGATACACCGTCAAATTCTCTTCACTGGCAAAAGAGGAAAACGTCTCTTCAAAATGGGTACGAATTCTCCTGTGCTGATGATAGAGGTTGGTCAGCAGTCCGCCTATGGCGGCGGCAAGTTCTTTTGACTTGACGGTCCGCGGCTTGATGTCGGCTAGATACTCGCGCAGCATGTCTTGCTGAACCGACAAATCGTTGAAATCACCAAGATTATCCTGAAGGACCTTCAACTGCTTAATCATTTTCCCCATCTGCTTTGCCGGAAAGAGAGATGAAAAAAACTCAAGGCTGTAGCGCAGTTTCTTACCCTGGATCCGTAACCGGTGCAAGTCGGTGTCCGGGGTATCTTCATGGATTGCCCTGCCGTCACGCACGACACGCAGACAGCGTTTCAAAATAATTTTTCTGGCAATCTTTTCAACAGGCGTTTCACTCTTTGCCGTGGGATTTTCCCGGTCATCCCGGTCAAGATACTCCTGCCAGTCCGTGATAATCTGCTGATAACGGCTACCCTGAAGATCCTGGGCCAGCCGTTTCTGTTCCCGGCGACGACGCAGGGCCAGATCCTCGAAAAAATAATGAAGGCCCGGTTGCAGACACTGGGGCAGGCGGGACTTGTAATTGTCTTCCATGAGCAGGTAAACGTCCAGATCCCTGGTCGGGCCTGTCACCTGACCAAGATATCGGAACTCTGCCTGAAAATGCTCGGCCACCTCGGGTTCCAGAACATTTTTAATCAAGGACATGGCTGAACGTGTGCGACGGACGGCAACCCGGAAATCATGGAGGAACTCGCTGTCAATATCGTCGATAATTCCCTGCCTGTTGCGCAGCATGGTGGCAAGAAGATCCTTATAAATGGTTTTAACCGCACCGCGGGCGCTCATGACGGGATCAAGGCCGACAGCAAACTTGGAGCTATAATCGAGGGGAACCCGGTCACCTTCGGCTTTCAGGGCCGACCTGAGCTCTTCTCCGGCATTGGTTGATTTCCCCTTTCCGTACTGATTGAAAAACCGGGTCATCTTTGTGAACTGTTTTCCATACCCTCGAACCTCACGGAGGCAGACTGACCTGAGCAGATGCGCACCGGCCCCATCTTCCTGCTCCAGAAGGTCTACATAAGCCACTGTTTTTTCATCCTTGTTAAGGATGCGCAGGGACTGGGTCGAAAGTTTTAACGACGCAGGCAGCAGGGCGCGGACACTGAGCAGACCGGAAAGAGCATCACGCAGACCGGAGGCTGGGAAATCCCACCAGTAACGAAAAATCCTTTTCGGCTCTCCACTTAAATTTTCCTTCACCTGGCCGGACATATCTTTGAGGCTCCAGACCCGGCCCTCCTTGACGAGAAGCAGGGACTGTTTAAAAAGGCGCCAGTCAAAGGTATCATAATAGGTGCGCGGCAGGCTTGTGGCCGTTGGCGGTTCAAACTGGAAATTTTCCTCCAAACCGGTCATTACATCGGCAAGGGATATGGCCTCCGGCAGGTTCCAGATCAATTTCTGCAATTGCATTATCATGAAGCCCTCTTTCACTTTTTGTTCTTCCGCCGCTTGGGAATCTTTCTCATGCTTTTCTTTTTCGCCATGGCCAGCCGTCCGGCACTAAAGCGCTTTTCCGCCTGACTTATTAAAAAATGATGAATACACTGCTCTCCTTTTTTATCGGATTTGCGTTGCACATAACTTCCATCTGACTGCATTTCCCAGACATTGCGCTGGTTGGAAAGCTGCAGCTCAAGCACTTCCCGCAACAGCTGCCGGAGCTTGGGCAACTCCACCGGAGTACAGACCTCCACCCTGCTTTCGAGATTGCGCTTCATCAGATCTGCGGAACCGATAAAATACTCCTCTTTACCGCCATTCCTGAAATAAAAAATGCGGCTATGCTCAAGAAACCGGCCCACAACGGACAGGACCACAACATTATCGGACACGTCCTTGATACCAGGCCGCAGGCGACAAGTGTCGCGAATAATCAAATCCACATGGACACCGGCCTGGGAGGCCCGATACAGGGCGGCAACAACATCCTTGTCCTCCAGGGCATTGCTCTTCAGCTGAATTAAACCGGGATTATCTTTGCTATGCACTGATATTTCCCGCTCAATTTTATTCAGCAACGCTTTTTTGAGAATCTTGGGTGAAGGCAGCAGTTTACGGTACTGACGAATCGGCGTATAGCCTGTGCTCAGGTAGTTGAAAAGTTCCGTGAGATCAGCGCCGATATCCGGGTCACAGGTAAATATGCCGAGGTCACAGTATCCCCTGGCCGTGCCCGCATGGTAGTTGCCGGTGCCGATATGGGCATAGCGGCGTAAGCCGTCATAATCCTTGCGCACCACAAAAACCACCTTGGAATGGGTTTTCAGGCCGACAACGCCGTAGGTGACATGGATGCCGACTTCTTCAAGGGAATTCGCCCACCTGATGTTGGCTGACTCGTCAAAACGGGCCTTCAACTCCACCGCCACCGCCACCTGTTTACCGTTCTGTGCCGCGTCAATGAGATATTGAATCACCCGAGAATCCTTGGCCGTCCTGTACAGCGTCATTTTAATTCCCAGCACTTTGGGGTCAGAGCTGGCCTCTCTGAGAAAACGCTCCACAGAACTATCAAAAGACTCATAGGGATGCTGAAGAAGAATGGAGCCATGTTCCCTGATCACATGAAAAATATTGGGATTTTCACCCAGCAGATCCGGATGGTCAACAGGCTGATGGGGCAAAAAATGCAGATCAGGATGGTCAAGAGCGGCTATCTGAAACAGATCCCGAGAAGAAATAGTGCCTTCCACCTCGTAGACATCCTTGTCTTCATCGATGCCAAGCTCGGCAGCCAGCATACCGCGATGGCTGTTTATCATTCCCTTCCCCACCTCGAGACGGACAATCTCGGCAAATTTTCTGTCCCGCAGGGCCGACTCAATCATCAGCAGCAGGTCATTGGCCTGTTCCTGGGATTTTTCGGTAATGGCATTTCGGGTCACCCGGAATGTTTCATAGGTTTCGACGACCATACCCGGAAAAAGCAGGTTCAGATTATTAGAGACCAGATCTTCCAGGAGAATATAAGTCTCTCCATGGCCAACCCGGATAAATCTGGGAATATGGTCGCTGACCGGAATCTTAATCCGGTTCAAATAGGTATGTTCACTTTCCGGATAACGGACGCTGACCAGCAGATTGACCGACAAATTGGAAATAAAAGGAAAGGGATGGGCCGGGTCCATGCCCTGGGGAGTGAGGAGCGGATAAATTTCGTCTAAGAAATAATTATCAACAATTTTTTTCATGTTCTGGGACAAAATTTTGTATTGGATTAATTTAATCCCTTCTTTGAGCAAATACTGTTTCAACTCCTGTTCGAGCTTCAACTGCTGGCAATGAATATCTTTAACAACGACGTGACATTCATCTATCTGCTGCTGAGGTAAACGGCCGTCTACGGATAGTTTTTTCACCCCGGCCCCCACCTGCTGCTTCAGGCCACCAATCCGTTTCATAAAAAATTCATCCAGATTGGCGCCTACCACGGCAAGAAAGAATACGCGGTCAAGAAGGGGAACTCGCTCATCCTGGCCCTCATGGAGAACTCTCCTGTTGAACTCAAGCCAGGTCAACTCCCGGTTAAGGTACCATTCGGCAGAATTGGGATTAAATTTGCGGGCAGCCTTTTTTTGGGATTGGGCGGCTGAAGGCTGAGATGTTGATTCCATGTCGGACTCCTTTTTTTTAGTCTCCAGCAATATACAGCCTATTTTGCAACTTGTCATCATGTGATGATTTCGTAAAAACTACAAATTAACCACAGAGCGCACAGAGCACACAGAGACAACTAACTGTAATAAAAAGAATTTCTCTGTGCTCTCTGTGTGCTCTGTGGTGGAAAAAAGATTTTTTACAGGTTCATCATCATGCAAGGAGTCAACAGCATAGAAACGGCCACTGTTGGCACCATCTCTCATAAGTGAGTTGGAATTACGCCTGCTGGGATCCGCACAGAGAATCACTACCCCAACTCGGCAAAATTACCTATAAGATATGGATAAGCCACACATTTTCGCTTGACAACAAGCACAATAATGTTACCAATAGTCCAATAAGTAGAACGATACGATCTGTTTGTCATCATTACAAATCCTTAACCGCAAGGGGGGGCACGACATGGCTAAAAAAAAGGACAAAAAAGGAAAAAAGAAAGATTCAGGGAAAAAGGCCTGCAAAAAAAAAGAATGTAAAACTAAAGATGTGAAAAAAAAGAAAAAAGATAAAAAAAAGAAAAAGAAAAAGTAGCAACATAACCGGCCATGGATAGTTTACTCTCCATGGCCGGTTTGCGTTTATTCCTTTTTTTTTAAAAGAAGGAACCTTTTTTAATGCTGGTTATCTACAATTGAAAAAACACCAGAGAAAATTCTGCCATGGGACGGCTCTCAATAATACAAATCAGGTAACTGTTCAGGAGCACCCCATCTT
>JAYEPA010000221.1:0-9416 GCA_034723545.1 Thermodesulfobacteriota bacterium | reverse complement strand
GAAAAAAGTATAAAAAAGGGGTCGGAAATGAGCCAAGATGGGGGGCTCCTGAATAGTTACGTTTTTATTATTGGTTTGAGCTGCAAAACATACTGTTAATTCTTCAAACGATTTTCCGGAAATTTGTTCCAGTTTGGCGGAAAGTTGGTCGGGGAGGGAGTCCTGTGTTGCTGATATGGCAAAAAAATGATGTGTTATATCGATGAGATAAAAAACAAAAAGATATAAGCAGCCATTTGAGTCATATTTTTTGCATACTTAAAAACGCAATGGAGAGTCGCCGCTGCCCTTGAGGGAGCAGGATGTAGGTAAAAGTAATGTAAAAGGGGAAAATATGGAAGCAACACATTATAAAACAGAAAGTGCACAAATGATAGAAGTGGAGATATATGAGACCGGAGAAAAAGCACTTATATTCGCTAAAAAACTGATAACGAATCAAAAAAATATTCTAAATAGCTCTATTATCATTACCGCAGCTGAGTATGCGAGTTGTAAGGCTTCTATGGTAGAGAAAGCCCGGCCTCTCGAATTGGCATGGTGCAATGGGGATTTTTTCCGATCCGGGGTCAGTTGCTGAAGTTGTCAACCTCGCGACGGGCGGCATCCTTACAATCAACCATAATATCTAAATGGTTAATATCAGGTTGATAAACAATGGGTTAAGCTGATTATCGAGTCAAAAACGCACCCATGTTTTTGCCCTTAAAGATGTTGTATTTATTCCGGCAATGTGCCATGGTAGTAACCATATTTTTGCTCATTATGTGTTTCAGGTTGGTGGGGCTATTGGTCGCACTCTTCTCTGCTTGCGGGTGGGGAAGAATAATGTAACGCAGGGTTTGATCAGGAAAAACACAGATTTTGCAGATGGCGGCGATCTTTACCAAATGGTAATGCTGTGCCACCAACCCGAAATACATATTGAGCCTTATTTTTTTAGAATCCACCAAGGAGTATGAGCATGCCGGCATTTAAAACCCTTTTTATCGCAGTTATCGCCCTCAGTCTGATGACAGCCTGTTCTTCCGCCGAGAAACGCGCGCACAGGAGTCAGGCCGAAACCAATCAATCCCAGACCGAGCTTAATGAACGCAAGATGAAAATCGTGGATGACTACGAAAAATGTGTTGAGAAGAGCAGTTCCGATGAAGATCGTGCCAAGTGCGAGGCCCTGCTCAAGGGCGCGCAGGGACTTCAGTAGCCAGGTTCATACACAACAGTGCATACGGCCTGTTCTTGCGCCCTGACTTGATGACTGCAAGTAAAGGGTAGAGTAGAGTTCTGATTCAGCCGCTTTTCCGGCTCTTTTTTGTTGACGCCTCGCCGCACGCGGCTATTACTCTGTTCCAGAGTCCTTTCTTTTCTCAATGCTCCATCAGCAGACCGTGCGTACGGTTTTCCGATGTTTTTCACTGTAAGGCTTGCGCCTGACGTCATTTTCCGTGAGTTGGTATTTTGTGCAAATGGAGTTTAGAGTGCGGTGGAAACCTCAACGGCCGGGCGTTTATGATTGCCAGCCGTTGCACCGATGCCGATTTTTTAATTCTCGCAGTTATTCACTTCTCAGAAGTAGAGAAAGCCCGGCCTTTCGACCTGGCATGGTGCAATGGGGATTTTTTCCGATCCGGGGTCAGTTGCTGAAGTTGTCAACCTCGCGACGGGCGGCATCCTTGTTGGAGATATAGAAGTAGGTATTCCTCTCAAGGCGGAAATTCGTCTCGCCTTCCGAGGTCGAATACCGAGTATACTGATCCTGCATGCCCTCTTGGCGAATGAGTACTTCGTTGTGCGGTTGCCATTCCAGCTTCATGGTCTGGTCGGGGAAGTGCAGAACTGTCTTGATCTTCCGGTTCTCCCTATAGATATCGACCACCTTACAGCGGTAGCGGTAGGACTGACCGTCAACCATCACGCCACAGATGGTCTCGAACTTGTCCCCTTGTTCGTTTTTCTGTTCCTTACCACCCTGACTGCCCTGCTTACAGTCGAAATCCGAGGTGTACACGATTGACGCTGCATAGCGACCTTGGGTTGTGCGAACGGTTACGCACCTTCCGCTCCGAGTGTCCCGCCAATAGCTATAGGTGCCTCTACTGTTAAGGGACTTGCACCCGCCAAGCGAGTACTGAAAAGAGTCCTGAAAAACCTGATGTTTTATTCCATTTTAGTGGGTTAGGTCTCTTGTTGCCATGGAACCACGCATATACGGCAAGGGTTTTACTTTTTTTTAGGCTTGGTTTTTTTGAGTATTATTGAAATTGTTGCGTATCGTCATATGCTGGATGATTATCCTGACACATTTTTTGCTGGACTTACGGAGGGACATGTGGCAGATTCCAATCTCTTTGGTACTAGTAATTTTTCTTGTTGCTTTCGGTCTGATATTAACCATGAATATCCGGCTCGAATACAGCGTCAGGAAAAGTTGTCATCATGGGAAATGATCAAGTAGATAAATGATTTAGAGGAGAATGTATGAAAAAAGGTATGAGTTGTCTTATTGTGATGTTAGGCCTGTTTTGTTTTGGACTCTCAACAAGTTATGCTTTAGGTACAGGTGATCTTGTAGGCTTGTTGGTGAGTAAGCTTGGGGTGACTGAGCAACAGGCAGAGGGTGGTGCAGGAGCTGTTTTCAAGACAGCAAAAGATAATTTGAAAGCGGATGAATATGCTACTCTGACCAGTTCCATGCCGGAAATACCAGGTCTTGTTGATAAGGCACCAGAGGCGTCAAAAAAGAGTTCTGACTTGATGTCCAGTGCTTCATCGCTGTTGGGTGATTCTGCTAAGAAAACTGTGAGTGCTGGTTCTTTACTTGATAGTTTTGGCAGTCTTGGAATGGATAGTGATATGCTTTCGCAGTTCACTCCTGTGATTATGGATTATGCGCAAAAAAACGGTGGAGATATTTGTGTGAAGTTGTTGCAGTCAGTATTATAAGGTTACTGTTATTTTAGAACATGAAAAGCCCCTACTTCAATGAAGTAGGGGCTTTTTTTATGTTCTGATGCTCCTGGCAGGATTCGAACCTGCTACCCCGTAGTTCATCACAAGGTGATAAGTCATCGCTTTTTTAGGCCCAACGCAATAATATCTTATTGATTGAATTTTGCTCGATAGGGAGGTTGATATGTCTGTTGTGACCCGTGATTGGCTCAATAAACTACCTAAGGTAGAACTCCATTTGCATTTAGAAGGGAGCTTAGAGCCTGAGCTGATGTTTGAACTGGCTCAGAGAAATAACATCGAATTGCCTTTTGAAACTGTAGAACAGGTGCACCAAGCCTATAAGTTCAGCAATCTACAAGATTTCCTGGATATCTATTATCAAGGTGCTGACGTCCTTCAGGTGGAACAGGATTTTTATGACTTGACCTGGGCGTACCTCAAAAAGTGCCACCAGCAAAACGTGGTCCATGTCGAGCCATTCTTTGACCCTCAAACCCACACAGACCGGGGAGTTTCATTTGAAACAGTCATCAATGGCATTTCAAAGGCATTGAAGGACGGGGAAGACCAGCTAGGCATCACCAGTAAGTTGATTATGTGTTTTCTGCGTCATCTCAGTGAAGAAGCCGCCTTTGCCACTTTGACCCAAGCTGAGCCGTTTCTTGGTCGGATTACAGCGGTTGGACTGGATAGTTCCGAAAAAGGTCACCCACCTGAAAAATTCAGCCGAGTGTTTGCCAAAGCCCGCGAGTTCGGTTTGCTAACGGTTGCCCATGCCGGCGAAGAAGGGCCGGCTGAGTATGTCTGGACAGCTATTAATGATTTAAAGGTCTCTCGCATCGATCATGGGGTCCACTCAATTGATGATCCAAAATTGATGGCTTATCTTGTTGAAACAAGAATGCCTCTGACGGTTTGCCCTTTATCTAATACCAAATTATGCGTGTTCGAAGACATGTCACAGCATACTATTCTGGACATGTTGGAAAAGGGCGTCTGCGTAACCGTAAACACTGATGACCCTGCTTATTTCGGGGGATATATGACAGAGAACTTTGTAGCATTGGCGCAGGTACTTGATATGACCAAAGACCAAGCGAAACAATTGGTGCTGAATAGTATTGAAGCGAGCTTTGCCGATGAAGTCAGAAAACAGGCAATGCGGGTTTTGCTTGACGGAAGGTAACTATTCAGGTGGGGCCAGAAAATTGGCCTAACCACCGCCCTGTAACTGTTAAAATAAATGCCGGGTTCAGTGCCCCCGGTTGTCTCGAAGTCTAGGCTTATCTGCTTCTAAGTAACAAGATTTCGAGAACTACTCATAAATACCGTAAAAACAGTATGATAAACATAAAAAAATCGCACACGTCATCCCGGCATGTTTTTAGCCGGGATCCAGAAACTTGCCACTCACTCCATCCTGGATTCCGGCTAAAAACATGCCGGAATGACGATATAATTCTTTTGTTACTTTTATAATAAACGCCGGTATTTTCACCCCGGGTAGGATGCTGAATAGTTACAATGGAAGAATAGTTAACAGTTCAGTATTCGGAAATAAATATTATGCCGCAAAGTCAAAAAAAATTTAAAAGTCCCCCCAAAAGATATCAGCCCAAAGGGCTTTCTGTTATTTATGAAGATCGTGATATTCTGGTTGTGGATAAAGTGAAGGGTCTTTTAACAGTGGCTAATGATAAAGAGAGGGAAAATACAGCTTATTATCTCTTGAATGAGTATGTGCGAAAAGGGAATCAGAAATCAAGAAACCGGGTATTTATCGTTCATCGTCTGGATAAAGATACTTCCGGCGTGATCGTTTTTGCTAAACATGAAAAAGCCAAGCGTTATCTTCAGGGTGAGTGGCAGAGATTTGAAAAAAAGTATTATGCCGTAGTGCATGGAACATTATCGAAGAAAAAGGGCGTAATTACTTCATATCTTGCAGAAAACAGTATTCATAAAATGTATTCTGTTGATGATCCTAAAAAAGGGAAGCTTGCCAAGACCGGGTATAAAGTTCTGAGAGAATCGAAAAAGTTCAGTCTGCTTGAAATAGATCTGCTTACAGGGAGGAAAAATCAGATTCGGGTTCATTTTTCGGAAAAAGGTTGCCCTGTAGCTGGAGATAAAATGTATGGAAAAAAGGAAAAGGGTATTAAGAGACTGACTCTTCATGCAGCCTCTATAACACTCTTACATCCCCATACAAAAGCGGAGATGACCTTTGAGGCAAAGGTTCCTGCTTATTTTTACTCACTTGTTAGTCGCTAATTCTACTGTGGGGATCAGGCTGAACCGCTTCAGTCTCTGAGCCTGTCCGCTGTTCTGTGAGAACTTCGTGTTTCCCAAAGTAGAATTAATGGTTACTGTTTGTCAGGAGCAACAATCAAACATTTTCAAAACAACGTTTAGTTAATGAGAGAGAAGGTATGCTGAAAACGAAAACAAAGTTGTTGACGGCACAAGAAAAAAGATTTGTGAAGAGCTGACCCGTATGGAGGCTGGCCTGTCCAGCTTGCGGGCTGCTGCCTTACTGGCGGTAAACCAAGGAGCGACCCATGCCCAGGCAGCGGAGCAAACAGGCTTGACCCCTGGGCAGGTCACATATGCGGTGGCCTCTTTTAGAAAAAGAAAAATAGCGTTGTTCTTGGTCGATATTGTGGATCGGGCTACTCTTCCACGTGCGACCGGACAGGCAGAAGGCGGGGCCGGCACGGGAGAACGGCAAAAAGAAGCAGTCGGTGAGATCACTGCCCCAGGTGAGAATCTTAAGTTTAAAAAGGAGAAAAAACAATGGCAAAAGCTAAAAAAGAAGAAGAGAAAAAAGCGAAGAAAAAGGCTCTCAAAGTAAAAGAAAAGAAGGCTGCCAAGAAGAAGGAAAAAAAGGCCAAGAAAAAAGCCAAGGTGGAGAAGAAAACAAAGAAGGATAAAGCCACCAAGAAACAGAAAAGAAAAAAAGAGAAAAAATAACTGAGACGGAAGAGGTTTGGGATGTCTCCGCCTCTTCCGCAACGTGAATTTGTAGTCGGTCATTTCGAGTCGGAATAGGTCGTCCGGGGCGAAAAGGTGAAACTGTTCTCCCGCCATGAACAGCTGAAACGTCAGGACAGCGTATGAATAAAAATCTGCTTCAGAAAGGAATGATTGTTGCGGCAATCATCGGCCTGATTACGCTGTTTCAGGTCATGGGCTGGGAGCAGTATCTTACCTTGAGTTATCTCAAGGAGTCACAGGCCCGTTTTGCTGAATTATACGCAGCCAACCGGTTGACGGTGATCGCCTCCTACATGATGATCTATATTCTGGTGACTGCTCTTTCCCTTCCTGGAGCGGCAATCATGACCTTGGCCGGGGGTGGGATGTTCGGCCTGCTGACCGGAACCATCATTGTTTCTTTTGCCAGCACCATCGGCGCTACCCTGGCCTGTTTTGTTTCCAGATTTCTCCTGCGGGAATGGGTGCAGAGCAAATTTGGAGACAGACTGAAAACCGTCAATGAGGGGATTGCCGGGGAGGGTGGCTTTTATCTCTTCAGCCTGAGGCTGGTGCCTGTTTTTCCCTTTTTTATTATTAATCTGGTCATGGGCCTCACCCGTTTACCCCTGCTGAAGTTTTATCTGGTCTCTCAGCTTGGCATGTTACCCGGTACCATTGTCTATGTTAATGCCGGCAAGGAGATTGCCAAGATCGATTCTGTCGCCAGTATTCTTTCTCCCGGCCTGATTGCCTCGTTTGTCATCCTTGGCCTGTTTCCCATCATGGTTAAAAAAATTATGGCCAGGGTGCGGACACGAAAAGAATAAGCCTAAATCCTTTAATTTGGGACAATAATTTTTATTTCTTCTGCCTGTTTTCTTGACATTCATTGAACGATTGATATAGTTCGCCTATCAGATATCGATGATTCATCGGTTTTTCTGATTTTTTGTAGGCATCTTTAAAAGGTGATTTTCTTAAAGGAGCCTCTTGTCACTCATTTCATCCCAAGGAGGTTGTTATGGAAAGCAAGGATTTGAAGAAATTGCTTGCCGGCCTGGGCATTGCCGGTCTGATCAGTACCGGCGGCGTTTCTTTGCCCGGAGCGCATGCCAGCGGCAGCGGTTGAGGCGCGGAGCCCAGTGCAGGTAGCACTGAAGTCGAAAAACCAGCAGCAAGTAGTGGCTGAGGTGGTCATCCTGACAGTGCTGGCAGCACTGTAGAAGATGATGCGGAGCATGAAAAAGATCACGGCCAAAGCGGCTGAGGTGGTCAACCAGAGGGTGCAGGTAGCACTCCCGACGACAATGATGATAAAGAAAAAGACCATGGCCAGAGCGGCTGAGGCGGAACAAAATAATCGTGCAGTCTGCACGAACATGCAAAAAGCCGGTGGCCAAGTCAGGTTACCGGCTTTTTGCGTTTACTGATTCTGAAAAAAAGGACGTTTTTTGATTACTTATGCCACGATAAAGTCAACATATCCGGTCAGCTGTGCTTTGCTGACCGACATGCCGGGAATTGAGAATTTACTTTCCGAGGCTTCGGCTCTGCCGGAGGTGCTGCGGGATGACCCGCAAATTCGCCGGAAATATCCCTATCTCGCTGATTTGGCCAGGATTGAATGGGCTCGCCACACGCTGCTGAATCAACCGGCTTCACCATTGGCACGGATAACGGAATTAACCGTCAACCCGGCCCTGGAGTTGCTGCCTGTTTCCTGGAATCAACTGGTGGAATGTTTTGATGATTCGAAAATCATTCCCCAACAGGGAGATGGATTTGTCCTGGTCTGGAAGAAGGCTGGTGCCGGAATCAAGATGAAGAGTGCCACGAATCAGGATCTGCTGGCCCTGAAAATCGTCAGCGAAGAGATTTCTACGCAAGAGGCTGCGGAGAGCGGCAAGGTTTCCATCGGTGCGATTGATGATGTTCTTTACCGGGCCATCTCCAGAGGCCTTCTGCTGGCGCCTCCTTCTCTTATTGCCCGATCGCCGGAATTCCCGCGCGGCATTATTTCCGTTGAAAAGTATCTTGTCTCACCGGTTTTTACCCTGCAATGGCATGTCACCCAGGTCTGCGATCTGCATTGCAGACATTGTTATGACCGGAGCGACCGCTCTCCCCTGCAGCTGGACGATGCTGTCCGCATCCTGGACGATCTGTATGAATTCTGTCAGCAACACCATGTTTACGGCCAGGTTTCATTTACCGGCGGCAATCCCCTGCTGTATCCCCATTTCAACGAGGTGTATCACCAGGCGGCTGAGCGAGGTTTTTTAACGGCGATTCTTGGTAATCCCATGTCCGCACATCGTATTGATGAACTGCTCGCCATTCAGAAACCGGGATTCTATCAGGTGAGTCTGGAGGGATTACAGGAACATAATGATTATATTCGCGGCAAAGGTCATTTTGAGCGGGTTTTCGAATTTCTTGAGCTGCTGCGGAATCGAGAGATCTACTCCATGGTGATGCTGACCCTGACACGGGCCAACATGGATCAGGTTCTGGATCTTGCGGAACTGCTCCGGGGGCGAACCGATCTTTTTACCTTCAACCGGCTCTCCCTTGTTGGTGAAGGGGCCGACCTGATTTCCGCCCCAATTGAAAACTATCCCGCCTTTCTCCGGAGCTACCTCAAAGCTGCGGAAAATAACCCGGTGATTGCCAGAAAAGACAGCCTGCTGAACATTATCCTGGAGGAAGACGGCAAGCCGGTTTTCGGCGGCTGTGCCGGATACGGCTGTGGTGCGGCCTTTAATTTTGTCTCCCTGTTGCCCGACGGTGAAGTTCATGCCTGCCGTAAATTTCCCTCACCCATGGGCAATATTTTTAAGCAGAATCTGGCACAGATTTATCACTCGGAATCGGCCCGCCGTTACCGGGCAGGTTCTCAGGCCTGCAATGACTGCTCCATCCGACCGGTTTGCGGCGGCTGCATGGCGGTTAGTTACGGTATGGGAAAAGATATTTTTACGGAACGAGATCCCTATTGTTTTAAGGGTGGGCAAATTATGAAGGAATTATCATGAAAAATCAAATTTTCTGGCTTTTAACACTCTCGTCAATGTCTGTCTTGGTGCCTCAGCAGTTGGAGGCCGGGGAAACCGCCATCGCCACCTTTGCCGGAGGCTGTTTCTGGTGCATGGAAAAACCTTTTGGGAAACTGGCGGGCGTCAAACATGTGATTTCCGGATATACCGGCGGCCATGTTGCAAATCCAACCTATGAAGCGGTTTCAGCCGGGAGCACCGGCCATATCGAGGCGGTCCGGATTTCCTATTCCCCTGAACAGGTCAGCTATCAGGACCTTCTTGAGATCTTCTGGCAGCAGATCAATCCCACGGATGGTGACGGGCAGTTCGTCGACCGGGGAAGCCAGTACCGCAGTGTCATCTTCTATCACAACGAAACCGAGAAAACCCTGGCTGAAGAGTCCCGCCGGAAACTGGCGGATTCGGGAATTTTCGGACAACCCATTG